>JAIEOP010000404.1 GCA_019750465.1 Acetobacteraceae bacterium | reverse complement strand
CGCGCGAGCAGGGCGCGCGCCTCGCGCAGCGCCGCCAGGTCGCGCGCCGCCAGCGCCTCCGGCCCCAGCTCGGCCCGAAGCTCCGCGCGGTGTGGCGCATCCAGCGGCTCCGCCGGGGTCAGGCGCACCACCTGCTGCCGCACCAGCGCCGGCACCCCGTCCAGGCAGCCTGGCCAGGCCAGCAGCGCATCGAAGCCGGCATCGCGCCAGTCCCTCTCCTGCACCCGCGTGCGACCGCCATGCAGCCCCAGCAGCGGCAGCGCGCGGACCGGCGCCGGCCAGGCCCGCAGCGTCCGCGCGGCTGCCAACCCGCCAGCATGCGGCAGTTCCAGCGAGAGCAGCACCGCATCGACGGCATTGCGGGAAAGCTCGCCCAGCAGAGCCTCCCAGGTGGCGACGCAACGCGCCTGCTCGCCGTCCGCCGCCAGCGCGGCGCGCAGCATCTCGCGCCGCGCCGGATCGGCCTCGGCCACCAGCACGCTGAGGCGGCGCGTCGCGGCATCGCCGGCACCGCGGCCAAGGCCCAGCAGCACGGCGGCGGAGAGCGCGGGCATCGCCGGTCGCGCCATGGCCTAGGCGGCCCCGGCGCGGCGGGCGTGCAGGGGAGGGGCGGTCATCATGGGGCTCCGACAGCGGGCGCCCAGGGAACACCGCGACGCGCCGGACCACAAGCCGGACGCCGGGCGTTTCCCCGGCGTCCCGGCCATGGCAGAAGGGCGGCCGCGCATCGGAGAGCGAGTGTCATGCCCGAAATCCGTCCGGAGGGCCGCCTGTTCATCGGCAACAAGCGCTACTCCTCCTGGAGCCTGCGTGGCTGGCTCGCCGTGCGGCTCGCCGGCCTCGATGTCGAGGAGGTGGTGATCCGCCTCGAGGATGTCGGTGGCGGCGCCCCGACGCCGGCGGTCCGCGCGGCGACGCCGGCCGGGCTGGTGCCCTACCTGGAACACCGCGGCGCGCGCATCTGGGAGAGCCTCGCCGTCGCCGAGTACTGCGCGGAGATCGCGCCCGGCCTCTGGCCCGCGGACCGCGTGCTGCGCGCCCATGCGCGCGCCATCGCCGCCGAGATGCATGCGGGCTTTCGTGGCCTGCGCCAGGCGATGCCGATGAACCTCGGCCGGGAGTTCCCCGGCGGCGGCCGCAACGCCGAAAGCCTCGCCGACATCGCCCGCATCGAGGCGATCTGGCGCGAGGCGCGTGCCGCGAGCGGCGGACCCCTCCTGTTCGGCGCGGAGTTCGGGCTGGCGGACGCGATGTACGCGCCGGTGGTCACGCGCTTCCTTACCTGGCAGCCGGAGATCGCCGCCGATACGCAAGGCTATTGCACCGCCGTGCGCACCCACCCGTTGATGGCGCGCTGGTATGCCGAGGCCGCGGCCGAGCCCGCGTCCTGGCTGCTCGACAAGTACGAGAACCCGCCGGGCGCGGCGCGATGAGCACCGCCGTCGCCCTCGATCACGTGGCTGTGGTGGCGCGCAACCTGCCGCCGCTGGTCGCCGCCTATGAGCGCCTCGGCTTCGCGCTCTCGCCGCTGTCGCGCCAGTCCGGGCCGCTGCGGCCGGGCGGACCGGTGGAGACCTTCGGCAGCGGCAACCGCTGCGCCTTCCTGCGCCATGGCTACATCGAGCTGCTCGGCCTGCTGGATCCGGCGTTGCACGCGAACGGCGTGGACCGCTTCACCGCGCGCTATGGCGGGCTGCACATCGTCGCCCTTGCGATGCAGGACGAGGAGGCAAACCTCGCGCGCCTGCACGCCGCCGGCGTGCCCATCCCCGGCGTGTCGCGGCTGCAGCGTGCGGTGGAGCCGGGCGGGCCGGTCGCGCATTTCGCGCGCCTGCCGCTGCCCGACGCGCCGGAGGGGCGGCTGCAGCTGATCCGCCACCTCTCGGCGGAGCTGGTCTGGGATGCGCGCTGGATGGGCCATGCCAACGCCGCCGATGCGCTGACCGAGGTGATCCTGGTCAACGATCCGGCGGCGGAGAGCGCGGCGCGCTTCTCGCGCCTCGCCGGACTTCCGCTGGTGCCCGATCCCGCCGGCGGCGTCCTGCTGGAGCTGCCTGGCGCCGCCGGCGCGGCGGGCCCGGATGCGCCCGTGCTGCGCACCGCCGTGCGCATCCTCGAGCCCGCGACGCTGCCGCGGGTGCTGCCAAGCGTGGCGATTCCCGCGCTGCCCTTCATCGCGGGCATGGTGGTGCGGACATCGGACGGCAACGCGGCGATCCGCGCGATCCTGGCGCGCGAGGGCATTGCGCCGGCTGAGGTGCCCGGCGGGGTGATGGTGCCGCCCGAGCAGGCCGGCGGCGCCGCCATCATCTTCGCCGCGTCGTGACAACGGCGCGCGCCATCGGCCGCAGCCTGCGCATCTACTACGCGCCCGGTCGCGCCGCGGCGCTCGATGCCTTCCACCGGCGCTTCCTGGCGGCGGGCGAGCTGGCGTTCGACGTCGGCGCGCATGTCGGCGACCGCACGGCGAGCTTCCGCCGCCTCGGCGCGCGCGTCGTCGCGGTGGAGCCGCAGCCGCGGCTGGCGCGCCTGCTGCGGCTGCTGTTCGGGCGCGATGCGGGCGTGGTGCGCGTCGCGGCGCTGGTGGGTGCCGCGGCGGGCGAGGCGGAGCTGCGGCTCAACACGGCGAATCCCACGGTCGCCACCGCCAGCGCCGGGTTCATCGCCGCCGCGTCCGGTGCGCCGGGTTGGGAGGACCAGCGCTGGGACGCGGCGCTTCGCCTGCCGATGACGACTCTCGATGCGCTGATTGCCGCGCATGGCATGCCCGACTTCGTGAAGATCGACGTGGAGGGGTTCGAGGCGGCGGCGCTGGCCGCGCTGAATGCGGCACCGCGAACCCTGTCCTTCGAGTTCACCACCATCCAGCGCGACGTGGCGCTGGCCTGCCTTGAGCGGCTGGCGGCGCTCGGCTATCCCGCCTTCAACGCCTGCCTTGGCGAGAGCATGGTCTTCGCGCATGCGGTGCCGCTGGACGCTGCGGCGATGGCGCGCTGGATCGCGGCGCTGCCCGCGGCGGCGAACAGCGGCGATGTCTATGCCGCGCTGGAGCGGCGGAGGTTGCACGGCCCCGCGTGATGCCGGACGCCGCCGCAACCGCGCAGAGGCCGGAGGCGCGTCAGGCGAACAGGATGTCGCCCGGGTCGGTGAGCGCAGCGCCGAGCACCAGCAGGGTGAAGGTGGTGGCCTCGGCGGTCACCGTGACCATGGTGTCGGTGGCAGGGTTGCCGCCGAAATCGCCGAAGGTGACGCTGAAGGTGAAGGCGAGCACGCCCGTGGCGAGCACCACCTGGTCGCCGCCCACGGCGCCGGCGCCCTCGAAGTCGGTGATGACGTCGACATCGCCGCGCTCGGCCGTGACGTTGAAGCGGAAGATGTCGTCGTCCGCACCGCCGATCAGCGTGTCGTTGCCGCGTGCGCCCTGCAGGAGGTCGCTGCCGGCGCCGCCCTTCAGCACGTCGTTCCCGAGGCCGCCGATCAGCGTGTCGTTGCCGATCCCGCCGCGCAACTCGTCGTCTTCGAGGCCGCCATTCAGCAGGTCGTCGCCCTGGCCGCCGAGCAGGGTGTCGTTGCCGAGCGCCCCCATGAGGGTGTCGTCGCCGACACCGCCCTCCAGCGAATCGTCGCCGACGTCGCCGTCCAGGAGGTCATTGCCCTGGTCGCCGTTCAGCACATCGTCGCCGGAGCCGCCGTTCAGCGTGTCGTTGTCGAGGCCGCCCCGGATCGAATCGCTGTCCACGCCACCCGACAGCTGGTCGGACCCGGTGCCGCCGAAGATCGTGTCGCTGCCCGCGTCGCCGCTGATCGTGTCGTTGCCGGTCTCGCCATCAAGCCAGTCGGCGCCCAGGCCGCCCATCAGCAGGTCGTCGCCGGGGCCGCCGAAGGCGAAGTCGTCGCCCTCCCCGGCGCTCAGGGTGTCGTTGCCCCCGTTGCCGCCGAGACTGTCATCGCCGGTGCCGCCGCGCAGGTCGTCATCATCCTGGCCACCCGAGATCGTATCGTTCCCGGCCGCGCCGGACAGCGTGTCGTTGCCGCCGACGCCGGTCGCGGCCTCATCGGTGGAATCGCCAACCCAGGTGTCGTTGCCGGGCGTGCCGGAAAAGGTCGGGGAAGTGAGGCTTGCCACGGCTCAGCTCCTTCACAGCCCCGCGGGGCGCGGACATGGTTTTGGCGACCGATTGCCGAACGGTTACCAGCCGTTTCGACCGTAGCCCAACTTCGTTCCGGCGCAAAGCAGAAAATGTTTAAAAATGTAGCATTGTCACGCATGCTGGGCGGCTTCGTCTGGGTTCCTGATTCGGTCGTTGGTCCTTGTGCCGGGAGTGCCCCGATGCTCCCCCTGGCCGATCCGTGTCTCGCCGGCCTATGGTGCAGCGCAGGGAATGGCTGGGAGCGGAATGACATGGCCCGGAACACGACGCCGTGGGCGGTCGCGGTGGCGCTCGGGGGCGGGCTGGCCACCGGGCTGTTGGCCACCGGGCTGATGGCGGCGTCCAGCCAGCCGGCCCAGGCGCAACCGGCGCCGAAGGTGCTGCGCATCGCCATGACGGCGACCGACGTGCCGACCACCACCGGCATGCCGAACAACGGCTTCGAGGGCATGCGCTTCCTCGGATATCCGGTGTTCGAGGCGTTGGTGGGCTGGGACCTCTCGGACCCCTCGAAGCCCGCCGGCCTGCGCCCCGCCCTGGCCGAAAGATGGGAGCAGGATGCCCAGGCCCCGAAGACCTGGCGCTTCTTCCTGCGCCGCGGCGTGCAGTTTCATGACGGCACGCCGTTCAACGCCGATGCGGTGATCTGGAACCTCGATCGCTTCTTCCGGAATGACAGCCCGCAGTTCGACGCCGCCGGCAGCGCCATCACCCGCGGGCGCATCCCGGTCCTGGCGTCGTACCGCAAGGTCGATGACTTCACGGTGGAGATGGAGACCACGCGGCCGGTCTCCTACTGGCCCTACCTCGCGGTCTACATCCTGCAGACCTCGCCGGGCAGCTTCGAGCAGGGCGGGCGGGACTGGGCGCGCGTCGCCGCGCTGCCGCCGGCGGGCACCGGACCCTTCCGCCTCTCCCGCTTCGTGCCGCGCCAGCTTGCCGAACTCAGCCGCAACGACGCCTACTGGGACGCCAACGGCCGGGCGCAGGTCGACCGCATCGCCCTGGTGCCGACGCCGGAGGCGAATACCCGCCTCGCCGCCCTGCGCGGCAACCAGGTGGACTGGATCGAGGTGCCGCCGCCCGACGCCATCCCCTCGCTCCGTCAGGCCGGCTTCCAGGTTGTGACCGGCAGCTACCCGCATGTCTGGCCCTGGGTCTTCGCCGCCGGCAAGCCCGGCAGCCCGGTCGGGGACGTGCGCGTCCGCCAGGCGCTGAACTACTGCTTCGACCGCGCCGAGATGGTGGCCCTGCTGAACAACACGGCGGAGCCCTCGGTCGGCTACTTCAAGGCGAATGACCCGAATTTCGGCAACCCGCAGAACCGCTACCGGCTGGATGCGGCGCGCGGCCGGGCGCTGCTGGCCGAAGCCGGCTACAATGCGCAGCGGCCGCTCGCCATCCGCGTCGGCATCTCCACCAGCGGCTCGGGCCAGATGCTGCCGCTGCCGATGAATGAGTTCCTGCAGCAGGCGCTGCAGCAGAACTGCGGCGTGCGGGTGAACCTCGAGGTGGTGGAGTGGAACACCCTGCTCGGCGGGCTGCGCGCCGAGCCGACGCAGCCGCAATGGCTGAACGCCGACGCCCTGAACATCAGCCTGGTGTCCTCCGACGCGTCGCAGATGGGCCGCTGGTTCTACTCGCCCAATTTCACGCCGCGCGGATCGAATGCCGGCCATTGGCGGGACGAGGGGTTCGACGCTGCCTTCGCCGCGCTGGAGCAGGAGCGCGATCCGGCGAGGATCGCCGCGCTGCTGCGCACCGCGCATGAGCGGCTGGTGGACAACCCGCCCTGGCTGTGGATCGTGCACGACCTGAACCCTCGGGCGATGTCGCGCCGTGTGCGCAACTTCGTCAGTCCGCAGAGCTGGTTCGTCGACCTGGCGCGGGTGGATCTGCAATAGCGCATCCTGCCGCGCCGGCGGCGGCCAATGCGTGGACGGGTGGACTTCCCCATCGCGTGCCGCCAGACCGTTGGCGGGAGGGCACCCCATGCTGCGAGTCGCACTGCTGGTTCCGCTGCTGATCGGGATGTTCGGCTGCGGCGCGGTCACGCCCGGCGGCGACGTCTCGGGCGTGCCCGACTCGACGGTGGGCGACTGGCGCTGGCCGTCGGGCACGATCTCCACCGGCGGGCGGATCGACCTGTTCCGCGAGCAGAACTGGACCCAGCCGCCAAGCGGACGGGTCGGCGCGCGCTGACCGCGGGCGCGGCACCGGGACGGCGCTCCGCGCCTCGCGCCGGCCTCACCTCGGCGCAGTCCCGGTGTCAGGATCTGGTGCCGGTGGACTTGCAACAGACGTGTCGCGGGAAGCGTGTCGCTGGCGGATGGACTTCGCCGGCGATTGCAGCCATGGTGCGGCCGCCGCGTGGCTCGGCTGCGCGGCGCCCCGCCGCGCGCGGCCCAGGCGCCGCCCGCCCGCCGGGGCCCTCACCGCAGGGATGTGATGCATGAGCGATACCAGGAAGGAACGGCGTGCCGGCCGCCCGGAACGCGTCGATCGCAAGGAGCCGTCCAGCTCGGCCGCCGCGCCGACCTATGCCGTGGTTGCGTCGGGCGAGAACGTCGTTCTGGTGAACACCCATTCGGGCCAGACCTGGGCGATGGCAACCGATGGTGGCCGGCCGGTCTGGCACCCGGTTGCCTTCGAAGCCAATGCCACTCGCGCGCCGCGGCGCAGCGAGACCAAGAAGGCCGAGGCGGAGTAGCCCGGGCGGCGGCGTCCGCGCGGCGCGCCAGGGCCGCCGAACGGCCTGCCGCCCCTTGCCGAGCCGGCGTGCCTCCCTCAGGCTTGCGGCAGCCAAGGGGAGAGACGTCCATGCCGCCTGCCGCGCCGCCGGCCGCCACCTACGACTTCGCAAGGCTCGACGCGCTGGTCCGGCCTCGTTCCGTGGCGGTGATCGGGGCCTCGGACGAGCCGGCGCGCATCGGCGGGCGGCCCATCGCGTACATGATGGGCCAGACGTTCAAGGGTGATCTCTGGCCGGTGAACCCGCGCCGTTCGACGGTGCAGGGGCTGCGCGCCTTCGCCTCGGTCGCGGAACTGCCGGCCGCGCCCGACGTCGCCATCATCGCGGTGCCGGTGGAACTCGCCATCCAGGCGGTGGACGACCTTGGCGCCAAGGGCTGCCGCGCCGTCATCTGCTTCACCGCCGGCTTCGCCGAGGTGGACGCGGCGGGGGAGGCGGCGCAGGCGCGGCTGACCGCGGCGGCGAGGAAGCACGGCGTGCGGCTGCTGGGGCCGAACTGCCTCGGCCTGTTCAACGCGCCGGTGTCCTTCTACGCGACCTTCTCCGCCAGCTTCGAGAAGGGCTGGCCGATCCCGGGGCGGGTCGGCATCGCCTCGCAGTCGGGCGCCTATGGCACGCACGTGTTCGCCGCGGCGCTGGATCGGGGCCTCGGCACCAATGTCTGCATCACCACCGGCAACGAGGCCGACGTATCGCTCGGCGAGGTGATCGGCTGGATGGCGCAGGCGCCCGAGGTGGACGTGATCTGCGCCTATGCCGAGGGGATCCGCGAGAGCGCGACCTTCCTCGCGGCGCTCGATCTCGCGCGGCGCAACCGCAAGCCGATCGTGATGATGAAGGTCGGCCGCTCGGCGCTCGGCGGCCAGGCGGCGAAGTCGCACACCGCCTCGATTGCCGGCGACGACACGGTGACGCAGGCGGTGCTGGACGAGTTCGGCGTCGTGCGCGCGCGCACGACGGAGGAGATGCTGGACATCGCCTATGCGGCGACCAGGCGCATCTACCCGGCGCGCAATGCGCTCGGCGTATTGACCGTCTCGGGCGGCGCCGGCGTGCTGATCTCGGACGCCGCCGCCGAGGCCGGCGTCGAGATGCCGCCGATGCCGGAGGAGGCGCAGGCGCGGCTGCGCGCGCTGATCCCGTTCTGCGCGCCGCGCAATCCGGTGGACTGCACGGCGCAGGTGACGAACGAGCTGTCGCTGATCCGCACCTTCACCGAGAGCGTGGCGAAGGATGGCGGCTACCCGGCGATCCTTGCCTTCTGGTCGCAGGTGGCGGGCGGCACGACGACGGGGCCGAAGCTGCAGCCGATGATGCGCGAGGTGCGCGCGGACTACCCGGACCGGCTCTGGGTGATGTCCATGCTGGCGCCGCAGAAGGTGCGCGAGTACGAGGCGGATGGCTGGATCTGCTTCGAGGATCCGTCGCGCGCGGTGAACGCGATCGGCGCGATGTTCCGCTTCGGCGCGGCCTTCGAGCGGGCCGGGCAGCCGGCGGAGACGGTGCCGCTGCCCGCCGTCACGCTGCCGGCGACGACCCCGTCCGAGGCCGTGGCGAAGGCGCTGCTGGCCGAGGCCGGCGTGCCGGCGGTGCCGGAGCATGCCTGCCCGGACGCCGAGGCCGCGGTCGCCGCCGCGGAGGGGATCGGCTACCCCGTGGTGCTGAAGATCCTCTCGCCCGACATCCTGCACAAGAGCGAGATCGGCGGCGTGCTGCTGGACGTGGCCGACGCCGCCGCGGTGCGTGCCGGCTTCGCCACGCTGCTGGAGCGCGCGCGGCACCGCGCACCGGATGCGCGCATCGAGGGCGTGCTGGTGGCCAAGCAGATCAAGGGCGCCGTCGAGATGGCAATGGGCATCGTCCGCGACCCGGTCTTCGGGCCGGTGGCGATGGTGGGCCTGGGCGGCATCTTCATCGAGATCCTGAAGGATGTCTGCCTGCGCCGCTGCCCCTTCGACGCGGCGCAGGCGGAGCGCATGATCCGCAGCCTGAAGGGCTTCGCGCTGCTGGACGGTGCGCGCGGGCGGCCGCGCGCGGACGTGGCGGCGCTGGCACGGGCGCTCTCGGCGCTCTCGGCCTTCGCCGTGGCGGCAGGGCCGCGGCTCGCCTCGATCGACGTGAACCCGATGCTGGTGCTGCCGCAGGGGCAGGGCTGCTACGCCGCGGATGCGGTGATCGAACTCGACGGGGGAAGCTGACATGCCGATCAACTACGACCACCTGATGAACTACCCGATCCCGGAGGTGCGGCAGACGCTGCGCTGGCAGGACGTGGCGCTGTACAATTTCTCCATCGGCCTCGCTCAGGATCCGATGGACGAGAAGCAGCTCGACTTCGTCTATGAGCCGCGGCTGAAGGTGATGCCCTCCATGCCCGTGGTGATGGGCGCGCCGGGCTTCTGGTCGCGCAACCCGGACACCGGCATCGACTGGAAGCAGATCCTGCACGGCGAGCAGGGGCTGGTGCTGCACCGGCCGCTGCCGACCGAGGGCACGATCATCGGCCGCTCCCGCATCACCGGCCTCGTCGATCGCGGCGAGGGCAAGGGCGCGCTGATGTATTCCGAGCGCAACGTCATCGACGAGCGGACCGGCGAGACGCTGGCGACGCTGACCTCCACCTCCTTCATGCGCGGCAATGGCGGCTTCGGCGGCCCGACCGGCCCGGTGAAGCAGCCGCATCCGGAGCCGACGGGCACGCCGGAGATCGTGCTGGACCTGCATACGCGGCCCGAGCAGGCGGCGGTGTATCGGCTGAACGCCGACCTCAACCCGCTGCACATCGACCCGGCGATCGCCAGGGCGGCCGGCTTCCCGCGGCCGATCCTGCACGGGCTCTGCACCTTCGGCACGGTCTGCCACGCGCTGCTGCGCGCGCTCTGCGACTACGACACGGCGCGCTTCGGGGGCATGGACCTGCGCTTCACCTCGCCGGTCTATCCCGGGGAGACGATCCGCACGGAGATCTGGAAGGAAGCCGGCGGCGCCGCCTTCCGTGCCCGGGTGGTGGAGCGCGACAAGGTGGTGGTCAGCAACGGGCGCTTCCGCTTCGCCTGACGGCAGATTTTGCCGCGCGGCGAAACGGCGCGCGGCGGGCCACGGCATGATGACCACCGCATGAGGAGGACGCCGCCATGACCGTGGCCGAACGCGCCGAGGCCTTCGCCGCGCTGCATGAGCGCGGCTGCTTCGCCCTGCCCAATGCCTGGGACGCCGGCAGCGCGCGCCTCCTGGCCGGGCTTGGCGCGAGCGCGCTGGCCACCACCTCGGCCGGCGCCGCCTGGATGCTGGGCAAGCGCGACAGCGCGATGAGCCGCGCGGAATCGCTGGAGAACGCCAGGGTCATCATCGCCGAGACCACGCTGCCGGTCTCCGCCGACCTCGAGGACGGCTTCGGCCCCGCCCCCGAGGATTGCGCGCTGACGGTGCGCGAGGCCGCCGCCGCCGGCCTGGTCGGCTGCACCATCGAGGACACCACGCGCGATGCCGCCGCGCCGATCCACGACTTCGACCATGCCGTGGCGCGCATCGCCGCGGCGGTGCGCGCCGCCCGCGCGCTGCCGCACCGATTCGTGCTGACGGCGCGGACGGAGAATTTCCTGCACGGCCGCCCCGACCTCGACGACACGGTGCGCCGCCTGGTGGCCTTCGCCGAGGCGGGGGCCGATTGCCTCTACGCGCCGGCGCTGCCCGACCTCGATGCGATCGCCAGGGTGGTGAAGGCGGTGGCGCCGAAGCCGGTGAACGTGCTGCTCGGGCCGCGCAGCGGGCTGGTGCCGATGGCGGAGCTGGCGGCGCTCGGCGTGCGGCGCGTCAGCGTCGGCGGGCAGCTTGCCCGCGCCGCCTATGCCGCGGCGCACGACCTCGGCCGGGCGCTGGTGGCCGGCGACCTGCCGCGCTTCGCCGCGGTGCCGCCGCTGCGGCTGAACGACCTGATGCGGGGCGGCTGAGGGGCGCGCGGGCCGCGTCACCGCGCGCGGAACCCGCCCTCCACGGTCGGTGGCGCCGGGCTCGGGGCGAAGAGGTTCCCTGGCCTGTCGGGCACGGGCGGCGCCTGCTGCATCTGCATGCGGTGGATCGCGTCGGCGGCGATCCGGTTCGTCAGCCCCGGCGCGAGCTGCGCGCCGAGCACCGCGGCGCCCGCCTTGAATCCCACCGGGAACTCGCCGGAGGGCGCGTGGATCGCGGCCCAGACGATCGCGTCCGCGACGTCGCGGGCCGGGTCCATCGCCGGGGCGCGCGGCGCCCGGCCCATGTGCACGCCGGCATTCGCCCAGAACGGCGTGTCCACCGCCCAGGGCATGATGGTCACCAGGCGCACGCGATCGAGGCCGCCCAGCCGCAGCTCCTGCCGCAGCGCGCCATCGAGGCCGATGATGCCGTGCTTCGTCGCGGCGTAGGACGCATGGTAGGCCAGCGGCACGCGGCCCTCGACGGAGGCCATGTTGAGCAGCGTGCCGAAGCCCTGCGCGCGGAAGCGGCGCAGCGCGGCATGGCTGCCGAAGATCACGCCGTTGAGGTTGACCTCCACCGTGCGCGCGTGGTGCGCGGGCGGGATGTCCTCGAACCGGCCGATCGGCGCGACGCCCGCGTTGTTGAACCAGACATCGATGCGCCCGAAGCGACCCTCCGCCGCCGCGGCCAGGGCCTCGACGGCGTCCGGATGGGCCACGTCGGTGGGGACGACCAGCGCCTCGCCGCCGGCGGCGCGGACCACGGCGGCCACCTCCTCCAGCGCCTCGGCGCGGCGCGCGGCGAGCACCACCCGGGCGCCCAGCGCCCCCGCGCGCTCCGCCACCCCGCGGCCGATGCCGGAGGAGGCGCCGGTCACCACCCAAATGCGGCCGGTTACGGCGGCGCGATCATGCGCGCTGGGTGCCGGCATGGCGCAGGCGGCCGGCAGCAGCAGGGCGATGATCAGCAGCAGGCGGGGCATGGCGGGCGGCGTCCGGCGCCCGCGGCCCGGGCCGCGCGCGGCGCATCGGTAACGGAGGGCGGCGGCGCCTGTTCCGCCCCCTGGACCGGTGCGGCCGCTCCGGTTAGGTGCAGAAGCCTCCCGGGGGGATGATTGATGATCAACAAGATCGTGCAGTCCATCGCCGATGCGCTGGCCGGCATCAAGGACGGCTCCGTCGTGCTGATCGGCGGCTTCGGCAGCGTCGGCCAGCCCGACGCGCTGATCGAGGGGCTGATCGAGCAGGGGGCCAGGGACCTCACCTGCGTGCTGAACAATGCCGGCACGGGGCGCGTCGGCGTGGCGAAGCTGATGGATCTCGGCCGGGTGCGGAAGATCGTCTGCTCCTTCCCGCGTTCCTCCGACCCGGTGGTGTTCGAGACCCTGTACCGCGAGGGCAGGATCGAGCTGGAACTCGTCCCCCAGGGCACGCTGGCCGAGCGCATTCGCGCCGCCGGCGCCGGCATCCCCGCCTTCTTCACGGCGACCGCCGCCGGCACCAAGCTCGCCCAGGGCAAGGAGACCCGCGAGATCGACGGCCGCACCTACGTGATGGAGACCTGGCTGAAGGGCGACGTCGCGCTGATCGAGGCCTGGGAGGCCGACCGCTGGGGCAACCTCGTCTATCGGGGGTCGGGCGCCAACTTCAACCCTGTGATGGCGACGGGGGCGGACCTCACCATCGCCCAGGTGCAGCACCTGCGCGAGCTCGGCGACCTGCACCCGCACATGGTCGGCACACCCGGCGTCTTCGTGGACCGGGTGGTGCAGGTGGATCGCGGCGCGCCGTGGGTCTAGGCTCGGGACGAGGAGACGGAACCATGCAGCCCTTCACTCGCGACCAGATGGCCCGCAAGGCCGCCGACGACATCCCCGAAGGCTGGTGCGTCAACCTCGGCATCGGCATCCCGACCATGGTCGCCAACCACGTGCCGGAGACGCGGGAGGTGGTGTTCCAGTCGGAGAACGGCGTCGTCGGCATGGGCCCCGCGCCGTCCAAGGAGAATGAGGACCCCTGGCTGATCAACGCCGGCAAGCAGCTGATCACCCTGGCCAAGGGCGCCTCCTTCGTCGGCCATGCCGACAGCTTCGCCATGATCCGCGGCGGGCACATCGACCTCTGCGTGCTCGGCGCCTTCGAAGTGGCGGAGAATGGCGACCTGGCGAACTGGGCGACCAGCGAGAACGACACCGCCCCCGCGGTCGGCGGCGCCATGGACCTCGCCGCCGGCGCCAGGCGGCTCTGGGTGATCATGGAGCACACCACGAAGGACGGCCGCTCCAAGCTGGTCGAGCGGTGCTCCTACCCGCTCACCGGGCTGCGCTGCGTCACGCGCGTCTACACCAACCTGGCGGTGCTGGACGTGGTGCAGGGCCAGGGCTTCGTGGTGCGGGAGATGGCGCCCGGCCTCGACTTCGATGCGCTGCAGGCGAAATCCGCGGCGAAGCTGCACCGTCCGGCTTGAGGCGCCCCGCTATCGCGTCAGCACCACCGCCGTCAGGAACAGCCCGACCAGCGCGAGCCCCATGGAGATCCCCGGCCAGGACGGCCGGGCGCCGTTCTGCACCACCAGCGCGTTCAGCGCGAGCGAGCCGATGATCCCGCCGACCGGCTGCCACCAGGCCAGGTTGAGGAAGCCCCAGCCGAGCAGCACCAGCCAGAAGGCGAACGCGGAGCGGCCCATGATCCTGAAGGCGCGGTCCGCTGCCTCCGCCTCCGGCCGCAGCCCCGGCGTGCTGCACCGCACCTCGATCACCGCGGCGGCGGAGAGGATCAGCAGCGCGACGAAATAGATCTGCATCCGTCCCGCCTATGCGGCGCGATTCGGGGTGTCAACGTCGTGACATGGGCCGGCGCCGGGCGGCCGGGACTGGCGCGGCGGCCGCCATCTCCCCACCTCCCAGCATCGTGGACCGCAGGGTCCAGCCCCCACGCCCATCCGAGAGCGCACCATGCCCGACACCACCATGCCGGATCCCACCCGCTTGAAGTTCGGCATCGGCCAGCCCGTGCCGCGCCAGGAGGACCCTGTCCTGCTGCAGGGCGGCGGCCGCTACACCGACGACCTCGCCCTGCCCGGCCAGCTCTGGGCCGTGATGGTGCGCAGCCCCTACGCGCACGGCGTGATCCGCGGCATCGACACAGAGGCGGCGCGGCAGGTCCCGGGCGTCGTCGGCGTCTTCACCGGCGCCGACCTCGAGGGCCATGGCTACGGCGTCATGCGCTGCGTGCTGCCGCTGAAGAACCGGGACGGCTCGCCGCTGCGGAACGTGGAGCGCCCGTCCCTCGCCATGGACAAGGTGCGCTTCGTCGGCGACCCGGTGGCCTTCGTCGTCGCCGAGACGCGCGCCGCGGCGCGCGACGGCGCGGAGGCGGTGGCCCTCGACATCGACCCGCTTCCGGCGGTGACCGAAGCGTCCGCCGCCGCCGCGCCGGACGCGCCGCAACTGTATGACCACATCCCCGGCAACCTGGTGCTGGACTTCCAGTTCGGCGACGCGGCGAAGCTGGACGAGGCCTTCGCCCGCGCCGCCCACGTCACGAAGCTCGCGATCCGCAACAACCGCGTCGTCGTCTGCGCCATGGAGCCGCGCAGCGCCATCGGCGAATACGATGCGGCGTCCGGCC
Organism: Acetobacteraceae bacterium; assembly: GCA_019750465.1. GTDB lineage: Bacteria > Pseudomonadota > Alphaproteobacteria > Acetobacterales > Acetobacteraceae > JAIEOP01. Next base: position 13,297 of record JAIEOP010000404.1, on the reverse strand, counting down.
GCTACACGCTGCATGTCGGCAGCCAGGGCGTCTTCGGCCTGCGCGCGCAGATGGCCAACGACATCCTGAAGGTGCCGCTCGACCGGGTGCGGATCCTCACCGGCAACGTGGGCGGCAGCTTCGGCATGAAGGCCAGCGCCTATCCGGAGTACCTCTGCCTGCTGCATGCCGCGAAGCTGCTGGGGCGGCCGGTGAAGTGGACGGACGACCGCACCGGCTCCTTCCTCTCGGACCAGCATGGCCGCGACCACGAGGTAACCGCGGAGCTGGCGCTGGATGCCGAGGGCCGTGCGCTGGCGGTGCGGCTCACCTGCTTCGCCAACATGGGCGGCTACCTGGCCACCGTCGCGCCGCTGATGGGCACCGGCAATTTCGCGAAGAACCTGCAGTCCAACTACGCGACGCCGCTGTTGCAGGTGAGCACGAAATGCGTGCTCACCAACACGACGCCGGTCTCCGCCTATCGCGGCGCCGGCCGGCCGGAGGGCAACCTGTTCTTCGAACGCCTCATCGAGCAGGCGGCGCGGGAAACCGGGCGCAGCGCCATCGAGCTGCGCCGCATCAACCACATCCGGCCGGACCAGCTCCCCTTCAGCGCCGCCTCGGGCAGCGTCTACGACAGCGGCGACTTCTCCGCCCTGCTGGAGGAGGCGCTGGCGGCCGCCGACTGGGACGGCTTCGCGGCGCGCCGGGCGGAGAGCCGCGCCCGCGGCCGGCTGCGCGGGCGGGGGATCGGCAATTTCCTCGAATGCACCGCACCGCCGGTGAAGGAGCAGGGCGAGATCATCTTCGAGCCCGACGGCACCGTCACCATCGTCACCGGCACGCTGGACTACGGCCAGGGCCACTGGACGCCCTTCGCCCAGGTGCTGCACCAGTCCCTCGGCGTGCCCTTCGACGCCATCCGCATCGTGCAGGGCGACAGCGACCGCCTGGTCGCCGGCGGCGGCACCGGCGGCTCGAAGTCCATCATGGCCTCGGGCGCCGCCATCGTCGAAGCCGCGGCGCTGGTCATCGAGCGCGGCCGGCCGGCGGCCGCGCACCTGCTGGAAGCCGCCGCCGCCGACATCGAGTTCGAGCGCGACCCGGCCACCGGGCTTGGGCGCTTCGTCATCGCCGGCACCGACCGCGCCATCGGCATCATGGAACTTGCGGCGAAGCTGCGCGCCGAGCGGGACCGCCTGCCCGGCGACATCCCGCACACGCTGGACGTGCGCCACGTCTTCGACCAGGCGCCGATGGCCTTTCCCAATGGCTGCCACGTCTGCGAGGTGGAGATCGACCCCGACACCGGCATCACCGAGGTGGTGCGCTACATGGCGGTCAATGACTTCGGCGTCATCGTGAACCCGCTGCTGGTCGAGGGCCAGGCGCATGGCGGCATCGTGCAGGGCATCGGCCAGGCGCTGATGGAGCACGTCGCCTATTCGGAGGATGGCCAGCTGCTCTCCGGCAGCTACCAGGACTACGCCCTGCCGCGCGCCTCGGACGTGCCGGGCTTCGGCTTCGTCAGCCGCCCCGCGCCCTGCCGCACCAACCCGCTCGGCGCCAAGGGCTGCGGCGAGGCGGGCTGCGCCGGCTCGCTGCCCGCGGTGATGAACGCGGTGGTCGATGCACTGGGCGAGTTTGGCATCGACCACATCGACATGCCGGCGACGCCGGAACGGGTCTGGCGCGCCATCCAGGCCGCGCGCGGCGCCGGCTGATCCGGCTTCGCACGACCTTGTGAGCAGGCAGGCCGGCCGGCCGGGGCTAGCCATTCCTCCTGGAGGTCCGGACCGGGCCGGAAGGAGTTCTCGCGGCCGGTGGACGGGAACCTGACAAGGGCGACGGCGGCGATCCCCGGGAGCAGGCGTGCCGGCACCGGCCCGGCGCGTGGCGTGCGGGTGCACCTGGTGGCGCTTGCCCTGCTGGCGCTGCTGCCGGCCTGGGGCCTGGCCGGCTACGCCGCCTGGCGGTTCGCCGGCATCGAACGGGCGCGGCTGCTGGGCATCGGCCAGGGCATGGCGCGCGACATCGCCACGGGCGTCGAGCGCGAGCTCGCCGCCATGCGGGCGAGCCTCGCCGCCCTGGCGACCTCGCCAGCCCTGATCGCCGGCGACCTGCCTGCCTTCGACCGCCAGCTCGACCTGCTCTACGGCGGCGGTGCCGTCTCGGTGACGCTCGAGCCGATGCCGCAGGGCGACGATGCAGGAGCGCTGCCGGCACTTGCGCATGACGCGGCGAGCGGCCGGCCGGTGCTGCTCTTCCGTGCGCCGATCAGCGACGAGCGCACGGACCCGGCGCAGCTCGTGCTGAGCACCGATGCGGTGCTGTTCTGGTCGGCCATCCTGCAGCGGGCCCGGCTGCCGGAAGGCTGGGTCGCCTCCGTGCTGGACGGCGCGCACGTCATCCTGGCGCGCTTCCCGGAGCCGGAGCGTTTCGTCGGGCGGCCTGCCCATCCGGACGCGCTGGCGGTGCTGCGGGCCGCGCCGCAGGGCGAGGCCGGCGGCTGGGGCACCGGCAGCACGCGGGCGGGCGACCCCGTGCGGATCGCCTGGCGCCGGATCGATGGCCTGCCCTGGACGGTGCTGGTCGGGGTGCCGGTCGATGCGGTGGACGGGGCGCTGCGTCGCGCCATGCTGCCGGTGGTCGTGGCTGGCCTGCCGCTGCTGGCCGGGCTGACGCTTGCCACCGCGTTCTGGGGCGCACGCCGCATCGCGCAGCCGCTGCGGGCCCTGGAAGCCGCCGCGAGCGCCGTTGGGCGCCGGGCGCTGCCGGATCCGCCGCCTGCCTCCGGAGTGCGGGAGATCGACGCCGCCGGCCACGCCCTGGTCTCCGCCGCGGCGCACCTGCGGGCGCGCGAGGATGAGATCGCCGCGCAGGCGGCCCGGCTGGAAGCGGTGCTGGAGAGTACGACCGACTGCGTGGTCGTGCTCAGCGAGGCGCTGACCCCGATCTATCTCAACGGCCGCGCGCGCACCCTGCTGCGGCGCGATGGGGCGGCCGAGCCCAGCTGCGGCAGCGCGGAGGGTTGGCCGCTCGGCCAGGGCAGCGCCTTCGCCGATGCCTTCCTGCGGGCCTTCCGCACCGGCGCGCCGGTCTCGGTCACGGCGCCGGTCCCGGGCGGCGGCGGACCGGACGACCTGCGCTGGTTCGCAGCCGACGCCGTGCCCTCGGCGCAGGGGCTGACCGTGTTCTTCCGCGACGTCACGGCGGCGCGGCAGGCCGAGCAGGCGCTGCGCGACAGCGAGGCGCGGCTGCAGGCGGTGCTGGATCACGTCCCGGTCGGGGTGGTGCTGGCCGAGGCGCCCTCGGGCCGCGTCGTGCTCACCAACCGCCGCATGGCGGAGATCCTGGCCGTGCCCGCCGTGCAGGCGGAGACGACCGAAGGCTACGGCGCCTATCCCGTGTACGACGCCGAGGGCCGGCCGGTGCCACCGGAGGGCCGGGCGGTGGCGCGCGCGCTGCGCGGGCCCGGCCCGGTGCAGGACGAGTACCGCTTCCGCCGCGCCGACGGGCACCTCGTGTGGGTCCGCGTGCTGGCCGCGCCGATCCGTGACGCCGAGGGGGTCATCACCGGCGCGGTGGCCGCCATCACCGAGATCGAGGCCGAGCGCCGGGCGGCGGCGGCACTGCGCGAGAGCGAGCTGCGCTTCCGCGCGCTGGCCGAGGCGGTGCCGCAGATCGTCTGGTCCTGCACGGCCGCCGGCCGCGTGGACTACGTCAACCCGCGCTACTTCGAATTCACCGGCACCGAGCCCGTGCCGCCCGCCGCGCTGGGCGAGCTGCCCATCCACCCGGAGGACCGCAGCGCCACCGGGCAGGCCTGGCACGCGTCGCTCGCCGCGGGCACGTCCTATGAGTCGGAGTATCGGCTGCGCCGGGCCGACGGGCAGTGGCGCTGGTTCGTGGCACGCGGCCTGCCGGTGCATGGCGCCGATGGCGCGATCCGCCGCTGGATCGGCACCGCGACGGACGTGACCGAGCTGATCGAGACGCGCCAGGCGCTGGAGCGACAGGTGCTGGCGGAGGCGGCGGCGCGGCAGGCGGCGCGGCAGGCGGCGGTGCAGGCTGCCGAGGCGCTGGCAGCCTCGGAAGCCCGCTTCCGCGGCTTCGGCGAGGCCAGCCCGGATCTGCTGTGGATGCTCGACCCCGGGACGGGCGAGCTGACCTATCTGAGCCCGGCCTATGAGGAGCTCTGGGGCGAGCCGCCGCCCGATCCGGCGACGCTGGAGGCGCTGACGGCGCGGATCGACGCGCAGGATGCGCCGCAGGTCGCCCACCTGCTGCCGCGCATCCTCGCCGGCGAGACGGTGCAGGCGGAGGTGCGGATCAACCGGGCCGACGGCCAGCGGCGCTGGCTGCGCCTGACCAGCTTCGCCATCGGCGAGCGCGGTGCCCAGGGGGGTGCCCAGGGGGGTGCCCAGGGGGGTGCCCAAGGGGGTACCCAGGGCAGCGTGCAGGGCGCCCGCGTCGGCGGCTTCGCCCGCGACATCACCCGCCGCCAGGAGGCCGACGAGCGCCAGCGCATGCTGATCGGCGAGCTGAACCACCGGGTGAAGAACACCCTCGCCACCGTGCTCTCGCTGGCGCGGCAGACCGAGCGCAGCGCGCGTCGCGCCCAGGCGGCACCGGATCCGGGCGCGGAGAGCGCCGCCATGGCGGCCGGCGATGCAAGCTTCGTCGCCGATTTCCAGGCCCGGCTGCTGGCGCTGGCGCGCGGCCACGATCTGCTCACGGCCAGCACCTGGCGCGGCGCCATGCTGCAGGAGGTCGCCGCCGCCTCGCTCTCGCCCTGGCGCGATGCCGAGGATACCGCGGAGCGCATCACGGTTGCCGGACCGCCGGTATGGCTGGCGCCGCGGCAGGCGCTCGGCCTTGCGCTGGCGATCCACGAGATGGCGACGAACGCCGCGAAGCACGGCGCGATGAGCGGGCCGGAGGGCCGGGTCTCCTTGACATGGGAGCGTGATGCGGCGGGCGCCGTTGAGGTGCTGTGGGTGGAGATCGGTGGGCCGGCCGTGACGCCGCCGGCGGCGATCGGCTTCGGCACGCGGCTGCTGCGCCAGGGGCTGGGCACCGAGCTCGGACCCGGCTCCGAGGTCATCCTCGACTATCCGCCCGAAGGATTTCGGGCGACGATGCGGTTCCAGCCGCTCAGGGACGGAGACGAGACATGAGCCTGCTCAAGGGGCGGCGAATCCTGGTGGTGGAGGACGAGGCGCTGGTGGCGATGCTCGTGGAGGATGCGTTGCTGGATGCCGGGGCCACCGTGCTGGGGCCCGCGGCGACGGTCGCCGAGGCCCTGGCGCTGCTGGAACGCGAGGCGCCGCCGGATGCGGCGGTGCTCGATCTCAACCTGGCCGGCGAGACCTCGACGCCGGTTGCCGATGCGCTGGCGGCGCGCGGCCTGCCCTTCGTGATCGCCACCGGCTACGGCGCGAGCGGGCTGCCGCCGGGCCATGCCGAAGTGCCGGTGCTCGCCAAGCCCTACGATCCGGACGAGCTGACCGGGGTGCTCGGACGGCTCTGCCGCTGAGCGGCATCCGCCTTGCCGATCCCCTCGGCGCCGTGCAGAGGGCGCGCGTGACCCTCCCGGACGACAAGCCCGCGGCGGGCATCCCCGACCGCCTTTATGGCCGCCGCCGCGGCCATCCCCTGCGCGCACGCCAGCAGCGCCTGCTGGCGGAGACGCTGCCGCGGCTCCGCCTTTCCGCCGCGGCGGCCGCCGACCCGCGCGCCGCCTTCGGCGGACCTGTCGAGCAGCTCTGGCTGGAGGTCGGCTTCGGCGGCGGCGAGCACGCGCTGGCGCTGGTCGCGGCGCATCCCGGCATCGGGCTGATCGCCTCCGAGGTGTTCGAGAACGGGCTGTGCTCGCTGCTGTCCCGCCTGGTGCCGGAGGGCGCGGAGGCGACGGCTCCGCTGCCGCCCAACCTCCGGCTCTGGCCGGAGGATGCGCGGCGCCTGCTCGGGCTGCTGCCGGAGGCATCGCTGGACCGGCTCTATCTCATGTTCCCCGATCCCTGGCCGAAGGCGCGGCATGCGAAGCGGCGCTTCGTGCATCCCGCGCTGCTGCCGGTGGTGGCCCGCGCGCTGCGGCCCGGCGCGGAGTGGCGGATCGCCAGCGACGACCCGACCTACCAGGCCTGGGTGGCGGAGGTGTTCGCCGGAACGGCGCTGTTCGACCTGGCCCCGCCGGCGGACGCTCGGCCGCCAGGCTGGCCGGGCACGCGCTATGAGGCGAAGGCGCTGCGCGAGGGGCGGCGGCCGCTCTACCGGGTGGCGACGCGGCGCTGAGGGGCGCGCCGTCGCCACAGGAGGTGCCGCGCCATGACCGCGACCGGCAGGCCGAGCGTGACCCAGGCGACGGCGTCCCACGGCCCGTCCCCCAGCAGCGCCGCGGCGAGCCCGATGGCGCTGAGCCCGCCCAGCAGCGCCGGCATGTCCCAGACCCGGCTCACCGGGCGGCCTGCCCAGCATGCCCCGCCGCCGCCCGCGGCGCCCGGCGGGCCCCGCGGCGCCGCCTGACCCAGAGGACCGGGCCGCTGGCCAGCACCGCGATGGTCGCCAGGTCGAGCAGCGCCCAGATCACCTTCAGCGGCAGCCCGCCATAGTCGCCGAAATGCAGCGGCTGCGAGAGCTGGAGCGCCGTGCCGTACCAGGGCACCGGGCGCAGGGCGGTGAGCACGCCGCTCTCCGCCTCGACCAGCGCCGGGATCAGCAGGCGTCGGGTCAGGGGCGTGCTGCCGCGCAGGTAGACGGCGTAGTGATGGCCGCTGCTGAACGGCGTCTGCGGGTAGGCCACGAAGGCGGGCTCATGCCCGGGGGCCGCGGTGCGCGCGGCCGCCACCGCGCGCTCCAGCGTGCCGGGTGGCGCGGCAACCGGCGGCAGGCCCTGCCAGGGCGCCACCAGCTCCGCGAGCTGGTCGCGGCGCCAGGCTTCGAGGATCAGCTCGGCCAGGGTGTTGACCACGCCGGTGATTCCGACCACCAGCGCCCAGACCACGGTGACCACGCCGAGCAGGTTGTGCAGGTCGAGCCAATGCAGCCGGCGCGAGCGGCGGCTCGCACGGATGGTGCCGAATTCCAATCGCCGCATGAACGGGCCGTAGAGCACGACGCCGGAGACGATGGCGGCGGCGAAGAGCAGCCCCATCGCCCCGAGGAACAGCTTGCCCGGCAGGCCGGCGAAGAGATCCACGTGCAGCCGCAGCATCCAGTACATGAAGCCGCTGCGCAGGTCGGGCTCCTTCAGCACCTCGGCGGTGCGGGCGTCCAGCCAGAGACCCTGCAGTGCCTCCGGCGGGGAGGTCGGGGCCGGCGCCAGGCTGAACCAGACGAGGTCGGGCTCGTCCGGATCCCAGATCACGTACTGCACCACCTCGCCAGGCCGGCGCGCCATGGCGGAGTCCGCCAGCCGGTCCAGGCTGGCGCGCGGCGCGTCGGCCGGCAGGGCGGCGGGCACGGGGTGGTCGCCCAGCAGCGCGTCGATCTCGTGGTGGAAGATCAGCGGCAGGCCGGTGACGCAGAGCAGCAGCAGGAAGCCGGTGCAGACAAGGCTGGACCAGGTATGGATGCGCGACCAGGCGCGCAGCGTGGCGGGACGCATCGGCTCGGCGCCCCTACCAGCGGTACGCGACGCTGCCGACGACGCTGCGCCGGAAGCCGTAGAAGCAGGAGGATGCGCTGTCGCAGCGCCCGACATACTGCTCGTCGGTGAGATTGGTCGCGTTGACCGCGAGCTGCATGCCCTTGAGGTCGCGGCCCAGCCGCTCGAGATCGTAGCGCAGCGCCAGGTCGAACAGCGTCACCGACGGGACGAGGAAGGCGTTGGCGTTGCCCGCCGGCGTATTGCCGACGTAGCGCACGCCGCCGCCGATGCCGATGCCGGCGAAGCGCCCAGCGCCCTCGGGAAGGGTGTAGTCCAGCCAGAGCGCGGCGGCGTGGTTGGGAATGCCGCTCGGGCGCCGGCCGACCTCGCCGGGCGTGTTGCTCTGCGTGGTTTCCGGGTCGAGGTAGGTGTAGGAGCCGATCAGGCTCAGCCCGCTCGCCAGGCTGGCCACGCCTTCCAATTCGAAGCCCCGGATGCGGACCTCGCCGGTCTGCACCTGGTTCAGCGGATTGGCCGGATCGACCGTGCGCAGGTTGGTCTGCGTGATCTGGAACAGCGAGGCCTGGATGAAGCTGTTCAGCCCGGGCGGCTGGTACTTGATGCCGACCTCGAACTGCTCGCCCTCGCTTGGCCGGAAGGGCTGGCCGAGGAAATTCGTGCCGAGCTGCGGCTGGAAGGAGCGGGCATAGCTGGCGTAGGGGGCAAGCCCGTTCGTGGCGAGATAGACCAGGCCTGCGCGCCAGGTGAAGGCGCTGTCGTCCTGCCGCTCCGTGGTCGCGGCCAGGCGGTTGCGCGTATCCGTGTTCACCCAGTCCTGCCGGCCGCCGACCGTCAGCACCCAACGCTCGCCCAGGCGGATCTGGTCCTGCAGGTAGAGGCCGACCTGGTCGCTTGTCTGCCGCGAGTCGGTGAACGGAAGATAGGCCGGCAGCGGCGCGCCATGGGCCGGGGCGTAGAGGTCGATCGGCGCGGCGCCGGCGCCGGCGATGCGGGTGTCGAAGGCACCGCGGGCGTAATCCAGCCCCACCAGCACGGTGTGGTCCAGCGGCCCGGTGGCGAAGCGCGCCTGCAGCCCGGTGTCCACCTGGAAGGCGTTGGCGCGGGTGTCGCTGCGGAAGGCGAAGCGGTCGAGCGTGCGCAGGTCCGGCCGCACGCCGAGGCCGTAGAGCTGCTGCCAGTCATAGCCGGCATGCGCGTAGCGGAGGTTCTGGCGGACGGTGAAGGTGGCGTCGAGCCGGCGCTCGAAGGCGTAGCCGAGCCCGTACTGGGTGCGGGCGAACTTGTCGTAGTCCGGCTCGCCGGTGAAGCGGCTGGTGGGGACCCGGCCGAAGGGCGTGGCGAAGACCGTGCCGAAGGAGGGCAGGAACTGCGTGCCGTTGGTCCAGTCGCGCTGGTAGTAGGCGAGCAGGGTGAGGGAGGTGTCCTCGTCCGGCCGCCAGGTCAGCGCCGGCGCGACGAAGCCGCGGTCGTTCGGCGTGTAGTCCACCTGCGTGTTGGCCAGGCGGCCGAAGCCGGTAAGGCTGTAGGACCAGGTTCCGTAGCGATCGAGCGGGCCGCTCGAGGTGAAGGCGGCGGTGCGGTTGGCGTGGCTGCCGGCGAGCAGGCGGACCTCGCCCTGCGGCGTCGGCGTGGGGCGGCGCTGCACGAGGTTCACCACGCCGCCGGGCTCGTTCGGGCCGTACAGCACGGAGGAGGGGCCGCGCAGGATCTCGATGCGCTGCAGCCCGTAGGGCTCGATCATGCCGACCAGGCTGCCGAACTGGTAGCGCAGCCCGTCGAGGTAGACGCTGTTGGTCTGCGCATCGAAGCCGCGCAGGCGGAACCAGTCGAAGCGCCAGTCGGCGCCGTACTGCTCCACCCGCACGCCGGCGGAATAGCGCAGCGCCTGGCCGAGGGTCTGGGCCTGGCGCGCATCGATCTGGTCGCGGGTGACGACGGAGACCGACTGGGGGATCTCGCGGATCGGCGTGTCGGTCTTGGTGCCGGTGGTGGCCCGGCGGGCGACGTAGCCCTGCACCTGGTCCATCGCGCCTTCACGCTGCGCCTCCACGACGACGGGCGGCAGGGCCGTTGTCGTGGCGGCGGGATGGCCCGGCGCATCCTGCGCGCGGGCTGCCTCGGCCGCGGCGAGGGCGAGCGCGACGGCGGCGAGGGCCGTGGTCGGGGCGCGCCGGATCCTGGCACCCCGGCACGCGCGGCTGATGTGCATGCTGCTGTCTTCCCTGCGCGGCCGGCCGCCGCGTTGCGAATGATAGTGAGAGTCATTCGCAATTAAACGCGCGTGGTCAAGCCCGCCCTCGGGCACGACCTCGCGACGCCCGGCGCGCCGGCCATGCCGGGCGGGCCCGACACGGGACTGTCGCCGCAGGACGCAGGCACCGCTTGCAGCGGGCGCCACGACCCGCTACACCGTCCCTCCTACACTTCACCATCCGGTTCAGCGGGGGGTGGCCTTCACGGGCCGCCTTTTTTGTTTTTGGGCACCATCGAACGGCCGCAGCATGAAGGGCTGGAGGCGCGCATCGCGGACAGCGTGGCGCCGACCATCGAGCACATGGGCTACGAACTCGTGCGCGTGCAGGTCAGCGGCAAGGAGCGGCCCGTCGTGCAGATCATGGCCGACCGCGCCGATGGGGCGCCCTTCACCGTCGAGGATTGCGAGGCGATCAGCCATGCCGTCGGCGCGGTGCTGGACGTGGAGGACCCGATCCGCGGCGAGTGGATGCTGGAGGTGTCCTCCCCCGGCATCGACCGCCCGCTCACGCGCACGAAGGACTGGAACCGCTACGCCGGCCATGTCGCCACGGTGGACCTCGTCGTGCCGATCGAGGGGCGCAGGCGGTTCAAGGGCATCGCGCTCGGCGCCGACGCGGCGGTGGCGCGGCTGCGCCTGCCGGAGGGCGAGGACGTGGCGCTGCCGCGCGGCAACATCCGCCGCGCCAAGCTGGTGCTGACCGACGAACTGATCGCGGCCACGGCCAGGGCCGAGGCCGCCGACCCCGACGGCGACCCCGGCGGCGACCCGCCGCCGGCCGGGACGCCGAACCGCAGGAGGAACTGACGCATGGCCCTCGATATCGCCATCGCCCGGCCGGAGCTGCTGCAGGTCGCCGACGCCGTCGCGCGCGAGAAGATGATCGAGCGCGAGGAGGTCCTGGACGCGATGGAGCAGGCCATGGGCAAGGCCGGCCGCGCCAAGTACGGGCAGGAGAAGGACATCCGCGCCCATATCGACCGCAAGGACGGCAAGGTCACGCTGACCCGCTGGACCGAGGTGGTCGATGCAGAGCCGGTGGAGAACGAGGCGACGCAGATGCCGCTGCGCATCGCCCGGAAGATCAAGCCCGGCATCGCCGCCGGCGAGTTCATCATCGACCCGCTGCCGCCCATCGACTTCGGCCGCATCGCCGCGCAGACGGCCAAGCAGGTGATCGTGCAGCGGGTGCGCGAGGTGGAGCGCAAGAAGCAGTACGAGGAATACAAGGACCGCGTCGGCGAGATCATCAACGGCACGGTCAAGCGCACCGAGTACGGCAACCTGATGGTCGACCTCGGCCGCGCCGAGGCGCTGCTGCGCCGTGACGAGACCATCCCGCGCGAGGCGCTGAAGACCGGCGACCGCGTGCGCGCCTACATCTACGACGTGCGCGAGGAGCCGCGCGGGCCGCAGATCTTCCTCTCCCGCACGCATCCGGGGTTCCTCGCCAAGCTCTTCGCCCAGGAAGTGCCCGAGATCTACGACGGTATCATCGAGATCAAGGCGGTGGCGCGCGATCCCGGCAGCCGCGCCAAGATGGCGGTGATCAGCCGCGATTCCAGCATCGATCCCGTGGGAGCCTGCGTCGGCATGCGCGGCAGCCGCGTGCAGGCGGTGGTGGCGGAATTGCAGGGCGAGAAGATCGACATCATCCCCTGGTCGCCGGACAACGCGACCTTCATCGTCAACGCTCTCGCCCCCGCCGAGGTGACGAAGGTGGTGCTGGACGACGACAGCCGCCGCTGCGAGGTGGTGGTGCCCGACGACCAGCTCAGCCTCGCCATCGGGCGGCGCGGGCAGAACGTGCGCCTGGCGTCGCAGCTGACGCGCTGGGACATCGACATCCTGACCGAGCAGGAGGAGAGCGAGCGCCGGCAGGAGGAGTACCGCAAGCGTACCGGCCTCTTCGTGGAGGCGCTGGACGTCGATGACGTCATCGCCGGCCTGCTGGTGACGGAGGGCTTCACCTCGGTCGAGGACATCGCCGCCGTCGATGACGAGGAGCTGGCGGAGATCGAGGGCTTCGACGAGAGCGTCGCCGCCGAACTCAAGCGCCGCGCCGAGACCTGGCTCGCGCGCCGCGACGAGGAGCTGGACGAGCGGCGCCGCGAGATGGGCGTGGAGGATGCGGTCGCCGAGGCCGGCGGCTTCACCCCGGCGATGCTGGTCACGCTCGGCGAGAAGGGGGTGAGGACGCTGGACGACCTGGCCGACCTCGCCTCCGACGAGCTGATCGAGATCCTCGGCCCCGAGGCGGTCGACGAGGAGACGGCGAACGCCATCATCATGGCCGCGCGCCAGCACTGGTTCGAAGGCGGGGAGGCCGCCGAGAAGGCGGTGGCGGAAGACGCACCCCGCGCCTGACCCGGCGAAGAGCCCCGCGCCTGACCCCGGCGCGGCCGACATCGCCGTCGAGGAGGATGCGCCGGAGCGCGGCCCGCTGCGCCGCTGCCTGGTGACGCGCGAGACCATGCCGAAAGCGGCCATGCTGCGCTTCGTGGTCGGCCCGGACGGTGCGATCGTGCCGGATCTGGAAGGACGCCTGCCGGGGCGGGGAATGTGGTTGTCCGCCAGGGCCGATGTGCTAGAACGCGCGGTGCGACGCGGCGCCTTCGCAAAGGCGGCGCGCGGCGCCGTGCATGTCCCCCTCGACCTTCGCGTGCGGATTGAGGACGGCCTGAGGCGCCGAATCCGCGATCTCGTCGGTCTCGCGCGCCGCAGCGGCCAGGCGGTGAGCGGGTGGGATGGGGTGCGGGACTGGATGCGGGCAGGCAAGGTCGGCCTGCTGGTGGAGGCTTCGGACGGAAGCCCGGCGGAGCGGGACCGTCTGGTCGGTGGGCGGGACCTGCCGCTGGTGGCACCGCTGACGGCGGAGATCCTGGGCGGCGTGTTCGGCCGGGATCGCGCCGTGCATGTTGCGGTCGCGCCGGGACGTCTTGCGGAGACGATCGCGGCGGATGCCGCGCGCTTGGCCGGCCTGGTTGCGATGGCGCCGGGCATGCCCGGCGCGACGGTGGCGGGCGCAGCGGCGCCGGGAACGGCGATGTGATGGGCGGCGCAAGCCGCTGGAACAGCCGCGCGATGGGCCAGCAGGCACATCGGTCGCGGCCATGATGGGACCGGGTCCGACAGGGCCCGCGCGGTGTCGAGGTTGACGGAACACGAATCGGGTTCGGATCGGCGGATGAGCGACCAGAACGAGCAGGACGCGGCCAAGAGCCGCCTGAGCCTGCGGCCCTCCGGCGGTCGGCTGGAATTGGGCAAGACGGTGGACGCGGGCAGCGTGCGCCAGAGCTTCAGCCATGGCCGCAGCAAGACCGTGCAGGTCGAGGTGGTGAAGAAGCGCGTGGTGACGCCGCCGGGCGCGCCGCGATCCGGTGCCCCCGGCGCTGCCGCCGCGCCGGCTGCCGGTGCCCCCGCCGCAGGTCCGCGCTCCGGCGCCACGG
>JAIEOP010000442.1 GCA_019750465.1 Acetobacteraceae bacterium | reverse complement strand
CAGCCGGTGCCTCAGCACGCACCAAGGGGGTCCCTTTTGGACGCCGATCCGGGGTCCCATTTCCATGCCGATTGACAAGTAGACGTCGATCCCGGCGCCGCCGGTCATCGTATCCGCGCCTGCGCCCCCTATTAGGGTGTCGTCGCCAAGCCCACCGTCGAGGCTATCCAGACCATCGCTGCCAGCGAGCCGATCTGCGTCTGCACCGCCCTCGATGCTGTCGTCACCGGCATCTCCCCACAGGGAGTCGGCACCGTCCTCGCCTTGGAGGAAGTCATTGCCCTGACCGCCGCGGACGCTGTCGTCACCCGCTCCCCCGAATACGGCGTCCCGGTCGTCACCGGCGTCCATGCTGTCGGCGCCAGCACCCCCATCGAGGGTGTCGCTGTCTGCCTCGCCAAAGAGTTGGTCGGCGCCATCGCCCCCGGAGAGGTAATCCCGACCAGCGCCGCTTCGGAGCACGTCATCACCGGCGCCCCCGTCGAGCGAATCATTCAGGCCGAGCGAACGGATGCTATCGTTGCCATCATCCCCGTTGAGAATTTGGATCAAGTTCACATCGCGCGCCGGGTCGAAGAAGTCGGGATGTCCGACGGCGCCATTCGGCGTTCCCTTGATTCCGGACCCGATTATGGTGTCGTTGCCTAGCCCGCCGTAGAGCAATGCGTGTGTGCGGGCCTGCACAAGGTCGTCGCCTCCGCCTCCATCTGCCGCGTAGCCATTCGCAGCGACGTACAGCGTGTCATCGCCACCTCCGCCCCGAACCTCGCCAGCCTCCAGTTCCTGGCCAGAAGATGAGATGCCGAAGAGCACCTTGATGAAGGAAGGTGCCACGTATTGCGAAAGGGTCGTGGCTGCGAGGTTGGAGTCGAGATTGCCGGGATCGTTTGTATCCTCGATGACATCTCCTGGATCGTCGATGCGATAGCCGTCGGAACCGGCGCCCCCTCGCATCGTGTCAGCTCCCGGCCCACCATCCAGGAAGTCGTCGCCATCCAGGCCGATCAGCAGATCACGGCCGCCCCCTCCGCGGAGCGTGTCCCACTTATCCGTTCCGATCAGGGTATCGTCAGCATCACCACCGTCGATGCTGACGCCGAGATCATATGGATACGTCATGGTAGTCTGCCTCCATCAGTATCCTTGGATAACGCTCACGTTCAGAGCATCAGAGTTGGGTTGGGATAGCGTCGTATCCTGGAGATAAACCAGAGTTCGGTCATTGATTTCGTCGAAAATCCCGTCGTCGTTACCGTCCCATTTCAACCAACCATCCATGCCAGGACCACCGGATCCACTGAGATCTCGGACGAATTTCAGGACTCCAGAGTCTTTATATTGTTGAGGAATGTATATATAATCTCTTTGTTCGACCGGCTGATTGGTAACCGTGTCGAAATACGCCAGGATGGAATTCTGGTCGTAGTTTACGATTGTGTCGCCGATTGTATTGCTTGAGGTATTACCAGGCAAAAAATCGGTGGACTGTAGGTAGAAATTGTCCCTTTCCGTGTAAAGGGAGTTTATATCGTCACCGTCAAGATAGTCCCATCCTAGGCCACCCTTGATGATGTCAGTCGAAGTTCCCCCGTAGATGGAGTCGTTGCCATCGCCACCTTCAATCGAGTCGATACCTTCGCCACCAAAGATGTTGTCATTCCCACCAAGTCCCTCGAGGGTGTCATTCCCGTCGTTCTCAAGGGCGGCCAAGCCGCCACGAATTTCTTCACCGAAATCTGTCCCCCTCACCCGGTTGTTGAGGCTGTTACCTGCCAGGTCGATCCCGGCGGTGGCATTGCCGAACAAATCTTCTACTTGATCAGGGAGCACGTAGCCTGAGATGTTGGAATAAACCGTATCCCGTCCCTCTCCAGCGTATTCTATGACCGCATCCGTGGAGGTGCCGGGAATAACGTACCCGACGTAGTAGACGTCGTCCCCCACACCGCCCAGCATAGAATCAACACCAGTTCCACCGTCCAGAGTGTCGTCGCCTACGCCGCCATTCAGCGTGTCGGCGCCCGACCCGCCAGTTATAGAGTTGTTCGCATTATTTCCGGTGAGGTTCTGGCCCATCGTGCTGACGCCAACCATGTGTTCCACGTTTGGCTGACTGATTAGGCTGTAATTCAACAACGACACCCGGATAGTGTCGGTGCCCTCATTCGCGTTCTCAATGACAACGTCGCCGGAATTCCCGACCACATAGACGTCGTTGCCTGTGCTGCCCGACATCGTATCGGCTCCAGCCCCTCCATCGAGGGAGTCATTCCCGGCCAGTCCCTGGATCACATCGTTCCCTGTCCAGCCGATGATTGTGTTGGCCGCAGCGTTGCCGATCAGGGTCTGCCCCGCTGTATCGGTACCTTCGAGCACCTCGAAGTTCGGTAGGAGGGTATAGGAGCTCAACGATGTTCTGATCCTGTCGATGCCCTCTCCTGCATTCTCGAAGACCACGTCGTCTCCGTCGATGAGGTAGACATCGTTGCCGAGGCCACCCGACATGTTGTCGGCACCGCCATTGCCCTGCAGGCTGTCGTTCCCGTCCCCACCGTTGAGAGTATCGGCACCCGCTCCTCCGGTGATGGTGTTGGCGAGCGCATTGCCCGTGAGCGCCTGCCCATTACCTGTCGTTCCGACGAGCCATTCGACATTGTCGGTGAGGGCATAGGCCGCCAAGGACGTCCGGACCGTGTCTAGCCCTGCGCTTGGATCTTCAATGACAAGGTCAGCCGCTTCGGTGACGCTGTAGTTGTCATTACCTGGGCCGCCGCGCATCGTGTCTACGCCTGCACGTCCGAAGAGGACATCGTTGCCTTCCTCGCCGCGGAGGGAGTCATTTCCGGCGCCCCCGTCAACAGTGTCGTCACCAAAGCTGCCGTTGACGGTATCGTCGTCATCCTCGCCAAACAGCGAGTCATTGCCATAGTACCCATTCAGTATATCGTTGCCCGTGCCGCCGTAGATGACGTCCTTGAATACCTGATCGGGGAGACTGTCCCCCCAGATGAAATCATTCCCGGCTCCGCCATATAGGACGTCCTCACCTGCTTCGCCGCGGATCTGGTCGTCACCCGCGCCGCCGTCGATGACATCGTCACCGGCACCACCAAGGATCGTGTCGATTCCGTTGTCCCCGTTCAGGGTGTCGTTGCCACCATTGCCCGAGATGTTGTCATTGCCATCTCCACCCGAATACGAGTCGGGGCTGTCAGTGCCGGAGAAGGTGTCGGGGCCAGTGGTGCCGCTCATGTATCGTCGCCTTTGGCAGGTGGAAGCCGGAGACAATGGTGCTGCGTTCCTGCAAGAGACCACCTTCGGTCAACAAATCATCATGGACAAACCTGATAGTTGTCAGGATGATTATTTGACAGCGCCTACTGAGGACCACCTCATCAGTATTATGAACGGGAATCCACCATTCAAGCGCATCGTCTGACGCCACCAGTGCGGCAATGCACGCCCGCCTGTGCATGGATGCACAGCCCTCGACACCTCCACCAACACGGTTGACGTTCACCCTGCGTTCCGGCTACCGCTGCGGAATGCAGACCTGGATCGACATCCCGATGTCCGTCCCGGTGCCGGTCCCCGGCATCCGGTCTGCCCTGCGCGCCCGGATAGGCACCTTGGCGCAGGCGTGACGCTGCGGCCCTCGGGCCGCCTTCCTCGTCCACCTGCGCCCCTGCCTGCCCGGCGGCATCCGCCGTCGGTCTTCCCCACGCGCGCGCAGGTGCCCCATGCGACCCAGGCGATTCAAAGCCCTGTATCAGTCCCCCACGGAGAGGACCTTCAGCCGACTTGCCCGATCACTGCCTGACCTCGCCCTGCGCGATGGCGCGCTCGGCGACACCTCGGCCGAGGGCAATACCGGCAAGCTGAAGATGCGCCCCGACGAGGCCATCGGTCAGGCGCTGGCGAAGCGGCTCCTCGATACCCAGGGGCTGCTCATCGAGAAGCTCACGGAGGGCAACCCGGTCGTCATCATCGAGACCCCATCTGCCGACCTGACCGGCCCTGTGATGGACGGCCTGGCGCAGGAGGTTTTCGGCGACATCACCGGCGACAACGAGGACGAGTTCCTGGACCGCGCCGCGCGTTGGCTGACCTTCGCGCCCACCGGTCGGGAGCGATACCGCAAGCCCGACGAGGCCAATGCCTCAATCCGGAACGCCCTGGTGCAGGGCCGCCCCATCATCGGCGTCTGCCATTCCCCGGAACGCCTGCTGCCGCCCGATCTGCTGCGGATCGCTGAGCACAGGCTGCGCGTGCCGCATCTCGACGGGGCGACGCTGAGCGAGGCGGCCAGGCTGCTCACCGGATACGAACCCTCAGTCCCGATGTCGGACGACAACGCGCGGTACCTGACGCTCGATGACCTGTGCCTGGCAGTCCGTCCCGACATGGACGCGGACGAATGGCTGGGCCGGGCGCTCCATCTCTCCAACGAACGCGCACGGATTCCGTCGCTGACCCTGGACCGCCTTCACGGCATGGACGAGGTCGTCGCCTGGGGGCGGAACCTTGCCCGTGATCTCGCCGACTACCAGGTGGGTCGCATCGGCTGGCACGAGGTGGACCGCGGCGTCCTGCTGATCGGACCTCCCGGCACCGGCAAGACCACCGCGGCCGCCGCGCTTGCGGGCACCTGTGGCATCCCGCTGATCAGCGGTTCGTTCGCCCGCTGGCAGGCCGCCGGACACCTGGGGGACATGCTGAAGGCCATGCTGGCCGACTTCGAGGAGGCCCGCAGCCGGGCGCCCTGCGTCCTGTTCATCGACGAACTCGACGCCGTCGGCGACCGCGCCCGATTCAGCGGTCGGAACTCCACCTACGAGATCCAGGTCGTCAATGCGTTCCTGGAGCAGTTGGATGGCATCGCGTCGCGGGAGGGCGTCATCGTCGTCGGCGCCACCAACTGGCCCGAGCGCATCGACCCCGCCGTCCGGCGTCCAGGCCGCCTCGACCGCGAGATCCGCATCAGCCTGCCGGACGCGCAGTCTCTGCGGGGCATCCTGAGGTTCCATCTCGGCCGGGATCTCGAAGGCGACGACCTGTCCTGCGTCGCCACGCTGGCCACGGGTTGCTCCGGCGCGCAGGCCGAGCAGTGGGTGCGCGATGCACGCCGGACGGCCCGCCACGCCCGGCGTCCCATGGTGCTGAACGACCTGCTGGCCGCCGTCCGTGCCGCGACACCCCGCCTGTCCGCGCAGGAGCGCCGTCGCATCGCGGTCCACGAGGCCGGGCACGCACTCGTCGCGGCGCTGGAGAAGCCCGGCTCCGTCATCCGGATCTCCACGCTGTCGACGATGCAGACTGGCGGCTCCGTGGACACCCAGTTCGATGGTGGCCTGATGCTGACGCCGTCGGGCATCCATGCCCGGCTGCGCTACATGCTGGGCGGCCGCGCAGCCGAGGAAGCCGCACTCGGTGTGCCGTCGTCGGCCGCTGGCGGCGACGAGGAGTGCGACCTCGCGCGGGCCACGTCGCTGGCGCTCTCCGCCGTCACCGCCATGGGCATGAGCCAGGGATCACGGCGCCTGCTCTGGATCGGCATCCCCGACCAGGATCGGCTGCCCATCATCCTGGCAGCAGGCGGCCCGCTGGCCGACGAGGTCTCCACGATGCTGGAGACGGCCTACGCGCAGGCGCTCCATGCCATCCGGGAGCATCGCGGCGCGCTCGATGAAATCGTGGACGCGCTTCTGAAGCGCGAGGTTCTCCAGGGCAGCGAGGTGGATGCCATCGTCATGCGCCACCGGCGCGCCACGACGCGGATGTCTGAAACGCGCGAAGGAATTCCAGAATCGCGCGAAGTCGTCGCGGTGCGCCGATGACGCCATTCGCGTTGTGCACCGATCGCGTTCCTGGTATCCTTGTCAACATGTCGAAGGCCAATCGCATCGCCGAGATGCTGGAGGTGTCCGCCGATGCGGATGCCCGCCTTCGCGCGTCCGCCGCACGCTTCATATAGCGGCGCCTTCCCCCGCTGAATCCTGAGGTCCTGCTCCGCGACGGAGCGGGTCTCTCGATGCTGTTCGATGATGGAGACCGAGCATGCCACGCATGCCCGAAGTGGTGCGCCTGCGCGCGTCCGACGTCCTGCCTGCGCCGATACCTGCGGTCCGCACGACCGCAGATGACCATGGCCGACGCCGTGGTCCCCGACGCATCGAGCGCAGGGCAGACAGATGTCCGACGAATTCAGGGTTCCGACAGGCGACGGTGATCGCCTCATCCACGATTTTGCCCCCGCCAGCCAGGATGACTGGAAGGCGCTGACGCGCGGCCTCGAGCGCCGCGTCCACGGGGTCTTCGCCAGCCGGAAGATGCAGGCATCCATCCCGTGGCGGAACCGCGCCGAACGGGATCTCATGGTCCTGCTGGAGGCCGACGGCCGCGTCCTCGGCTACGAACACCTCACCGACCGCATCACGCTTTCCACCGGCGGCAAGGCCAGGGTCCACTACCCCAGCTTCCGGGTCCGCACCGCCACCGGCCGCGTCCTCGTGGACGTCTTCCGCGTGGCACCCGGTCGCCGCGGCGCAGACCACCCGATCGCGCAGATGGTCGCCCGGGCCTGCGAGCAGACCGGCCGCGCATATCGGGCGCTCTCGGAAGCCGAGGTGCACCTGCGGCCTCGCTTCGACAATGCCCGCCACGTGCTGGGCTACCGCCGCATGACCCCCGACCCGGCGACGGTCCTCCGGGTGACCGAGGTGCTGTCCCGGCGTTCCGGCACGGCCACGGTCCGGCAGATCGCCGCTGATCTGCCGGACGAGCCGCAGGCTGCCGGGACAGTCTTCGCCATGGCTCTCCGGTCCATCGTCTGCCTCGACATGTCGGCGGTCGACCCGCTGGACATGCGAGCGACCCTGCGCGCGCGAGGGCTGTCCTGATGTCCGTGCCCGCGAACTACACGCCACGGGTCTCGCTGCCCTCGGACCAGGTGGTCCGGTTCGACGGCCGCCTGCTCAACTACAAGGGGCGGGCCGACGACGCGCAGCGGCAGCACGTCTTCCTCGGGCGCGATGGCGTCCCGATGTCGATGACGGATGCCGAGTTGCTGGCGGTCGCCCGCAAGGGCGAGCTGGTCCTTGTTTCCGAGGAGCAGGTGGCCCTGGAGGAGGGGCGCCGGAACACGCCGCCTCCCTGCCTGGCGCTCGCCAGCGACGAAGACCTGGCGGAGGCCCGCCGCAAGGAGGAGTACTGCCGGGAGTGGCGGCGTGCCGGTCGCCCTGCCCGGTCCTCCATCTATCTCGCCGCCATCGCGGCCGCGGTCGCCGCGCGCCGGGGCGAGGAGCCTCCGCCGCCCCGAACCTACATGCGCTGGCTTTCCCACTGGGTGGCGGCCGGGGAGCACATCGACGGCCTGCTCCCGGATCGCGGCGGGAACCACAAGGACCGGCTCGAAGGGGATGCCCGGGATCTGCTTCGGAACACCGTCCATAAATACTACCTCGTGGATGTCCGCCCCACGGGCTGCGAGGTCTACCGCGCGGTGCAGACGGCCTTCGAGAAGCACAACGAGGTGCTGCCCGAGGAGGACCAGCTGCCGGTTCCCAGCCTGAAGGCGGTCTACCGGCAGATCGACGAGGTGGACCGCTACACCCTGGAGTACTGCCGCTTCGGGCCTCGTCGGGCGAACCACCGCTTCCGGCCCGTCGGCGATGGTCCCCTGGTGGAACGCCACAACCAGGCGTGGGAGGTGGACCACACCACGGTGGATGCCATCGCCATCGATGCGGTGACGGGCATGCCGATCGGGCGTCCCATCGTGACGGTCATCCTCGACCGCCTCAGCCGCATGGTGATGGGCTTCCGCATCGGCTGGGAGCGGCCCAGCGCCGCCGTGGTGCTGGACTGCATGGCCGTCGCCATCGAGGCCAAGGAAGACCTGCTGGCGCGCTACCCCGAGATCAGGGGACCGTGGCCCTGCTTCGGTCTTCCGCAGCTGATCGTCACGGACCAGGGGCGGGAGTTCAAGTCGCGCTCCTTCATCGAGGCGTGCCTGTCGTTCGGCATCGACGTCGAATACACGCCCATCCTGAAGGCTTGGTACAAGGGCCGCGTCGAGCGGTTCTTCGGCACGCTGACGCGGTCCGTCTTCCAGCGCGTGCCCGGCACCACCTTCTCCGACATCTTCCTGCGGAACGGCGAGCATATCCCCGAGACCGTGGCGATGCTCACCCTGCCGGAGCTCTACGAGCTCACGCTGCGGTGGATTGTCAGCATCTACCACCGGCGTCCGCATCGCGCGCTGGGTGGCCGGTCGCCGCTGGACATCTGGACCGAGAGCGTCGGCCGTCACGGCATCGCGCTTCCGCCTGGCAAGGAGGAGATCGTCTCCAAGCTGGCCAGCACGACCTTCCGCAAGCCGCAGCGCTACGGCATCGAGGTCGAGGGGCTGATCTACAACAGCGCCGAGGTCGCGGGCCTGCGGGTGCGCCCCGACGCGCCCCGCGACGTGAAGGTCCACGTGGACCGCTCCGACCTGACGCGGATCTGGTTCACCGACCCGGCGGACGGCGAGCGCGTCGAGGTCCCCATCCTGCGCTCGATGCATGGCCTGGTGCAGGGCATCACCCTCGAGAAGCACCAGATGGCTCGCGCCATGCAGCGGCAGAACCCGGAGCTGCTGGCGGGCGAGGCCGGTCTGCGCCGGGCCTACCGCGCCCTGGACGAGGGGTTGCGGCGCTACCAGCAGCAGGACGGCCTTCTCAATCGCCAGCGCGCCGCCGCCGCCTGGGAGAAGTTCAACCGTATCCGCACCTTCGAGGACGCGCCCGCCTTCGACATCGAGGGCAGCGCGGAAGCCGTCATCGACCCCGAACTGGGCGACGACGTGGAGGTCGCCCCTGCCCCGGCAGCCGACCCGCAGCCCGAGGCGGCGCCCCGACCGGCGCGCAAGCCCAACGCCGCACCGTTGGCGATCACCGACGCCGCCAAGGACGCCGAGGCCGCCGCGGAAGCGCGGGTCGAGGCGCTGATGTCCGACGAGGACGACCCCGACGCGCTGATCGCGGAACTGGGGATGAGGATCACCGAGACCACCAAGGAGGATGACCGATGAGCGAGACCCGTCGTGGGCGCCGTCAGGGCGCGCTGAGCAAGCTGTTCGTGGAATCCAGCCGCACCAGGCGGGCGTTCGAGCGCATGGACGAGCTCATCGAGAACGGCTGGGAGGAGCACTTCTGCCGCGCGCTGCTGCTGCTCGGCCCGAGCCGGGCGGGCAAGACCCGCATCGTCAACCGCTTCCGGACGGAGCGGTCCAGGCCCGTCGAGGAAGGCGGCAAGGGCTGGAAGATCATCACGGTGGAGGTGCCGTCGAACTGCACCTTGAAGTCCTTCGCCACGGATGTCCTGACGGTGCTGGGCGACCCGGATCCGGAGTACGGGTCCGAGCCGGACAAGACGCGCCGCATCGCGGAGCTCGTCGAGAAGATGGAGGTGGACCTCATCGTCATCGACGAGGTCCAGCGCCTGATCGATGCGGACACCGACAAGGTGAAGCGGACCGTGGCCAACTGGCTGACGGCCATCCTGAACAAGCGCGTCTGCCCCCTGCTCCTGGTCGGCGAGAAGACGGCCGAGCGCGTGTTCGACGGCAGCATGCACCTGCAGGGGCGGACCCTGGGCCAGGTGCCGGTGGACGCCTACGACTGGGCCGAGGAGACGGACCAGAAGGAGTTCAGGGCCTTCCTGCACATGGTCGAGGGCCAGCTCGGCCTGCCCGAGAAGTCCGGCCTCGCCACGGTCGACACCGCGCTCCGCATCTACGCCTTCTCGGAGGGACTGCTCGGGCAGGCGGTCACGCTCATCGGTCAGGCGAAGACCATCGCGGCCCGGAAGGGTCGCCCGTGCATCTCGCACGAGATCCTTGCCCAGGCGGTGGACGAGCTTCGCATCGGGCGCGCGAGGTCGGTGATGAACCCTTTCCGCGTCGCGTCCGTGAAGGCCGTCGTCCCGGCAGGCAAGGCCGAGCCGGAACTCGAAGCGCCCCGCAAGCGCCGGGGCCGCCCGAAGGCGGTGGAGCAGGCGGCATGACCTATCGGCTCCCGCTTGCCGTCCGACCCGAGCCTGACGAGAGCCTGCCGGGCTTCATCATGCGGAACGCGACGGCCCATCTCTTTCAGAACCCGCTGCGCCTCTTCAGGTGCCTCGGGGAACGTCCGCAACTTGTCCCGGCCATCGCCCGCGCGGAGCCGCATTCCGGGTTCGGCCGCGCCGCCCTGGATCTGATGGGGCTGACCGAGGACGAGGGCAGGCGCATCAGCCTCTGGCACGAGCGCGAGGACCACTGCTCCATCCTCGGCCATGCCGTGCCGCGCAGCCTGTGCGGCTACCAGACGCGGGCGGTCTGCCCCGCCTGCATCGCCGAGGCGCCCTATCACCGTGCCATCTGGCTGGTGGATGCCATGCCGGTCTGCGCCGTGCATGGCATCCCGCTGCTCCGGCGCTGCCTAAGGTGCGATGCGCGCCTGGGCTGGCGCGGCAAGGGCCTGCATCTGTGCAGCATGGCGAAGTGCGGCATGGACCTGCGCGCCGCGGGCGCCCCGTCAGCGCCGGTGCCGGACGCCATCGCGGGCCTGCATCGGCTGTTCCATCAGAGACGCCGGGCCGACGACCGGCACATCGATCTCCCGCCGGGGGAGACCCTGTATCTGGCTTTCATGCTGGGACGCCTGGCGTGCGGGGTCGAGCGGTATGGCCAGCCCGCGACTTTCATCGAGAAGCATCCCGGCAGGCTGGTGGAGGTCCTGGAGGCCGGGTGGAAGGCGATCGGTGACTGGCCTGATGGCTTCCGGGCGATGCTGGCGGCGCTCCGTGCCCGGCAGGCCGAGCGCGAGGGCAGGCACGGCATCCGGAAGGAATTCGGGGGGATGCCGTATGTCCTCGATCGCCTGCGCGGCGAGGCGGTCACCGCGCCGGTGAACGAGGAGTTCGCGCGGTATCTTGCCAGCCAGGAGGACCTCGCGGTCTCGGCTGCCTGGCTGAAGCGCTACGGCGGGTCGGACGTTCTGGCGGACCGGCACATGACGCTGGGCGAGGCGGCCCGATACCTGAAGGTCAGCGCGCAGACGATGATGCGGCTGGCGGCGCGCGAGGGCCTGTTCCTGGTGCCGCCGCGTGGCATGGGCACGCCGACGCGGCTGCGGGCCGACCGCGTGAAGGCGCTCAAGGACCGCCGCGAGGGCCTGAACATGAAGCAGGAGGCGATGGCCGCGCTGGGCGTCGCCGAGAAGCTGTTCGAGTCCATCGAGGCGGCGGGCCTGCTTCCGCATTCCGGCGAGGACGAGCGCGTCCTTGGGTTCCAGCGGTATCGGCGCGCCGATATCCAGCACCTGCTCGCCCGGCTCGAGGCGAAGGTTCGCCCCGTTGCGAAGGCACGGGCGCCGGGGCGTGGGGCGGTGCGCCTGACGCGGGTGGCGACGGGCAGGACGGTGACCGTGGCTGAGGTCTGCCACTCCATCCTGGAGGGCAGGCTGTCGCCGGTCGGCCTGGACCCCAAGGCGACGGGGCTGAACCGGATCCTGGTGGCGTCGTCCGATCTGGATGGCTTCCGGCAACGGATGCGGGCGACCCGGTCCCTGGAGGAGGTGGCGAAGGAGCTCGGGGTCGTCGTCGAGGCCGTCCGCGTCTGGGCTGCCCAGGGGCTGCTGGCGACCGTTCAGGTGGAGAGCGCGGTCGAGCGGGGCCGCCGGGTGACGGAGGAGGGCTTGGCCGGGTTCCGGGAGGCGTATCTGACGCCGGGCGACATCGCCGGTCTGGCGGGGATGGCCAGCGGCCGGTGGGCCACCGACCGGTTGGGCTTCCTGGGGGTCAGGCCGGTGGCGGAGCCCCTGTGCTCGCTGGGGATCGCCCGGCTGCTGTACCGGCGTTCCGACATCACGCCCGAGGTGCTGGCCCGTCTCCGGACCCCTGCTGAGCGTGGGGTTCGCAAGGGCACCTCGAAGGCGGGGTTCGACCTGGCGGAGCGGGTGGGCCGGGCCGTGATGGTGCTGCTGGGCCGGAACCTGCGGCGGGACTGGAACGGGTTCTCCGCCGATGACGGGGACACACATGTCCAGGTGGTGGTCGGCCAGAGGCCGCGGTTCCGGGCGAAGTACACCTTCCCGCTGCATGCCCCCATGCGCAGGCGCCTGGATGCCGCCGAGGAGGCATGGGTCGCCCTCGCCTTCCACGAGCAGCCGTATTTCCTGTTCATCCCGTGGAGCGTCGCCCAGGGCGAGGTCACCTGGCAGCGCAGCGGTCAGGGCGCCCTCTACGTGCCGATCGACGCCCATGGGCGGCCCGGCGTGTTCGAGCGATGGGTGCGGCCCCTGGATGGCGCGTTGGCGTCCCGGCCCCTGTCGCAGGCGGCCTGAGATGGACATGGACGAGGGCGATCGGATCGGGCGGTTCGTTATCCTGCGGGATGCCGAGGGCCGGATGCACGCCGTGGCGGCGACGGCGGTGGCCGCGGTCTGCGAGGAGGACGGGGCGACCATCCTCCTGCTGCCGGGAGGGCGGCTGATCAGGGTGGAGAGGGGGCTGGAGACGGTGCTGGGGTGGCTGGGATGTGGCTCTCCTACCTGAGCAGGAGCGTCACATCGGGCATGGCTGATACTTCTCAGCACGCTCCCTCAAGAACATGGTCTCGAGATCGTCGCCCGCGGCCTCGACCAATGAGCGAGCCATGCCTGGCAACTCGGCCTTGGCTCGCTTGTGGTCGTCCAGCGCAATCGGCGTGGTTGACTCAGGCGCATCCAGCCGCCGGACGTTTGCTGGTCCAAGCAGGAGCCTGCTCTGTCCGATTGCGTTGTGCGACTGTGCCTTCATCGCCGCGCGGATGACGTCCTTCCACTGGAACAGGCCGCCTGCCGCCCGCGCTGCATCTACCTTGAAGGATGTCTCGCCGCAGCCGAGGCTGAGAACCCGGATCTGGGACATCTCGAGTTCGAAGCATGCCAGGGTGTCGACTACGGCGTTCATGATCGGGTTGTTCGCCCAGATCCCGCCGTCCACCATCATGTACCCGTTGTTGGGCAGCGCCCTGAAGTAAGTCGGCGCGGCAGACGTCGCCAGCGCCACCTTCACCATGCGCTCGACGCGGTCCTTCTTGTAGTCCGGATGGTGCGGCGTCTTGTAGATCCATGGCTCGCCGTGAACACCTTCGAAGGAAGGAATGCAGAGCCGGGTCTTGGCCTCGCCAAATGGCGTATCGCCGAAGATGCGAAGCAGTTCGGCTTCGAGCGGTTCATTGCTGTAGGCCGGTTTGTGGTAGCGCCTGATGCGCGCCATCAAACGTCCGACGAGGCTTGGCCGAGGGAACACCTGGTCGCCACGTTCGACGTAGAACTTCTGGATGTCCTGGGCCTTCAAGCCATGTGCGAGGCCCAGCGCGATGATGCCGCCGGTCGAGGTTCCCGCGATCATGTCGAAGTAGCCCGCTACGGACTCTCCGCCAAGATATCGCTTCTCGATTTCTGCAAGTACTGACGCGGGCAGGATACCGCAGATGCCGCCGCCGTCGATGGCGAGGATGCGGAACGGCCGATCAGCGGGCCATGGTTGAACTTGGCGCCGTCGCTGAATGGCACCATCGGAACGGCGGGGCGGGACATAGTTCATGACACATTCTCTTCGATGCGGTTCTGTTCGAGGTGTCGGCCGCCACCAGTCCATTCGCCCGTGGCGCGCCAGCCCTCGTATGAAGCTAGCCAGTCAACGGTCCACGGCACGGTGGTCTCGGCCAGATTCATGGATGGTGACCACTCATCCGAATCCGGGTCGAACATGCACAGCATCACATCCAGTGGGCCGTCGCCGAGGTAGTAGACGTGTGGAAGCTGTCCCTCCGGGTCGTTGCGCCGCGGTCGGAGTGGAGGGCTGATCACCTGCACCTGCGGCTGAACCTGCCGCCGCGAAATCATCTCGATTGCCAGCGGCGCGCGGTAGGAGATCCGCACGCGGTAGGTCTGCAGCAGGGGGCGGAGAGGCCCCTCCCAAGCGGCGCTCTGCCCCCGCCGCTCAACGAGCGCGAGCCTAGGCCAAGTCTCGGCCATTGCCCTTATCTGCTCGTCGATGCCCAGCAAGCCGATCATGGGCGACGCTCTCCCATGTTCGTATGCGCCCTGGCTGGCACGACCGAAGACATCGGCATACCGGCCCCGATGATCGCGGGGGCCGTGGGCACATAGAGACCGCCACTTCGGGTGTAGCCGTGGGCGCGATCACGCAAGGCACGTCCATTCCGGTCGTTGAGCGCCTTCACGGACCGCGACACGACCATGGGGCCGAAGAGGTCGCGCAGCCATTCCTGCAGATCCTCCAGAGCCAGACCATTCGAGCGGATCTGGGACAGGCCATTTGCGAGGTCGTGTAGCGCGTACGCGAAGGAATCCTGCTGTTCGAGGTTCTCGGGCCACCGATCCGTAAAGCGGTCGTCCCTCATCTTCGGATTTCGAACGTCGAGCCGCTCTTTCCTGCTTGAGGCTGCATCGATGGCCTTCGCAGTCCATCGAGCCTGCCGGATCACCATCTCTGCCAGGTTCATTCCTGGCACTGCCGCGTAGCCCGCATGACAGGAGAGCATGACCGAAGGCGGACACCGTCCGGGCCGATCAGCCGACCAGATGTTGCGAAATCGCTTGATGAGTTGGAGCGCGACCGTCGTCACGCTCTTCAGTGGCATGGGCGTCTGGGCGGGAACTTCGTGGACAATCGGGTCTGCCTTCGCCAGGAGTTCGGCCGCATCGAACACTCGGGCGTTGTATGCTTTCGAGAAGCGTTCCTCCGGCGGAGTGCGCTCGCGATACCAGGCCGCGAAGGCGTAGGCGTTCATCGGAACCTCAAAGTGCCGATGTCGGCCTTCGCCTTCTTTCGCGTGGAAGATCACGCTCTCCATTTCGGCCAGGCCGATCCGCCTGGCGGGGGTGACGTCGATGTGCATGCCATCGGCGTACTGAATGGTGACGCACCGGCTCTGCCGGATCACCTTCATCCCCTGGTAGTCCTTCAGCGCCAGCCACAGCAGGTCCAGCACGTCCGCCGGAGGCATATCGGCCGGGATATCGAGCTCCAGGACACCATCAATGTCGTACTCGTCGTCGGTGCCGCGCGTCGATGTCGTCGCATCGATCGCCATGGAACCCTGCGCGTAGAAGCGGACCACCAGACCGTGGAGCGGGCTTTCCGGGCGGGAGAGGTATTCCTGCACGGCGGCGTTCCGGCTGATCGCCTTGGCGTGGAGCCCGGGCGGCAACTGGATGTTGATAGCGATGTCAGCGAGCAAGGCGTCGAGCGGGTCGGCGAACGGGTCCGCCGAGCCCCAGGCCGGATGTATTCGAGTCAGGTCGTTCACCGAACGGCTCCAAGAGGGTCACGGAGGCGCCGGGCGGGCGAATCCGGATTGCTGACCAGATTATGACTTGCAATCTCGCAATCGGCAAGCGGAAAATTGCGATCCCGGATGACGATTGCATTCTAGGGATTTATGTGGTAGGTATCGACGGAAAAGAGGGACCGCCCATGAAGCACGTCTTCCAGAATGAGGCGTTCTGCGCCGCGCTCGATGCCCACCGGCTGGCCCGCATGATGACCTGGAAGCAGGTCGCCGAGGAAAGTGGCGTCAGCGCGTCGACCCTCACCAGGATGCAGCAAGGCAAGCGTCCCGACGTCGACGGATTGGCGGCCCTACTCAAGTGGTCCGGCCTGAAGGCCGACGACTTCCTGGGGGGGCAGGAGGCGAACCGGCCCGAGACGATTGCCCAGATGACGGCACTGTTGCGTGCGGACCCCAAGCTCAGCGAGGCTGGGAAGAAGGCGATGGAGGGCGTCTTGCGCTCCGCCTACGAGAGTCTCCGCAACGTGTGAGCAGGTCATGGCGCTACGACACGGGTTTCAAGCCCAGGCAAATCGGATAGCGCTTACCATCCGGGGCAAAATGGGCTTGTCCGAGACGGCGCCCCTGGATCCCTTCGCGGTTTGCGAATTCCTTGACGTGCGCGTCTACCCGATCAGCCGCTTGGTGGATGAACAGGGGAACTTGGTCGGAGAGTTCTTTCTTAAAGAAAAGCCAGAGGAGTTTTCCGGCGCCGTCATAAGGTCCGGGATGTGTTCTGCCATCATTCATAATGACGCCCACACTATACCACGTCAGAGAAGTAACCTGTGTCACGAGCTGGCGCATATCTTCCTCGGCCATCCTATTGCTCAGGTTGTAAATGAAGATGGCGGCCGCAACAGGCACGCCGTTATGGAAGAAGAAGCCGCCTTTCTCGGGGGAGTTCTTCTGATTCCCAACGAAGCAGCACACTACATTGTTAAATCAGGCTTGTTGGGAACGGCAGCGGACACCTATGGTGTGAGTGTCGAGATGCTCAATTACCGGATCAAGAAGAGTGGCGCCCTAATCACCCACATCCGCCGAATGAACCGTTCATCCAAGAGGCTGGCTGCTGGCTGATCCCTGCTGGGTTCAGTCCTGCTGGCCAATGGAGTCCCTTGGTCCGGTCGGGACTACCCCATTCGCCGCAGCCGTTGCTGGCCGGATTTTCGCTGTGGTTCTGGCGGCATCGGAATCCGGTCCGCCATACTTGATGGGATGACCGAGTCAGAACCGGAAGCCTGTGACTTCCGCGACCCAAGCACGCCGTCCCAGCAAGCGGCGCCGGAATGCCGTCACATCATCTGGGGACGTCTTCTTCAGGCAGCCGACTCATGTGTTGGACACCCGACACCGGCCCTTCGCTTCCAGGCGATGGCCTATGTCCTGGGTGTCGAGTTGTTCCAGAGCGCCGTCTACGGCGACGCTGAGCCGAAGGCGCAGATCATGCGTCTGGGTGTTGAGGTGCAGCGGAGAGCCTTGGGAGGAGGGTTCTCCGATTTCTGTCAGCGCCCCCATTCGCAGAGGTCGCCCTGATTCGGAATGCCCAGCACGGTGTCGATCAGCATCTCCGCATCGCAGTAGGCGTTCCTGGTCCTGAACGTCCTCACGGGCCTGAAGACATCCGCCGTGAGACCAGGTTCTCCTCCCTGCTCGAGACGGTAGAGGATCACCTGGGCCTGGCTGGCCTCGGCAGGTGATGCGCCCGGGGTCAGGGTACGCCTGGCCACAGCTAGGAAGACGGATATCCGGCCGTCCAGACGGCCACGAAGCAGGCGAGCCGCTTCCAGGGCACCATCCGCATGGGGGCGGACCGTGGCGAGATCCCGGAGCGGCTGAGGATCTCCACCTGGCTCGATGCTGGCGACCTGCCAGGGTTCGGACCCCGGGTGGCCCTGCACCAGGAACATCAGGATCTGGTAGCCCCAGGCATTGCCGTTGTCGCGCCATGCCCTGATGACGATTCCTTCCCTGCCATCCTCGGTGAACCGAGCCACCTGGTTCGGCCCCCACGCCAGCGGGATTGGCTCGATCTGCTCTAGGCCGAGGAATCTCTCCGGTGCGGCCTCGGCGGGCTGCGTCGTGGCGACAGCCAAGCTCACGGACAGGGAGGCCAGGATCAGTCTTCCCGCCCTGCGTCTTCCGATTGGCCTCCCAGCGCTGGGCGGGAACCCTGTGCGAAGCCCCCGTGTCTGCATACAGCCCTCGCTGCGGCATCACCGCCTCCGAGCATGGTGCTCCTCCGTCGTCGGTTTCGGAGCCCTTGCGGCTGTCGAAATTCCCAGCACCATGCTTTGGGTCACGCGACAGACGGCTTCTCTCTGGCAGGCTGGGTAGATAGGCAGAATAATAAAATAGATTTGCACAAAATGGTCTATCTGCTGATATCTATGTTATGCCCAAGACACCGAAGGCCCTTCAGGGCATGCCGACATCGACCATCGTGGCTCTTGAGCAGCTAGGGGCGCACCTGGCTGTCGCGCGGCTGCGTCGCCGGGAGTCCCTGAAGAGCTGGGCCGGGCGCCTGGGGGTATCTGTGCCGACCCTGCTGCGCCTGGAGGGAGGCGATCCCGGCGTGAGCGTTGGGGTGCTGGCGACAGCCCTGTGGCTGATCAGGCGAGAGGGGGCGTTGGGCGAGTTGGCCGCTCCGGCTCATGACCAAGGAGCGCTTGAACTCGATGTCAGGAAAGCGACCGATTTGGGGGAGAGACGCGCCAGGGCATCGGCGGAAGCGCGTCTGAGGCGGAATCAGAAGGGGAAAGCCACGACAGGGGAAGATGGCGTGCCCTGAAGGTCTTCGGCGCTCGCCTCATGACGTGGCAAGCATGGTTTAGGTGGCCAATTCAGCTACCTACTACGTGATCTCGGCATCTGCCGTGAAGCCGAGCCAATCCGCGAACTGGTCCTCCGTGAATCCGGCATCCAGCAGCGCGCGGCGGGCGACATCGCGGGCGGCATGCTCGGGCGGCAACACGCGCCACCAGCGGCGCTCGATTTCGAAGCCGTCGCGCACAAGCCTCGCAACCGGCTCTTCCCAGTCGGTTCTCATCATGGAGCGGAAGCTCTCGACGACTGCCGCTGACAGGACTTCCTGGGGCGCGGCCTCGGCGCGGACATGCCCACCGGCATTCGGCAGCATCCAAAGGACCGCATCGGCAGAAGGGGGTGGCTGGACCTGATTAACGTCTCCCCCCGCATGGGGTGGAAGGCCGGATGCTCGGGCGTCCCGATGTAGGCCGTCGTTATCTTTCATCGGTGCGGGCCGCCATAGCTTTCGGTAAGGCGGGCGGTCCTGGGATGAAGACTTTCCAATCACCGCCCTCATCCATTTCGTGGAACTCCATCAGCGGGAACTCCGGCTCTTCGTCGGTAGCTTCGGCCCAGATGATGATGGGCTCCTCGAGATCGATCAGGACACGGATGGAGTCGTTGTGACGGGAGTTCAGCAGGAGGCGCCGGATCTCGTCGTATCTCGGGTTGTCGGGTTTCACCAGGACAGGGGTCTGGATGCCCCCGAGCAGGCATGAGAGTGGTCTTCCTTCTTCACCATCCTGCATCACGCATATGAAAGCGTGGACGTGCGGCCTTGCCCAAAACCGCTGCGCCGCAGACACCCCGCCCGGTCCTGCTGAACCCGGCCGAACTGCGTTCCGAAGCCCGGTGAAGAGCCCCTTCAGGCTGAGCATCGCTATGCTCCTCATGGTCCACTGGTACGACTGGCTTCTGCAACAGACCCCAGTGCTGCGGCGGTCCTTGAGTGTTGGCCGTCGCCCCCTACAGAATCAATAAAGCAGCGAGGGCGCCGCCGATCACGGCGAAGAATTAGACCCTCAGCATCGGGCCGGGCTTCCGATCTGCCTGGACGACTCCCCCTCTGATTCGGCGGTCATTCCATGCTGGACCATTCCGGGCGACCGAAGGGTCCGCCTTGTCGCGTGCCCTGGAGCTCGCCACGCGCCATAAATTCCCAGCGCCACGCTTCGGGTCGAGAATGGTGTCCAGCGCCATGGTATGGGTTCACCCAGCGTCAGGCTATGGGTTCAGGGTGGTCCAGGAATCAATGGCTTGGCGGAAGGGTAGCGCCACGATATGGGTCACGCGACACTGATGCCGCGCCGTCAGCGGTCCCGCTGCCCGGCTTCGTAAGTGCCGCCATCCGTCGGCCGCAGCGCCTCGAACATCTCCCCCAGTGCGGCATAGTCGCGGTAGCCGCAGCGCGCGATCGGCTGCGCCGCCCGCGTGTCGAAGCGGCCGTCGCGCAGGTAGGCCTCGTCGATGTGCACGCCGACCACCTGGCCGATGATCATCCAGCCCTCCAGCGCCGCGCCATCCACGTCCATGAACTGGAAGGACTGCACCACCCGGCACTCCAGCGCCGCCGGCGCGGCGGCGACGCGCGGCGCCCGCACGATGCGGCAGGGCGCCGCCTCCAGCCCCGCCGCCGCGAATTCGCTCTCGCCCGCGCCCTGCCCGCCGGAGGAGATGTTCATCGCCTCGAACAGCGCGCGCGTGCACAGGTTGAACACGAACTCGCCGGTCGCGATCGCATTGGCCGCCGAGTGCTTCATGCTCTCCGAAGTGAAGGCGATCATGGGCGGGCGCGAATGCACCGCGTTGAAGAAGCTGTAGGGCGCGAGGTTCGCCCGCCCCTCCCCGTCCACCGTCGAGATCCAGCCGATCGGCCGCGGCGCGATGATGGCCTTGAAGGGATCATGCGGCAGGCCGTGGCCGAGCCGGGGTTCGTAGAACATCGCCGGGTCACCT
Organism: Acetobacteraceae bacterium; assembly: GCA_019750465.1. GTDB lineage: Bacteria > Pseudomonadota > Alphaproteobacteria > Acetobacterales > Acetobacteraceae > JAIEOP01. The sequence continues at coordinate 7,444 of JAIEOP010000442.1, read as the reverse complement.
GCCATCCATGCCGCGCGAGTCTTGCTCGGTCCGTTGCCCGACCACCGCCGGCCATCCCTGCGACCCCTCCGCCCCGGGCCGGTTGCGCAGCCACCAGGCCCAGTCCTCCGGCAGCAGCGCGAAGGGATCGTCCTGCGCCAGCTCCCGCGCCGCCCAGACCGGCCAGTGCGGGTTCGCCAGCGCCGGCCGGCCGAGGAAGACCAGGTCCACCAGCTCCTCCCGGATCACCCGGTCAGCCACCGCGGGAATGCCGAGGTTCCAGCTCACGCCGACCGGGATGCCGACCTCGCGCCGCACCCGCGCCGCGCGTTCCACCATGAAGCCGGCCTCGTTGAAGGGCAGGTCGCTCACCACGTCCGTATTCATCCCGAGGCTGAGATCGGCAAGGTCCAGGCCATGCGCCTTCAGCTCGCCGACCGCCCAGACCGCGTCGTCGAAGCGCACGCCCTGCTCGTTGAAGTCGTCCGACCCCAGCCGCATGGTCAGCGGCAGCCGCTCCGGCCAGGCTGCGCGCACCGCGTCCAGCGCCTCGCGGTGGAAGCGCAGGCGGTTCTCCACCGAGCCGCCGTACCGATCGGTGCGCCGGTTGGCAATCGGCGAGAAGAAGCTGGCGCCGAGGTAGCCGTGCGCGAAATGCATCTCCAGCCACTCGAAGCCGGCAGCCAGGGCGCGCCGCGCGGCCTCGGCATAGGCGCGGTGCAGGTCGTGGATCTCCGCCACCGTCAATTCCTGCACGGGGTAGGTGTAGCGCCCGCCATAGGGAATGGCGGAGGGCGCGCGCACCTGCCAGCCCTCCGGATGGTCGGGCGGCAGCTGGAGCTTGCCCTCCCAGGGCTTGGTCTCGCTGCCCTTGCGGCCGGTGTGGCCGAGCTGGATGGCCGGCACCGCGCCCATGTCCCTGATGATGGCGGTGACGCGGGCGAGGCCCTCGATCTGCGCATCATCCCAGATGCCGGCGCAGCTTGTGCCGGTGCGGCCATCGGGCGTGATGGCGATCTGCTCGGGGAAGACCAGGCCGAAGCCGCCGGCGGCGCGCGAGCCGAGCAGCATCACGTGGTAGTCGCCCATCCGGCCGTCCTCGGCGCGGTACATGGTCATCGGCGACATGGCGATGCGGTTGCGCAGCGTGACGCCCTTCAGGGTGAAGGGGCTGAACAGGTCGGGCATGCGGGGCGGCGTCTCTCTCTCGGGCACGGGTGCTGCGACGCAGCATAGGCGGGCTGGACGCGCTACGCACCCCGCCGCGGCGGCGGGTCGCGCGAGAGCCCCTTCGCGGCCAGCTCCGCCAGGTAGGCGGCCCAGCGCGCCTCCTGCTCGACCCCGAGGCGGTGCAGGGTGTCCCAGCCATAGATGCCGGTGTCGTGCAGGTCGTCGAAGGCGATGCGCACGGCGTAGTTGCCGACCGGCTCGACGCGCAGGATGCCGACGTGCCGGCGCCCGGCGACGGTGACCTTCTGCCCCGGCCCATGCCCCTGCACCTCGGCCGAGGGGCTCTCCACGCGCAGGTATTCCGCCGGCAGGACAAAGCGGGTGCCGTCGTCGAAGGCAACTTCCAGCACCTTCTCCGCGCGCTTCAGGCGGATTTCCGTGGGCGTCGGCATGCGCCTAGCCGTCCAGCCGGCGCGCCTCGTCCGGCAGCATGATCGGGATGCCGTCGCGGATCGGGTAGGCCAGGCCCGCCTGCTCGCTCACCAGCTCGCCCCGCGCGCGGTCGTAGCGCAGCGGCCCCTTGGTGACGGGGCAGACCAGGATCTCCAGCAGGGCCGGGTCCACCTCGCCCCCCGGCACCGGTGCGGCCGGCTCGGTCGTCTCGCTCATGTCCCGATCCTAGCTTGGCTTGCGCCCGCCCGCCGGCGGGTCCTCGTCCGCCGGGCCGGCATGCGCGCCCATCTGCAGCAGCGCGATCAGCATGGCGGCCCGCGCCTCGGCGGACTCGGCCTCCAGCAGCGCCTGCTTCTCCGGGATCTCGAAGGGGCAGACCATGCACAGCGTCAAGACCAGCATCTCGTCCGAGGTGCGCTCGACCGATTCCCAGTTCACGTCGATGCCGCGCGCCCGGAAGAATGGCCGCAGCGCCGCGGTCAGCGCCGCCCGATCCACCGGCGGCGCCGCCTGCGCCAGATCGAGGTCGGCCCGGTAGGGCGCGTAGTCCGCCCGCACGCGGCGATAGCCGCGCAGCATGGTCAGTTCCTGCTCCACCCGGAAGCGGACGACGCCGGTCAGGGTGATCAGGAACCGCCCGTCCTCCGTTTCCGCGAAGGAGGAAACCCGGCCAAGACAGCCGACCTGGTACAATCCTGGCCCGGTCGGCAGCCGGGGCGCGCCGGGTTGCGGCTGGATCATGCCGAACATGCGGCCGTTGCCGAGCGCGTCCGCGGTCATGGCCAGGTAGCGCGGCTCGAAGATGTTCAGCGGCAGCCGCGCCCGCGGCAGCAGCAGCGCGCCCGGCAGCGGGAAGACCGCGATCTCCGCGGGCAGGTCCTCGAAACCGGGGTGGAAGGCTGCCATGCAGGACGCGCCCCGCGCCGCTCAGCGGAACAGCAGCGAGGAAAGCTTCCTGCGCGCTGCCAGGGTGGCGGGGTCGGCCATGCCCCAGGCATCGAAGAATTTCAGCAGCTGCTTGCGCGCCGCCTCCTCGTTCCAGGCGCGGTCGCGGCGGATCGCCTCCAGCAGGGCATCCGCCGCCGCCGCGCGATCATCCGCCGCGTTCAGTGCCACCGCGAGCTCGATGCGGGCCGCGTGGTCGTCCGGGTCGGCGGCCAGGCGCTGCTCGAACTCGGCCAGCTTGCCGCGTGCCGCGCGCCCCTCCGCCGCCAACTCCAGCGCCGAGCGGACGGAGCTGATCTCGGCATGCTCGCGCAGCTTCTCGGGCACGCTCCCCAGCACCTGCAACGCCTGGTCCTCCTGGTCGAGGGCCATCAGGCTGCGGGCGACGCCGGCCCAGGCCTCGGCATTGTCGCCGTCCTCCTGCACCAGTGCGCCGAAGAGCTGCAGCGCGGCCTGGTGATCGCCGGCTTCGGCCGCGGCCTTGGCTTCGCCCAGCAGGTCGGCGGCCGGCATCTGCCCGCCGGCGACCTTCAGCAGGGCCTCGACGAAGCGCTTCACCTCGCTCTCGGGCAGCGCGCCCTGGAACAGGTCGGCGATCTGGCCCTGCCAGAAGGCGGCCACCGTCGGCACCGACTGCAGCGGCAGGCCGAGCTGGGTGAGCTGCTGCACGAGCTGGCGGTTCTGGTCGATGTCGATCTTCACCAGGCGGACACGCCCGCCGGCCTGGCGCACCACCTTCTCGAGCGTCGGCGTCAGCGTCTTGCAGGGTCCGCACCAGGTGGCCCAGAAATCCACCAGCACGGGCACCTGGCGGCTGGCCTCCACCACATCGGCCATGAAGCTGCGCTGGTCGCCATCCTTCACGGGATCGGGCGCGTCGGCGGCAGCGGCGCCGGCACCACCGGGGGCCTTCTGGCGGTTCGGGTCGAAGATGACGTCCATGGCGGCATTCCCTGGCTGGGCGTTAGATGCGGTGAATTGCAGATGTGACAAGCGCCTGGGGCACTTGGGGGTCAAGGGGTCTGCGCGAGGGGAGGGCATCGCGGCGGGGCCGCGTCACGGCGGGGCGCTGCCCGGCCGGCCCGCCACCACCACCTGCCGCGGCGGCGCCCCGCCGAGCCAGTAGCAGAGCTCGGCCGGCTGCCCGATCTCCCACACGACGACATCGGCCGGCAGCCCGGCGCGCAGCTCGCCGACCTGGCCGCCGAGGCCGATCGAGCGCGCGCCCTCCACGGTCAGTCCGCGCAGCGCCTCCGTCACCGTCATGCGGAACAGCGAGCAGCCGAGTGCAAGGGTCAGCAGCGGCGACAGCAGGGGCGAGCTGCCGGGGTTGCAATTGCTGGCCAGCGCCATGCGCACGCCGTGCCTGCGGAACAGCGCCACCGGCGGGCGCCGCGTCTCGCCCAGGAAAAGGTTCGCCCCCGGCAGCAGCATCGCCACCGTGCCGGCGCGCGCCATGGCGGCAATGCCCGCCTCGTTCGAGTACTCCAGGTGGTCGGCGGAGAGCGCGCCGAGCGCCGCCAGCGCGCCGGCGCCGCCGACATCGGCATACTGGTCCGTATGGCCGCGGATCGGCAGGCCGGCCGCCTGCGCGGCGCGGTAGAGCCGGACCATGTCCGCCGTCGGGATGGTCAGCTCCTCGATGCCGCCGTCGCAGATGTCGACCAGCCCCTCGCGCAGCGCCGCGGGCAGGACGTCGGCGATCAGGTGGTCGATATACGCGGCCGGGCGCCCCGCGAATTCCTGCGCCAGCACATGCGCGCCGAGGAAGGATGTGACGACTCGCGCGCCGCTCTCCCGCCCCAGCCGGCGTGCCGCGCGCAGCATGCGCAGCTCGCTCCCGAGCGTCAGGCCGTAGCCCGACTTGACCTCGACGGTGGTCACGCCCTCCGCCATCAGCGCATCGAGGCGCGGACGGGACTGCGCGACCAGCTCATCCTCGCTGGCGGCGCGCGTGGCGCGGGTCGTGGCCAGGATGCCGCCGCCGGAGGCGGCGATCTCCTGCCGCGTCGCACCGGCGAGCTGGCGCTCGAATTCGCCGATGCGCTCGCCGGCGAAGACCAGGTGGGTGTGGCCATCGACGAAGCCCGGCAGGATGAAGCGACCGCCGGCATCGTGGCGGTACCGGGCCTGGGCGGCGGGCAGGTCGGCCATCGGGCCGACCCAGGCGATCCGGCCCGCCTCCACGGCCAGCGCGCCGGGCTCCACCAGCCCCAGCCCCTCGCCCTGCATCGTGACAAGGCGGGCATCGGTCCAGAGGTCATCCCACATCGGATCGCACCGCGTGCACGTCGATCTCCATCGCGATCTCCGGCGCCGCCAGTCCCTTCACGACAAGCAGCGCATGCGCAACCGGTTGCGCGGCGAAGCGTCCGGCGACGACCTGCATGACGGGGCCGATGAAGGCGCGGTCGGTCACGAAGACGGTGGCATGCACCGCATCGGCCAGGGTGCAGCCGGCCTCCGCCAGCAGCGCCGAGACATTGTCCATGGCCTGGCGCGCCTGGGCGGCGGGATCGCCCGCGCCGGTGAAGGCGCCATCCAGCGTCTGCCCGGTCTGGCCGCGCAGGAAAACCTGCCGCGGCGTGCGCACCGCCATGCAGAACTCGGCGACGAAGGGCTGCCGGTCGCGGCCATAGGGCATGCTCGTGGAGCGGTAGGGGCGGATGCGCTCATGCGGCCCGTCCCGTGGTCCCCTTGGCACCGCCAGCGCATCGAGCTGGAAGACGGCGTGCGGGCTGTCCAGCCCGTTCACGATCAGCCCCGTGCTCACGGGCCGCACACCGGCCAGCCGCCGCCCCATCACGCCATAGACGGGCTGGCGGAAGGCGCGGTCGGTGATCTGCATGGTGATCTTGCAGAGGTCGGTCAGCGCCGCGCCGGCCGCTGCAATCCGTGCCTCCAGCGCGTCGAACACCGCCTCCGCCTGCGCCGCCGCGGCCTCGGCCGAGTGGCCGGGCATCGGCGCGATGATGCCGCCCAGGTGCAGCGTGCCGTCGCGGGCGAGCGCGTCCCTCATGCCGGGATCACGGCATCGATGTCGATCTCCACCAGCATCTCCGGCAGCGCCAGGCCGCCCACGATCAGTCCCGTCGCCACCGGCGCGATGCCCCCGAGGTGCCGGCCGATCACCTGATAGACCGGCTCGCGCCACGCGCGGTCGGTGATGGTGGTGGTGATGCGGCAGATGTGCTCCATGGCGCTGCCGGCCTCCTCCAGCAGCGTCTTCACGTTGCGCATGGCCTGGTCGGCCTGCGCCGCGGCGTCGCCGATGCCGGTGAAGCCGCCCTCCAGGGTGAAGCCGGTCTGGCCGCGCAGGAAGACCAGATTGCCGGCGCGTACCGCCATGCACATCTCATTCCGGATGTCCTGGTCCCTGCAGTAGAGGCCGGTGTTGAAGCGGCGGAATCGCTGGTGCGCCATGGCGTCGGGTCCCCCTCATCGGCCCTTGAACACGGGCTTGCGCTTCTCGAGCTGCGCTCTGCGGGCCTCCAGCGCGTCCTCGGTCTTCGACAGCTCGAAGGTGAAGTTCTGCTCGAAGCGGTAGGCGTCCTTCTGCGGCATGAGCTCCACCATGTTGCAGGAGAGCTTGGCGTACTTGATGCCGAGCGGGCTCTTGCCGGCGATCTCCTGCGCGATCCGCATCGCCTCCGGCAGCAGGTCCTCGCGCGGCAGGCAGGCCTCGATGACGCCGAGGCGGTAGAGCTCGGCGGCGGTCAGCTTCATCCCCGTGTACATCATGCGCCGCTGGCGCGAGCGGCCGACCAGTTCGCGCAGCATGGCGGCACCGCCGGCCAGGCCCACGTCGATCTCCGGCATGCCGAACACGGCTTCCTCGGCGGCCAGCATGATGTCGCAGGCCGCCATCAGGCCGAAGCCGGCGCCGAGCGCGGGGCCGTTCACCGCGGCGATCACCGGCTTGGCGCATTCCTTGATGGCGTTGCCGGTCTCCCGGGTCAGGCGGTTGTGCCACCAGGACTGGCCGTGCCTGTTCGGGTCCGGGCGCTGCTTCAGGTCGGCGCCGGCGCAGAACACGCGGCCCTGTGCGGTCAGCACCACCACGCGGATGTCCTCGCGGTCGGTCGCCTGGTCGAAGATCTCGATCAGCCGCTCGCGCATCGCCCAGTTCATGGCGTTGACCGGCGGGCGGTTCAGCGTCGCCACCGCCACGTGGCCGGAGACCTCCAGGGTCACCACATCCAGGGACATCCGCTTTCCTTCCGTTGATCAGCGCAGGATGACGGCGTCGACGCCACAGCCGCCCCGCGGCAGGGCGATGAACGGGTTGATCTCGACGCTCGCCGCCTCCGGGTGCGCCTCGGCGAAGCGGGAGAGCGCGACCAGCGCATCGGCCAGCGCATCGAGATCCACCTTCGGCCGCCCGCGCGCGCCGTCCAGCAGCGGGAAGCCGCGGATGGAACGCACCAGGCGCAGCGCCTCCGCCCGCGCCAGCGGTGCCAGGCGGAAGCCGACATCGCGGAACACCTCCACGAAGACGCCGCCCAGGCCGAACATGAGCAGTGGGCCGAAGACCGGGTCGCGCGTCATGCCGAGCACGGTCTCCACCCCGCCGCGCAGCATGGGCGAGACGAGGGCGCCGGCGATGCGCGCGCCCGGCGCCTTCGCCCTCACCTCCGCCATCATCGCCTCCCACGCCGCGCGCAACGCCGCCTCGCCGCGCAGGTCGAGGCGGACGCCGCCGACCTCCGACTTGTGCGCGATGTCGGGCGAGAGGATCTTCAGCACCACGGGCCAGCCCAGCCGCGCCGCGGCGTCGCAGGCCGCGTCCGCATCGGCCACCGCCTCGCCCGGCACGAAGGGGATGCCGGCGGCCTGCAGCAGCGCGCGGCAGGCGGCCTCGTCCAGCGTGCCGGGGGGCAGCGCGGCGGGCGGGGGC
>JAIEOP010000026.1 GCA_019750465.1 Acetobacteraceae bacterium | reverse complement strand
TACAGCATGGCGGACACGCTGCTGCATGGCGATGAGGCGACGGCGCACGGTGATCGCGGCTACGCCGACAAGACGCGTGAGCCGGATCGCCCGCGCGAGGAGGACGCCGTCGGTCCGCGCTGGTTCGTTCCGTTCAAGCGCAGGAAGGGCTGTGACACGACGGAGGAGCAGAAGCGCCTGAACCGGCTGATGGCGGCGCTGCGCTCGGCGGTGGAGCATCCGTTCCGGGTTCTCAAGCGGCAGTTCGGCTATGCGAAGGTGCGGTACCGCGGGCTGTTCAAGAACGAGCAGCACCTGTTCACCCAGTTTGCCCTGGTGGATCTGTATCTCGCGCGGCACCTGATCGCCCCTGCCGGTTGAGCACCAGGGGAGGAGTCTGTCCGACGCGGGAGCAACGGGTACCGCAAGCCACAAAAAAAGCCGATCATCGAAGCTGAATGCCGCGCCGAGACCGTCAGAGACGGTCCCGGCCGCAGGCGATCCGCGCAGCCAACCAATCAGCACAGGACATGCAGCCTGTTCAGAGGTTCCTTTGGGTGATTCCAGCCTCCGTCCTATGGCGTCGCCCCCTCTCGGGCGCGCACCAGGTCACGCATCGCCTCGTGTGCCTCGTCCGGTACCTACACTGCGGTCAGCTCGCCAGCATGGAGCAGCCGAGCCAGGGCCGTCGCGTCGCGCCGGTTCGTCTTGACCCTGTCGCTCGGGCAGCGGCCTCGCCGCGTCGCTTCCGTTCACCTCGCCCCTCCCCCGAACAGCGCCCCGTAGGCCGCCACCATCGCCCGCTCGTCGTAGTCCCGCTCCGCCTTGGCGCGGTTCGCCGCCCCCAGCGCCCGGCGCAGCGCCGCGTCCCCCGCGAGCCGCGCCAGCGCCCCGGACAGTGCCGCCGCGTCCTCCTTCGGCACCACGAAATCCGCGTTCTCGGCCGCCAGCATCGCCCGGACGTCGCCGACATCGGTGGCCGCCACCGGCAGCCCGGCCGCCATCGCCTCCAGCACCGAGATCGGCATCTGCTCGGTATCGGAGGACAGCGCGAAGATGTCGAACTCCGCCAGCAGCGGCGCCGGATCTGCCATGTGCCCGGCGAAGCGCACCCGCCCGGCCAGGCCGAGCTCCGCCGCCAGCGCCTCCAGTGCCGGCCGTTCCGGCCCGTCGCCCACCACCACCAGGTGCGCCGCCGGCACCCCTGCTACGGCATGCAGCAGCCGCCCGAGGTTCTTCTCCGCCCGCAGCGCCGCGACGGTGCCGATCGTCACCCCCTGCTCCAGCCCCCGTGCCGCCGACGAAGCCGCTCCCCGCGCCGCCGGCGCGAAACGCGCCAGGTCGATGCCGTTAGGGATGTAGCGCAGCCGCGCCTCCGGCAGGCGCCACGCCCCGGTCGCGATCCGCCGCAGCGTCTGCGAGGGCACCACCATGGTGCAGCGGCGCAGTGCCAGGCGCCGCGTCCAGACCCGGCGCGGGATCTGCCGCGCCTGCTCCTCCGGCCCGAAGCCATCCTCGATGTGCACGTGCCGCACCACGGGCAGCAGGTTGGCCAGCGCCCACTCGATGGTGCCCCAGTTGTAGGTCACCAGCACGTCGGGGCGGATCGCCCGCAGCGCGGCACGGAAGGCGCGCAGGTTGGCCAGGGTCTCGCCCTTGCGGATCGGCACTGGGGGCCACTCGATCGCCAGACCCGGCTGCAGCCGCTCGGCGCAGGCACGGTCGCCGTCCATGGCGACGATCGCATGGCGGAAGGCCGGGCCCAGCCGGTTGGCCAGGGTGGCGAAGCGCACCTGCGGCCCGCCCACCGAGAAGGTCGAGAACACCGAGAGAACCAGCGGCGGCATGCCAGGGCCATGCCCGCCGAGCGCCGGAGCGCCGGGCATGGCCGGCAGCGAATCCCCGGTAGCGTGACCCATGCTTCCGGCGCGTCCGGCTCCGGCGATCACGCTCAGCGCCCGTGCGCCGCGACCGCCTGGCGGGCGAACTCCGCCGCGTCGGCCACCGGCCGCCAGCCGAGGTCGCGCTTGGCGTCCGAGCAGTCGAAGCGCGCCTCAAGCCCGCGCGAGACCAGCTCCCGCCGCGAGGGCAGCGGCACCGCCCGGCCGCCGGCCCGCTTGACCACCCACTTGCCGAGGTCCTCGAGCCAGAGCCCGGTCGCGCTCTGCGGGTGGAAGCGCAGCGGCCGCCCCATGGCGCGCGCCAGGTCGGCGACGTAGTCCCGCGCATTGGGCCGTACGTCGCCCACCAGGTTGTAGCAGCGCCCCTCCACCCCCTCGGCCGTGCAGGCGAGGCGGATGGCCTCCGCCACGTCGCCCACCAGCACGAAGGGCAGCGGGTTGCGGCCGGCGTTCCAGCCGATGCAGTCCTGGTCGTTGTTGCTGAAGCCGAGGCCGGCATGCAGCGGCGCGCTGCCCGCCCCCACCACCAGCCCCGGGCGCAGGATCACCACCGGCAGCCCCTCCCGCGCGTGCATTTCCAGCAGCATCGCGTCGGCGATCGCCTTGGCGCGGCTGTAGTCGGCCCGTTCCTCGAAGCGGGGGTCGGAGGGGATGGCGCCGGTGACGGTGCCGGCATCCGGGCCAAGATAGAGCGAGGCGATCGAGCCCACATGCACCAGCCGCTTCGTCCCGGCGGCAAGGCAGGCGCGCGCCACCGTCTCGGCGCCGCCGACCAGGGCGCGGCGCACCGCCTCGAAATCGGCGCCGCCGCCGCCATGCGCCAGGTTCACCACGACCGGCGCGCCGGCGATGGCGCCGGCCACCGCCGCCGCGTCGCGGATGTCGCCGCGGTGCACCGCGACCAGCGGGTCGGCGAAGACCGGGGGCAGGTTGCGCACCGAGCGCGCCATCACCGCCACGCGCTGCCCCGCGGCGACCAGGCGGCGCACCGTCTCGGCGCCGATGAAGCCGGTGCCGCCGAGCACGGCGACATCGGGCCGGAATTCAGGGCGGATCGCCGGTGCGGCAGGAGCCGGGGCCGGCGCAGGCGCCGCGGTGCCGAAGGCGGCGTCGCGGATGCGCTCGCAGGTCTCGACCAGGTCCGCGCCGAAGGCGCCGTCCGTCTCCAGCGCCGTGCCGCCGTCGAGCGCGGCGTGGAAGGCTGCCAGGCTGTCCTGCATGCTGCGGAAGAAGCCGTCGCTGCGCGGCTTCAGCCGAAGCTGCGAGAGTCCGTAATCGGCCAGGTTGCGCCAACCCGCCGCCAGGATCGCCGCCCCCGTGCGGGTGCCGGAGACGGCACCGTCCACCACCTCCAGCCAGCGCGTGCGGGCATGGGCGAAGGCACGGTTGGCGAGGATGTCGGCCACCACCACCCCGTCGTCGCAGACCACCGAGAGGCGCCAGAAGGGGAAGGGCTGGCCGACCGCGTAGCGCAGCTGCGCCGGCAGCCGCGCGCAGGCCATGGTGACGCTGGTTGCCGGGAAGAAGGGCAGGCCCGGCGCGATCTCGATCGGGGCGTCGGCAAGGGCGCGCAGCTCACGCACCGGGCCGGCGAGCGCGGCGATCTGCGACAGCGGGTGCACTGCCTGCTCGAGCAGGATGTTGAGCGGGGCGGCGAACATCCAGTGGCCGAACTGGCGCGTCTGCAGCTGGGCCAGCGGCACGTTGTAGACGCAGTCGACGAAGCCCGGGCGCCCGTAGCGGCCGGAGGCGACCATGCGCCGGAGCGCCTGGAAGGCCGGATGGAAGACAAAGTTCTGGTTCACCCCGAGCAGCGCGCCGGACGCCCCCGCCGCCGCGATCAGCGCCCGGCACTGCTCGCCCGAGACCGCCAGCGGCTTCTCGAGCAGCACCGGCACCCCGGCCTCGAGGAAGGGCAGCGCCGCGTCGCGGTGGATGTCGGGCGGCACCAGCACATGGGCGGCATCGATCCCCCCCGCCGCCAGCGCCGCCTCGGCCGAGGCGTGCACCGCGGCACCGCCGGTGGCCGCGGCCAACTGGCGCGCGGCTTCCCCGTTCGGGTCCACGATCGCGGTGACGGCAACCCCGGGGATGGACCTCAGCGCATCCGCATGCACCCGCGCGATGAAGCCCGCGCCCACGAGACAGATTCGTCGCACCCGCAGGAACTCCACCAGCCGCACATTGCGCGGGCCGCGAATATCACGCGAAAGGTTAGAACTCCATGTGGCGGCGGGCGGGCCGCCGGCGCCCCGGGTGTAAGCTTGCACGCAAGGAAGTCCTGCTACACAAGCGGGCACCACCCGTAGTTGGGATTACCCATGTTCTACAGACTCCGGCGCCGCATGCAGGTACGCGGCTTCGACAGGGCCATCGCCGAGGTGCTCTCCACCCCGCCCCTGCCAGTCGTGGAGGCGCCGCTGACCATCGTCAGCATGGTCGCGCCGCCCGACGTGCCGATGTACCTGCTCAGCATGAAGGCGTTCTACCGGCGCATCGGCCGCGGCAAGCTGCTGGCGATCGTCGACCGCGACACCCCGGCTCCGGCGCTGGACACGCTGCGGCGGCACTTCCCGGGCATCGCCTTCAAGATCCTCGAGGACATCGACACCGGTCCCTGCCAGCGTGGCGGCACCTGGGAACGCATCCTGCACATCCTCGACCTGGCCGCGACGGAGTACGTGGTGCAGGTCGATTGCGACACCCTGCCGACAACCGGGGACCTGCAGGAGGTGGTTGACTGCATCGAGGGGGGCCGCGCCTTCACCCTGGCCGACAACAACAACCGCATCCGCACGCTGCGCGAGACCGCGGCGGCGACGAAGCGGATGGAGAGCGACTACATCGGCGTCGTCTCGGAACGCATGTTCGACCAGTACCCGGATTGCGACCGCCTGCTCTATGTGCGCGGCTCCTCGGGCCTGGCCGGATTCTCGCCAGGCGGCTTCCCGCGATCGGAGCTGGAGCGGTTCCACGGCATCATGGAGGGGCTGGTCGGTGCCAAGCGCTGGCGCGAGTGGGGGACGGAGCAGTGCGCCTCCAACTTCGCCGTCGCCAACTCGCCCGGCGCCGTGGTGCTGCCCTTCCCGGCCTATTCGAGCTTTTTCCCCGGCGGGCCGCGGAAGGAGGCGAAGTTCTTCCACTTCATCGGCTCCTTCCGCTTCGATGAGGGCTTCTTCGCCGCCCGCGGCCGGGAGGAAATCGCCGCCCTGCGTGCGGCAGCGCGCCAGCCGGCCTGAGGGCGCATGCCGGACGGGCCGCTTCCCGCCTCTGCTGGCACCGCCCCTCCCTCCCTCGCCGTCGTCGTCGACACCGAGGAGGAGTTCGACTGGTCCGCCCCCTTCGACCGCACCGCCACCGGCGTCGGCCACATGCGCCGGATCGGCCGGCTCCAGGCCGTGTGCGAGGCCTGGGGCCTGCGACCGACCTACGTTGTGGACTACCCCATCGCCACCCAGGCACCGGGCATCGAGGCGCTGGCGCCGCTGCTGCGTGAGGGCCGTGCGCTGATCGGCGCGCATCTGCACCCCTGGGTCTCGCCGCCGCACGAGGAGGCGGTGAACGCCCGCAACAGCTACCCCGGCAACCTGCCGCCCGATCTGGAACGCGCCAAGCTCGCCCTGCTGCGGGACGCCATCGCCACGGCCTTCGGGGAGACGCCCCGCATCTACAAGGCCGGGCGCTATGGCATCGGGCCGAACAGCTTCGCCATTCTCGAAGAGCTGGGCTTCGAGATCGACCTCTCCCCCTCGCCCCCTTTCGATTATCGGCTCGGCGGCGGACCGGACTTCTCGCGCCGCGGCCTCGCCCCCGAATGGGTGGGACCGAACCGGCGCGTGCTCTCCATCCCCGGCACCGGTGCGCTGATCGGCCGCGCCCCCAGCCCCGGCCTCTACGCCCTGGCGAGCCGCCCGCCCGCCCTGACACTGCGGCTGCCCGGCATCCTTGCCCGGCTCGGACTGGTGGAACGCCTGCAGCTCTCCCCCGAGGGGCATGATGCCGCCGACATGACGCGGCTGGTTCGCTGGCTGATCGGGCGGGGCCAGCGGCTCTTCGTGCTCAGCCTGCACTCGCCCTCGATCGAGCCGGGCCACACGCCCTATGTCCGCAGCGCGGTGGAGCTCGACGCCCTGCTCGGCGCGCTCGACGGTTTCCTGCGGATCTTCATGACCGAGCTCGGCGGCGTGCCGACCGACCCTGTGTCGGTGCGCAACGCCTGCTCGCCTACGCATTGATACCAACGCGCGTTGATGTTGACACATCAACGCCCCTCAGACGCCGGGCGCCGCGCATCCGCGCGGCTTGGCTTCGCGCCATTGGGCGCGGGCCGCGTCCGCGGCCTCGGCGCGCCATCCGGCGCGCCGCATGGGGCAGCCTTTGACCGAGTTGGTATGAGACGATCCTGTGCCCAGGTCGTCCTGCGCTCGGCCGCGGCACTCGCTGTCAACCAAGCCGTGCTCCTGCTAGCCCGCCGGTCAGTCCGCGCGCAAGGCCCCGCGCCCGCACCAGCAGGCCGGGGATGGACCAAGGTCTGACGGTCTCGGCCCAGAGCAGCGACACCGAGGCGTTGGACAGGCTCAGCTTGTAGCGCGCGGCGCCGGCCAGGAAGTCGTAGATCACCGCCCCCTCGGCCAGGGCGTGCTCCACGGCGATGGCATGGCAGGTCAGGCCCGGCTTGCCGTGCCGGCCGGCATGGGCGTAGTCGAAGCCGCTCTGGTAGGCGTAGATCCGCCCGCCGAGCAGGAAGTTGTAGAGATAGCCCAGCACCTCCCCGCCCGCGCTCACCCGTAGCAGATCGAGCTCGCCGCGCGGCTGCGCGCGCTCGATCAGGCCGCGATGGAAGCGCAGCGCGAAGGGGTGCGCGAAGGCGCCGGGCAGCCCGCGCTGCCGCCAGGTCGCCCCGTGCAGGGCAACCAGCGCGTCGAACCAGCGGAGCGCCTCCTCCAGGCTCGCCGCGCGGTCGACGCGGAGCGGCCCGGCCTGCGCGAAATGCCGGGCGGAGCGGCGCAGCTGGTAGCGCGTATTGGCGCTCAGCGTGGCCAGCCAGTCGTGGCCATCGGCGCGGATCGCCGCAAGGTCGATGAAGGGTGCCACCTGGCTGCGCTCGCGGAAGGTCAGGCCGCCGGCTGCCTGCAGCACCGCCGGCCGGACCCCGCCCAGCACCAGCCACCGCACCCCGCGCTGCCGCCAGGCGGCCTGCATCAGCGCTGGCAGCACCACTCCCTCGGTCCCGGCGGCGAGCAGCGGGGCATTGTGCTCGATGAAGGGCGAGTCGAGCGACTCCTGGCCGCTCTCGGCGAGGTGGAGCCGCCCGCGCCGGCGGTTGAACAGGGCCAGACCCACCGGTACGCCATTCGCCTCGGCGCGCAGCAGCACCGGCTGGTCGTAGCGTTCCTCCGCCAGGCAGCCGACCCAGGTCCAGGACTGGAAGAAGGACGGTTCCCGCGCCGCAGCCTCGAGCCTACGCCAAGCCTGGCCCAGCTCTGCGAAGGAACCGACCGTGACGGGTTCTACCTGGACGCGCACCGTTGCCGGAACTTCATGCCATGCTGCAAAGAAAGAGATACCGCGTAGTGGCGATGGCAGCGTAAAAATTCGTCTCCGGCGCTCCGGCGGCAAGGTCCCGGGTCAAGCTTGGCAACCCCATGCCTGCGTCTCCTCCCGGTACGGCATTCGCGATCTCGGTCCCTTGCGGATACCGGTGGCCTTGGAACATTGTGGCCCGCGATCCGATTGACGCCAATCAGCCAGCGAAGCATGAATGGAACCCGATAAAGTCCTGGTCCTGGGCGATGATTCGCGGGCTTTCCTGGCAGTCGTGCGCTCGCTGGGGCGACGTGGGCTGGCGGTGCATGTCTGCCCTTTCGACCACGCCGCCTTTGCGTTGCGTTCTCGCCACATTGCCGCCATCCACCGGCTGCCGCCCTACAATCTCGATCCGGCTGCCTGGGTCGAGGCCGTGCGTACGCTGTTCGATCAGCATCGCTTCGCCCTGGTGGTGCCCTGCGACGACCGCTCCATCCTGCCGCTGCAGCGCCACCGCGAGGCCTGGGGGGGCACCCGTATCGCGCTGCCCAACGAGGCCGCCTTCGCCGCCTTCTTCGACAAGCAGGCGACGCGCGAGCTGGCCGCCGGCGCCGGGGTGCCCGTCGCGCCGGGGGAGGCGTTCGGCGCCGCGCCGCCGGACGCCTCGACTCTGGCCGGGCGCTACGGCCTGCCGCTCGCCCTGAAGCCGCGGCATTCCTTCGAGCTCGACCAGATCGCCTCGCGCCGCTCCGTCAGCATTCTGCATACCGAGGCGGCGCTGGCAGCGGCGCTGGCCGCCCTCGACCGGCCGGAACTCTATCTGGTCGAAGGCTTCTTCGAGGGCAGCGGCGTCGGCGTCTCGATCCTGGCCGCAGAGGGCGAGATCCTGCAGGCCTTCCAGCATCACCGGGTCTTCGAGTCGGGACCTACCGGGGGCAGCACCTACCGCGTCAGCGCCGCCCTCGACCCGGCGCTCGAGCAGGCCACCGCCGCGCTGGCCCGGGCCGTGGCGCTGCATGGCGTCGCGATGTTCGAGTTCCGCCGCAACATGGCGACCGGCCAGTTCGTGCTGCTGGAGGTGAATGCCCGATTCTGGGGCTCGCTGCCGCTGGCGATCGCCGCCGGCATCGACTTCCCGGCCCAGCTCTACGACTTGCTGGTCGAGGGCCGGCGCCACCCGCGCATCCGCTACCGGGTCGGCCAGTACGCCCGCAGCCTGGGCAACGACGCGTACCGCGTCGTGGGCGCGCTTTCCGACCACGCGACGTCGCTGCCGGCCCGGCTTGCCCGGGTGGGCGGCGAGTTCGCCACGGGGCTTGGCCGCATGCTGCTGGGGCGCGAGCGGCACGACACCTTCGCCGGCGACGATCTGCGCCCCTGGCTTGGCGAATGGGGTGAGATCGGCACCTGGATCGCCGGCGGCGCCACGCGCCGCGTGCCGCTGATGCCACGCCTGGCCGCCGCGCGGCACCGCCGGGCATTCGCGGCGCAGCTTCGGCCGATCGAGGGCCGGGTTCGACGCCTGCTGGTGCTGTGCTTCGGGAACATCTGCCGCAGCCCTTTCGCCGCGGCGCTGCTGGCCGAGCGGCTGCGCGAGACACGGCCCGACATCCTCGTCACCCAGGCCGGCTTCCTGCCGAAGGAGGGCCGGCCTAGCCCGCCGACCGCGATCGAGGAGGCGGCAGGTTTCGGCATCGACCTCTCGGCGCACCGGTCGCGCTTTGCCCATGACGCCGAGGTGGTGGCGGCCGACGCCATCCTGGTGTTCGACGGCCACAACCTCGCCGAGTTGGCCCGCCGCGGCCTGCCAGCCGATGCCCGGGTGGTGATGTTGGGCGATTTCGCCGCGCAGCCCGGTGACATCGAGGATCCCTATGGCGGTCCGGCCGCGACCTTCCACGAGACCTATGGGCGCATCGCCGCCTGTATCGACGCCGTCGTCGACACGCTGCGGCGCTGACGACGCCTTGTGCCGTACGCCGCGGCAGGTGGTCCAGCGGTTCGGGCGTCTGTAGAGTCCCCTCCCCTCCCCGCTGCGGGAGTGCCTTCCATTCTCATCGACGAGCCGCATTGTCTCGCTTGAAGTGTTCCTGAGCTGAAGCCGTTTCCTCACCTGATACCAACGCGCCGAGTTGTTGACCCATGCGGCGCGCCCACTGGCGCGAAGCCAGGCCGCGCGGATGCGCGGCGCCCGGCGTCCGAGGGGCGTTGACGTGTCAACATCAACGCGCGTTGGTATGAGACGCTCCCGAGCTGCGTAGCGCTGCGAGGGTCTGGGATGAGGCAGGTGTAGCCGAGTACCCGGCAAGCCTGGGTCACGTTGCCCAGCTGCCTGGCCAGCTCCAGCTGGCCAACCTTGGCGCGGTCACCTTGCGTTCGGTCTGGGTCATGGGGCTCTCCCATCGGGCCGGCCGGGGCGCTGCGCTACGCCTATGGCTCGGCGCCCCGGCCTCCCTCCCCGCCAAAGACCACACCGTCCGATCAAGCCGAAACTTCTGCAGGTTGAATGCCGGGCCCTTCACCACGAGCATAGTATTGTGTCAGGACAGAATGTACCGCAGCACCGGGGGATCCACGGTAATCAGCGAACGCGCACTGGCCCCCACCGCGACCTCCACTGCTGACTCGGCCCGCGCCACGAGCGGGGGCAGAAACGCCGCGAGCTCAACATCCAGGCGGCGTCCCTCTCCATCGGCGGCCTGCAGCGGAACAACGGTGCCGGCCACGGAGAGGTCGAAGCCGGGGTGCGCTTTCCTCGCAGGATCTGACGAGGGAAGTGAATGCCGCAGCAGTGCGGCCGCCCCACGGCCCGCCGCAATGGCGAGAAGCGCGAAGCCGCCAGTCCCGCCCACCGCTACGGCGCCTTGGACCATCTGCGCCGAGAGCAGCACGACCGCTCGGCCCCGCGACGCGGTCAACACCAGCCAGACCGCGCCCGCGGGAAGCGCAATTCCCTGCGGGAAGGCGAAGGGCACCAGGACCGGGCGCGGGTCCGCAACTCGAAATGGCGCCGTCTCCGTGAGCCGCGTCCCCGGCAATCCCTCCCGCTCGTCCCAGAGGCTCGCTGCGATCTCGGCGGGCCCTTCCGGCGCAGCAAGAACCGCGTCGGCCCCGAGCGCTGCGATCGCCGCGTCGAGGCTTATCCGGGTCGCGACGGGGTTGGCGGGCAGCAGCGCCACGCCCTCCGCGGAGGCCGTGGGCTGCCCCGGCGGTCCGGCCGCCGAGGTACCGCCGGCCAGGCTGCCGGGCGAGGCCACCGGCATCGCAGCGCTCAGCGTGAGGCGGGCCGAGAGGATCGCCGCGCCGGTCGGCGGCAGCGGCAGGGCAAGCGCCTGGACCTGCCGCCGACCACCTGGAAAGCGAAGCACGCGCTTCTCCGCCCCATCGAGGAATCCCCGGCGCTCCAGCACCAGCGTCAGGTCGAGCGCGTTGACCGCAGCGGAGCAGGGTTCGTCCGCCTCCAGGATCAGCGTCAGCAGGAGCGGGTCGGGCAGCGGCGCCTCCCCGCTGCGTCGGGCCAGGCGGTCGGAGAGGGCCTGCGCGAAGGCGGCGCCACGGTCGGCAACGGCCGGAAAGACAGGTTGGCCCGCAGTGTCCGTGACCGGCGGCAGGAAGGTCTCGCCCTCGCCGTCATCGGCAATGGAGAAGCCGAACCGAGGGTTGATGGGCGCGTAGCGCAGCACCGCCGCAGCCACCTCGCCCGCGCCGAGCCCAAGATCCGACCCAGCCCGCCGTCGGCGCAGGATCAGCCGCGCGTCCGTCACCTCGAGGCTCGCGCCGCTCGCCCCATGCGTGCCGACGGCAACGGGGTCCTCCGAGACAGCCTGCCCATCGAAGCGGAAGGCAGCGACCCCGTCGCCGGCCTGCGCCGACTGCAGCCGCACCCGCACGAGCCGACGCGCCACGGGCAGCGAGAGGACCAGGCCATCGCCGCCGGCCGTCAGCGCGGCGGGCTCCGGTGCGCCGGCGGCGCACGCATCGACCTCGCGCGCCGCGAAGGCGACACCGAGCACGGCGCCCGCGGCGACCGAAGCCGCCTGCGCCCCACCGCCTGTCGGAAGCGACAGCGTCAGGCTGCGCCGAAAGCGCCCGCCGGACGCCGGCGTGTCGAGCCCCATCGCCCCCGCAGCCGCCCCGAGCGCAGCGCGTGTGACGCGGCTCATCCCCCGGGTCCGCGCGGGCGGGTCGCGCCGATGCGGTTGACCCGCGTATCCACCTCGCTGATGCGCGTGCTCAGCCGCGTGTCCACGCCCTC
This sequence comes from Acetobacteraceae bacterium, assembly GCA_019750465.1. GTDB lineage: Bacteria > Pseudomonadota > Alphaproteobacteria > Acetobacterales > Acetobacteraceae > JAIEOP01. The sequence continues at coordinate 15,899 of JAIEOP010000026.1, read as the reverse complement.
CAGACGGGTGCCGAGCTGGCGGTTCTCCGCGCGCAGCGCATCGACGGACTGGCGGAGGCCGCCGATCTCGGTCGTGACCGTGCCCGCATCGGCCTTGGTGTCGATGCGCGCCGTCAGGTCCCGCCGTGCCGTGCCGAGCTCCGTGCGCAACGCCCCAAGCTCCGTGCGCATGCCGCCGATCTGCGCGCCCAGATCTGTCCGCACGCCGCCGACCGCACCGGCCAGATCGGCGCGGAACCGCTCCGCCAGGCGCGTCTCCAGCGCCGCGAGATCGGCGCGCGTCGGGCCCTGCACCGCTTCGACCCTTCCGATTCGCGTGTCGAGGGCACGAGACCGTGCATCCGTCGCGGCGACCTCCGCCGCGAGGGAATCGAAGGCGGTGCGGTCCACGGCCCGCACCTCCAGCGCATCGAAGCGGCCCTCCAGCCGGCCGAGGCGCCCGTCCAGGACGCCCCGATTGCCGATCGTGTCCTGCACGTCCTGGACCGTGCGGATCGCCTCGTACACCGCGAAGCCGCCACCGGCGATCGCCGCGCTCGAGGCACCGGAGGCGCGGACGACGTCCACCAGCACCGCCGGCTCCACCCGCTCCACCACGCTCCCCACATAGGTCTCGATGGAGCGCCCGGACACGCGGTCGCGGATGCGCTCGCCGATCGCGCCGCGCTCGAGGCCGGCATAGCCCTCCGCGACGCCGGCGATGCCGCGGGCCAGCGTCTCGCCGGTCTCGGTCCGGACATCGAAGGTCCTGAGCGCGTCGCCCATGCGCGCATCGCCGGCGATGGCCGCCTCGAGCTCGGCAAGGAAGCCGCCGAGCCAGTTGCGGACCCGCAGCACCGCCACCGCGACCGTTTCCGCGTGGCCCTCCGGCCCGGCAAGGGCAATCAGGGTCACCGGCATGAGCGGCCAGGCGGAGAAGGGGCTGGCCGGCTCGGCAGGCATTGCGGCGGCGAGCGTGTCCACCGCCGAACGCAGCGCGACCGCCCCCGGCGAGCGGTAGGCGGCAGCAAAACCGGCCAGCGCCTTCCCCGCCGCGCCGATCGTCCCCCACGCCGGGTCGAGCTGCGACAGCTCCGCCCGCAGTGCCGCCGCCGCGTCCGGGTCGCGCGGCGGCAGGATCTCCGGCTCCCAGGCGAATCGAACGATGCCACCCGGCTCCGTGGCCACCACCACGGAGCTGCCGCGTTGCACCTCCGTCCCGATGCGCGCGGTGAGCACGCCGGCGCTTGCCACGCAGGTCACGGGCGCACCCGGCACGCCGCGCCCCGCGGCGTCGAGGAGCTGACCCATCACCGCGACGCTCTGCCCCAGCCAGGGCGCCGGGGACGCGGGAAGCAGGCGCAGCATGCCGCCTCCCGCCCGCCCCGGACGCGCGCCGGAGAGCGCCGTCACGATCTCGGTGAAGCGCGCCAGGTTGACCCCGGTCACCGCGAGCAGCGCGTCGAGCGACGCGAAGGGTCCCGCCTCGGCACGGCGCGCCAGGATCGCCTCGGCGATGCGGAGGCCGGTCTCCCGGCCTTCCAGGAAGCCCACCGTCTCGGCCAGCACCGCCGCATCGGCCGCGGCGTTCACATGGGCGAGGACCCGCGCGGCGTCGGCCGGGCCGATCTCCTCCGGCAACAACAGGCCGAGATCAGCCGAGCCCGGCACCTCAGCCGCCTCCGCCGCGCGCGATCAGCAGCCGGTTCACCAGCGCGAAGTCGGCCTTCGCCCCGACATCGGCCTTCACCGCGATCACCTCGCTCCGGGCCTGCTGCGCCAGGCTCTCGGCACGGCGCACCGGCCCGTCGTCGCGCAGCAGGTCGTTCGAGAAGCGCACATTCTCGGCACGCACCGCATCGAGGACGCGCCCCTCCGAGGCGGTGATGCTCGCCCCCGTCTCGGCCCGAACCGCGGCAGCGGCCGAGGTCGCCACCGCCTCCCCGCGCGCCGTCGCGGTGCCGATGGCCTTGGCCGGCGCCGTCGTCTCCGGGACGAGGGGCGCAACCGCCTGGCTGTAGAGCAGCCCCTGCTGCACGGTCAGCCCGCCTGCGACGGCCTGCACGACCCCTGGCAGATAGGCCGGCGGATTGGTCACCGGCAGCGTCGAGATCGCCACCTGCGCCGCCGCCAGTTCCTTCTGCGTGCCGAGCAGGCCGCGCGACAGGGTGCGTGTCTGCACATGGTCCAGGATGCCGCCGACCGCCGGCTCGAAGCCGTTCTGCAGCAACAGGGAGAAGCGCCCGCGATAGTCGTCCACCAGCAGCGGCCGCGGCGGCAGGTAGTGGTCGGTGATCCAGGGATAGACCCAGTCGCGGAAGGCGACGCGGATGCTGCCCACCGCCATCGCGGCATCCGCGCTGCTCGGGCTGTCGTCCGGCTTCACGAAGGCCAGCACGGTGGCGTGCTCGTCCCGCCAGTTCAGCACGAAGGCGGGGGTGATCTGCGTGTAGGAGCGGGACGGGCGGGCAAGGTAGACGGAATCCAGGTAATTGCGCATCACCGGCGTCTCGGGGCGCTCGTAGGCCAGCGAGACCGCCTCGAAGGCAGGCTGCAGGCTGGCGTTGCCCGGCGTGCTCGCGGCCAGGAAGGCCGAGGCGATGGTCGCGCTGCCGATGGTGGTGTCGAGCACGGCCGCGACCTCGAGCTCCTGCTCCTCGGCGAGCACTTCGGCGGCCTCGGCGCGCAACAGGGCGCGCGCCTCGCCCGCGCCGTTCACCTGCACGGTCACCGTCCGCCCGCCGGTGCCCACCACGCTGACGAAGCCGGGCGCCGCCTTCAGCGTGCCCCAGACCGTGACGAAGTCCACCCAGGGGCGCGCCGCGGCATTCGTCAGGTCCAGCGGCTGGCCGAGGAAGTCCGCGACCCGCGCGACGATCTCCGCGCGCTCGCCGATGGCGAAGACCGCGCGCGTGGAGGTGAGATCGATGCGCCGTTGCCGGGACAGGAGCGCGGTGGCGACGGCCTGCAGCGGCCCGAGCGCCGCCTCCGCCACGCCGAGCCGCGCCTCCGCCCCGTCGAGCCGGGCGCCGAGCGCATCGATCCGCTGCCCGAGTCCGGTCTCGAGCGCGGCAAAGCGGGCCTCGATCGCGTCGATGAGGCCGTTCCAGTCCGCCGCGCGGATCAGCTCGCCATTGACCTTGCCGCCGAATGCGTCCGCGATCTCAGCCATGGCCGCCGTCTCCTCCCCTCACCACTGCCTCACCATGGGCCAGCCGGACGCGCGCCCCTGCCGGACGGACCGTCTGCAAGGCCGCATGGACCCGATCGAGCACCGGCGCGGGCAGCACCTCCTCGGGCAACTGCCGCGCCAGCCGCACCGTGACCGAGAGCGCCGCGCGCGGACGCCAGCGGACGCTGACCCGCGCCGCCGGATCATAGGCGAAGACCTGGTCGCGCTCGGCCAGCGCCGCAGCGGCAAGGTAGCGGCCCTCGGCCGGCGCCGCGGCCGCATCGGGCGGGGGCAGCAGGCGGCCCTCGCGCGTCCAGGCGGGGAAGCTGCGCGGCACGGGCGGGACGGCTTCTTCGAGCGACAGGTAGCGCCAGTCGCTGCGCCCCGGCGGCAGGCGCGGCAGGACGGGCCGCGCCCCATCCAGGATGCGGTCCGGCGCGGGTTTCAGGCGCGCCCGCAGCGGCCCCGTCGCCGCCCCGGGGTCCGCGGCGAAGGCGCCATCCGCGCCCATCGTGCCGAGGCGCGCCACGACCGTGTCGCTCCACTGGATCGCGGTAACCGCGGGTTCCGCCGCCGTGATCGGGGCTGGCGTCTGTGCCTGGAACCCTGCCGCCGCGCCGGCGCGGGCCGACTGCCAGGCGCCCGCGCCGCGGTCGAAGCGCCAGTCGAGGTCGGGCGGCCGGGCCGGCAGGCGCGGCAGCCGGACGAGCACGCCGCCCTGCGCCTGGAACCAGTCGAGGCCGTCATGGACGAGCAGCCCGCGCTCGGTCCCCGCCCAGAGCCGCTGCCGCTCGTCCACGGCGAGGCAATGGACACGCCCGGTGCCGAGTTCCGGGAAGGCCTCCAGCCGCGTCGCGTAGCTGGCACGGAGGCTGCGCGCCCGGTAGCGCGCGAGGCCCGCCGCGGTGCCGATCCAGAGCGCGGCATCCGGGCCGCGCAGCAGGGCCGTCACTTCCGGCAGGAAGACCGCCGCGTCACCGGGCAGCGCGTCCGCGCCTGGGTCCCAAGGGATCCAGTCCGGCACGGTCTCGTCCGTCGCGCCGCCGCGGAAGACGTGCCAGCGGCCACTTGCCGGATCGAGGCGGAACAGTCCCGCCGCGCCGCCGAAATGCAGCTCTCCGCCGATCCCTGCCTCGACCGCCAGGAGCGCCGTCTCCGTCTCGGGGCGCCCACCCGGCCCGAGGAGGGTAGGCGCGTCGTCCGGGCCAAGCCTGGCCGCGCCGCGTGACGTCGCCGCCCAGAACCCGCCTGCGGCATCGCGCGCCAGCGCCGCCACCGCGGGCCCCGCCCCGGCCGCCGGATCCGGCAGCGGCACCGGCACGGCGTCGAGCGCCGCAAGCCGCGCCACGCCCGTTGCGTGGCCGAGAAGGAGGTCCATGCCATCGGCCAGCAGGCAGGAGAGCGCCGGGAGGCCGGACAGCGCGACCGTCCACCCGCCGGCTCCGAGCCGTGCAAGCGTCCCGCCACCGCCGGCCTCCTCGAAGGCGGCCCAGAGCGTCCCGTCGGCCGTCTCGGCGAAGCCCCGGACCGGCAGGGCGGGCATCCCCCCCTCCGCCGCCCAGGGGCCGGCAGCCGTCGGATCCGTGGGCGTCCCGTCGGCCGCGGGCAGCGAGGTGGCGACGAGCGCCCCACTGGGCCCGCCGAGCCAGGAGGCGTGGCCGGGCAGCAGCGCCAGCACCTGGCCAGGCGCCACCGTGCCCTCATAGGCCAGGCCGCGCCCGGTGCCGGTCGCCGGGTCGAACTGCTCGATGACCGGGTCGATGGTCGCGTCCACCGCGCCCGGCACGGGTGCGACGCCCTCGATGTAGATCTCGGGCGCGGTCGGCAGCACGGCGCGGCTGTCGACGCGCCAGCGCATCAGCGGGCCGACCAACCCCTCCGGCGCCCCCGCCGTGGCCACCGGCAGGCTGAGCACGTCGGCCGGCGCGAATTCCTCCACCTGCACCGCGCGTTCCGGCAGGCCGGACAGGGCAAGCCGCGCGGCGCCCAGGATCGCCGCGCGCGTCCCCACCCCCTCCTTCCAGAGGGCGACGGTGCCGAACACGCGCGCCCGGAAATCCTCCACCCGCTCCCGCCCATCGAGCGGCTCGGTGAAGGGGGACAGGTCGAGCAGGGCGGCGAGCCGCGCCAGGTCATCGAGATAGGGGTGGGCCGCCACCTCGGGCGCGCCCGGCAGCAGCGGCGGCGCGCCGGCCTCTCGGCGGAAGGCGGCGACATGGGGCGAGAGCAGCGCGCTGTCCGCGAAGCGGACCCAGTGCGCCTGCATGGCGTCGCCCGCCTCCACGCGCGCCCCGTCGAGAACGCGCCCCGCCGCGCCGATCAGCGCCGAGAGCAGGTCGGCGCCCTCCGGCTCCGGGCGCCAGAGCGAGGGCAGAAGCTCGCGGATGCGGTCGGCGCTCGCCATGTCAGTCCAAGGGTTCCACGGTGACGGCGTCCAGCGCCAGCCGTTCCTCGGCTGCGAGCGTGTAGGAATCGGCCGCCGCCTGGAGCACGCGCGTCAGCCCGTTGGCCTGGGCGAGGAAGAGCACGACCTCGTAGGGCCCGGCATCGGTGGGCAGGACGGGCTTCGGCTCCGGCGCGGCGTCATAGGCGGCGAGGGTCGCGCCACCGCCGACCGGCGCGGGCAGCACCCGCAGCAGCTTGCCGTAGGACAGCGTGCGGGCGTCAGGGGTGCTACCCGCGGCCGCCGTCGCCGAGAGCGTCGCGAACGCCGTCTCCATGGCGGCCACGACGGCGTTGCGGTCCGGCACCGCCCCATCGAGCGGGAAGCGGATCGCCAGGTCGGCCCGCGTCGGCAGGCCCGGGTCGGCGATGGAGAGGTCGCCGAGACGCGTCGGCACGTCGGCCAGCCGGATGATCCCGGCGGCCGCGTCCAGGCGATCCTCGACCCCACCCCCGGGCCCACCCTCGGGCCGGTGCAGCGTGGCGGAGAGGATGGTCACGTCCTCCACCCCGGGCACGGCCAGCGCGAGCCCGGCAAGGCGGTTCACGCGCGCGTCCTCGCGGATCGGCAGTTGCGCGAAGAACGCCGTGAGGGCCGTGCGCAGGGCCTCGTGCGCCGCGCGGCGGTCCCGTTCCGGCAGGCCCGCGCGCGTGGCGATGCGCAGCGCGACATCCACCGCGGCCGGTGCCGCGGCGAGGCCGACCTCGACGCGCACCCCGGCCGGCCGCGCATCCTCGATGGCGGCGAGCAGCTGCTCGCGCCGTTCCGGCGTCAGGTCGGCGGCGACGGGGGTGATGACGACGATTCCGGGCCGGTCGGGCGGCTCCGATATCTCGCCCTGCACGCCCTGGCGGGCGAGCGCGCCACGCAGCGCGCCGAGCGTCGCGCGCTCCGAGCCCTGCAGGATGGAGCGCGTGCGGGTGCGCAGCTCGGCGTCGGGCTCCGCCACCGCGGCGCGGCCGGCGGGTGCGGGGTTGGTGACGCCGGCGATGCCGGCGATCGGCACCGGCAGCACGGTCAGCACCTCGGCCGCGACCGGCGCATTGCCGGGCTCCACGTCGCGCGCCTCGACGCCGATGCGGGTCTGGGCGGGCGAGAGGGTGACGGTCTCGACGGTCTCGTACTCGACGGTCACCTCCGGATCGATCACGCGGGTGCCGGCCGGGATGGTGATGGCGCCCGCCGCGCCGCCGGCGCGGGTGAAGGTCAGCGCCGCGCGGGCGCGCCCAGCCGGCACGCGCTCGACGCCGAGGAGGGCGACGACGTTGTCGAGGCTGCGCCCGGTCGCGGTGTCGAGGAATGCCGCTTCGTAGACCGCCTGGAGCTCAGCATGCACGCGCGCGGCTTCGAGCGCCACGGCCTCGACCAGGGAGCGCGCGACGCCCCCGACCTCGAAGTCGGTGAGACGGGCCGAGGAGTCCCGGCGGAGGTAGTTCACCTCGACGAGCGTGCCCTCGTCCGGGCGTGCGCCACCCGAGGCCCAGAGCAGCGCGGCGCCGTCCGGGGAGAGCTGCACGTCGGCGCCCTGGCGGAAGCGGAAGGAGGCGCCGTTGCGCGCGCCATGCACCGAGACGAGCGTGCGCACCGGCGGGCGCGTCAGCTCCATGCGCGGCGCCGCGGGGTCGCCGCCGGGTGGCGGCGGGAAGGGATGCGCCTCGGCCGCCACGCCGCCGGCAAGCGAGGTGAGCATCGTCTCCAGCAATTCGGGGTAGTCGCGGCGCCGGAAGCTCATCGCCCCATTCCCCTAGAGCTCGAGCCCGAAGGCGAGCGCCAGCACGGCTTCGCTGCCCACCGGCTTCACCTCGATCGCGACCAGGATCAGGAAGCGATTGGCCGGATGGGGCGTCACCTCGACCGAAGCGATCGCCTCGACCCGCCGCTCCTGCTTCAGCGCCTCGATGACGAAGAGCTTCGCGAGGTTGCGGGTGGTCGGCGTGTTCGGCTGCCCGATGACCTCGTGCAGGCGCGAGCCGTAGGCGGCATGGCCGAGCGCCGCGATCTCCCCGCGCGGGGTCAGCAGCCGCGCGGCCAGCGCCTGGCCGAGATTGTCCCGCCCCTCGGCCAGCGCGAAGTCGCGCAGGGTGACGCCGCGCCCCCCCTCGACGCGCCGCGCCGCGGTCTCGCGCAGCCGGTAGATCGAGAGCGCGCGCTCATCGACGCGTTCCAGCGCGAGGTCGACGCCGAGGTTGGCCTGGGGAGCGACCGCCATCTCAGCCCCCGATCAGCACGGTGCCGGCCGCGATCACTTGCCCCGCCGGCAGGTCGGCCGGGTCGTTGCAGGTCATCGCCGGGTCGGCGTTGCGCGCGGCGGGCTTGCCGTTGATCTGCACCGTGGCGCTGCCCAGCAGCACCTCGCCGCGGTTCTTCGGCGGCGACTGGAAGGGGCCGCCCTGCGGGACATGCGCGGGCGAGTTCGTCGCCGTGCTGCCCTGCACCGCCGCGGCCTTGCCCTCGATCTCGACATCCGGGGAAAGGCTGCCGTCGAGCTGCCCGAGGAAGGGGTGCGGCAGCGGCGTCGGCACGGGGCCGCCCGGCGAGGGGATCATCACGATGTGGATGTCCGTCGCCACCACCCTGTCGCCCTGCTTCGCCGCCGGCTGGCCCATTGCCGCCTCTCCCTAGTTCAGCTTGATGACGGCGCCCTTGAGCGTCATCTCGCCCTGGGCCTCCGCGGTGATCGTGCTGCCCTTGATCGTCACCTCGCCGCCTTCGAGCACCAGGGCCTTCCCGCTCTTGATCGTCACCGTCCCGTCGCTCTCGATGGTGAGCACCGCGGAGCCATCGCCGATGTCGATCTTCACGACCGGGTCGTCGTCCTTGAGCTCGAGCTTCAGTGAGGCGCCGAGGTTGAGCACGGCGCTGGTCTCGGCGACTGCGTTCAGCCGCAGCTCCACCCCCTCCCCCTCCGCGGCGTCGGAGGGCAGGCGCAGCACCGCCTCGCCCTCCGCATTGGCGGGCGGCCGGTCCTCGTCGTTGTAGAGCGTGCCGGTGATGACGGGCGCGTTCGCGTCGCCGCCGAGGAATTGCACGAGGACGAGGTCGCCAACATCGGGAATTGCGGCCATGCCCTTGCGCGTGGCGACGACCGGCACCCGCGACAGCACCGCGCCGGTGTCGCGCAGGCGCACCGTGCAGGCGTAGTTGTCGTCGTCGCCGGCATCCGCGTGCGGGTGGATCGCCTGCACCAGCGCGAGCTCGGCGAGGCGGAGCGCGCGCAGCTCCTCGCGCACGATGCGGCGCAGGTCGTGCAGGGTGTCGGTCGTCATGGCAGGCCGCCCGGCAGGCCGAAGCCGCCCGCCGCGGCGCCGGCCGGGGTGGCGCGGATGTCGCTCAGCATGCCGCGGGCCAGGTCGAAGGTCAGGTCCACCGACAGCACCAGCCACAGCCCGTCCTGCGTTCCGGTGCCGGCGATCTCGATCATGGCGCCCGGGACAGCCTGCGGGACGGCGACGGCGAGAAAGCGGCCTTGCGCCGTCTCCCGCGCCACCGCGCGGGCGCGGGCGGCGGCGAGGTCGCCGACGGCGGCCTCCGATCGCGCCCAGGAGGCCGGGAGCCGCCGCGCCGGCGGCCCCGACCCGGCCTCGGCCCGGAAGGGGCCCGGCTCCTTCCGCAGCCAGGCCCAGGCATTGCCGCCCTTGTCCGCCGCGCCGGCGCCATCGACCGTCACCGAACCGCCCGGCGCCTCGCGCGCGCCGATGCGCCAGTCGACCAGCGTCCCGCCCGCCGCGAGCCGCGCCACCGCCTCTCCGCCCTGCGCCGCATCGTCGATGAGGATCAGCGCCCCGGCATCGTCGAAGGCGGCGAGGCGGCCGGCCGTCGCGGCGAGCCGGGCGACGTGGTCGAGGAGGGAGCGCCCCTCGTCCGCCAGGTACCGCGGCAGCCGGTCACCGGTGCCGCTGCCGGCCCGTCCCGTCACCCCCGCCTCGTCCGCGAGCGCGTCGATGATGGCGCCCGGGGTCTGGGATTCGAAGCTCTTCTCGAGGCGCGCGCGCGCCAGCGTCCTCCCGCCATTGGTCGCCGTCAGCCGGACCAGGCCGTCGCTCCGGGCTTCCCTGAGGTCGATCGTGCAGGCGAAGGCGGCGGCCGCGTCGCCGGCGGACAGCGCGATCTCGCCCGCATCGCCCGGCGCCGGCAGATCCGGCCCGCCCGGCACGGGGGCGAGGAGGAACTCCGCCATGTCCACCGCCGGGGCCACGCCGCGGCGGAGCCGCAGGCGCACCAGCCCCGCCTCCAGTCCCGGCCCGGTCGCGCCGCCCAGCCCGACCGCCGCAGCCGCCCCGCCGAGCACGCCACCGATCCCGCCCGCGTCGCTGCCGGGGCCGCCGAAGGTGAGCGTCACCGTCGGCCGGGTCAGCCCCGGCTCGGTCCGCGTCGCCCGGTCGAGGAGGCCCGTCAGCATCACGCGTTCCCCGAGCGGTACCAGGTGGTGCTCTTCAGGTTGCCGTCGCCCGGCGCGTCCTCGAACACGAAGGGGATGGCGAAGGTGGTGTCCGGTTGCCCGGTGCCGTCATCCGGCAGGACGTGCATGTGCAGGTGGTTGTGGAAGCTCATGCCGGTGTCGCCGGCAAGCGCGATCAGGTCGCCCTGCGCGACCGGCGTGCCGCCGCCCGGCGTGGCGGATTCCTGCACGGGCGCGGTGCCGCCGAAGCGCGGCGCCCCGGTCACGCCGTTCTGCGCGAGATGCAGGTAGACCGCATAGGTCTGCACCGGCCCCTGGCCGAAGTCGTCATGCTCCGGGTCGATGGTGGCGTGCCGGATGATCAGCCGGTTCGCCGTGGCCGTCGAGCTGTCCGCCACGCCCTCGTTGAAGGACCACACCACGCCGGCACGGCTGCAGGCGATGGCCTGGCGGAAGTCATGGCCGAAATCATAGGCGTAGGTCTGCTGCGTCGCGCTGTTGGCGGGCGTGACGAAGTCCGTGTTGGTGATCGCGTTGTGGCTGAACAGGCCGAGATTGGCCTGGCCCGTGTACTGCGCCGTGCCGCCCGGGAAGGGCAGGCGATAGGGCGAGGGCGCCCTCTCCTTGTCCGGGTAGCCGCGGAAGCTGCCGCCGAGCGGGCGATAGCGGCCGCCATCGGTCGCGTTCTCCTTGAAGGCGTACCAGAACAGCCAGTAGAGGCCGAACATCTTGCCCGCCGACTTGGCGCCGGTGAGGAAGAAGCGCGGCACGTCCTCCGCCCAGGCGAGGATCTGCGCGACCAGCGACCCGGTCAGCCCCGCGGCGAGGCCGAGCCCGGCCGAGCCGCCGAGCCAATGGCCGAGGAAGGCCTCCAGCCGGCGGTCGCCGATGCCCTCCTCGCCGGGGTCGAACAGGAAGATCGAGTAGTTGTCCCGCGGGTAGAGCGAGATCAGCAGCATCGCGAAGAGCGTGTCGGAAACCGCCACGACGGGCGCCTGCTTCAAGTGGTTGCGGGCCGGGTTGGAGGGCAGAGTGCTCGGCCCGTCCTGCGGACCGCCGAAGTTGAGCAGCGTCATGCCGCCGAGCAGCAGGTCGCGCAGCGCATTGATCGTCTGGATCGGGCCGAGGGTGCGGAAGATGTCGCCCATCAGCACGGTGATCCAGAACTTGAACTTCTCGTTCGGCGCGTCGGACTGGAGGCCCTGGAAGGTGGAAGCGAAGGTGGCGATGCCCTTCAGCCCGACGGCGCTGTCGAGCGACTTGCCCCAGCGGCGCAAATCCGGCCCGCCCTCCAGGAAGTATCCGCTGAGCGGCTTGCCGAAGAGGATCATCTGGATGGTGTCGGCGATCTCGATGGCGCCGACGCTCGCGGCCTGCGCCTCGTGCCCGGGCTGGGTTTTCACCAGGTGCCAGATCGCCTTGCCGGCCTCGGCGGCGGCGAAGAGCACCTGGGCAAAGATCTCGCAGCCCCTGGGTCCGAACTTTTCGAAGCTGAACCAGGTGGAGTACAGCGTCGCCTGCGAGAAGATCGGCGCCTGGTGCCATTCGACGTTCTCGCCCGAATGGATCGGCTTGTCGTCGCACATCACGAAGCGGCGGTCGCCGGTGACAATGACCTGGTTGCGCGGGTAGCCGACGACGCCGAGGATTCCCTGCCCGAGGCCGTGGAAGAAGCCGCTGCCCAGCGTGTCGATCTTGTCGCCGAAGACGTGTTCCAGCAGGCGGCGGTTGAAGAGGTGCAGCGACTGGTCCTTCTGGAAACTGCCCTTCAGGTCGCGCGTGCGCTCGTCGAGCGCGGAATCGGGCAGGATCTGGTCCTCGCCGGCGCGGAACAGCAGCTCCGTGGTCTGCACCTGGCGGTTGACCGCCGCCAGCACCGTCAGCATCAGGTCGCGCGGCGGCTCGCCCGAGCCCGTGAAGCCGTTCAGCGCCTGAAGCTCCGCCGGCTGGAAGGCTTCGCGCAGCCGCGCCTCGAGCGGCCCCGTTCCGGACTTGAGCTGGGTCAGGAACTCGGCCGGCTTGTCGATGTCGGACAGGCCGAGCATCGGCATATCCTCGTCGTTCAGCAGCCAGCTCGCGTACCAGGAATACTCCGCGCTGCTGCTGAGCGGCACGACGCCGGCGCCGACCGGAAGCGGCGCCGCCTGGCGCACCGCCCCCCCGGCGGCAATGGCCGCATCGAGCGCCGCGGCGACGCCGTCGAGCGCGCAGCCGAGGTCGCGGAGCGCCGCCCGGGCCCCTGACTCGGTCAGCAGCCGGTCGATCGCGCGCGCCAGCGGCTCGACCTCGAAGCCCGGCGGGGTCAGCAGGCTGCCCTGGGCCCGCAACCGCGCGAGCAGCGTGCGCACGAGCCGCCGGCGCCGCCGCGCGGCAGCATCCAGCGGCTCCGGCAGCGCCGCGATGCGCGCCGACCAGGCGTCGAGGAAGTCGAGCACCATGTCGCGCAGCGCCGCGGCCGAGAGGCCGAGATCCTCCTCGACCAGCGCCTTGAGCACACCGAGGGCGGCACGGATCGCGGGGAGGCTTGCCCCGTCCACCAGCGTCCTGGCGAGCTCGAGCAGCCGCCGCATCAGGCCGAGCACGGCGGCCGGATCCTGCGCCAGCGCCTCGGCCTCGGCGGCGAGACCTTCGAGCACCTGGCGCGGGCCGGTGACGAGCCCGCGCAGCCGTGCCTCGGCGGCGCGCAGGCGCGGCGCGAAGGAGGCCGCCAGCGCCGCGGCACGGTCCGCCAGCGCGACCTCCGCCTGGGCGGCCATCGCCCCGCCCGCCGCCGCGTCCTCGATGAGCAGCGCCGCGAGGCGCGCCACGTCCTCGGCCAGCGCGAGCGTACCGTCGAAGGCGCCGCCACGGCGGAGCACCTGCGGCTGCAGCAGGGCGGCGCCAAGGCTCATGCTGCCGCGCCCCTCACAGGCCCACGCCTGCGCTGGCGCCCAGCCCGGCGGGCCTGGCGGCGAGCAGCGCCTGGTAGGCGGTGTTGATGCGCCCCATCTCCGTTTCCAGCTCCCCCTCCAGGCCGCGCAGCGCCTCGATGAGCGCGTCGAAGAGCGGGGTGAGGTCGAGCGCCTCGACCAGCGGCAGCACCGAGTCCTCGAAGGCGGGGCGCACCGCATCGCCGATCAGGGTGGCGGGGTCGAAGGCACGGAGCTTGCCGATCAGCGCCGCCACCGCGGCATCGAGCGCGGCGAGCTCGGCGGCGGGCAGGATCAGGTCGAGATCGAGCGTGTCGATCGCCTCGCCGAATTCCCGGTCGAGCGCGATGAGCAGCGGGGCCGGCCCAACGGCCTCGATCTCCCCCCGAACGGCGCGGAACACGCCCTCCAGCGACTCGCGCAGGAAACCGAGATCGATGTTGCGCAGCGCATCCACCACGCCCTGCACCGCGGCCGAGATCGCCTGCAGCGAGGCCGGGCCGGTGAGGATGTTCGCGACCGCCTGCGTTACCCGCTGGTGGAGATCGGCGAAGGCTCCGGCGACGGCGCCGACCGGCACCGCAGCGGCGCCGAGCTGGCCGAACAGGAACCGGACCGGGCCGAGCGCCGCCTCCGCCTCCGCCGCCACGGCCCCGCCGAGCAGGCCCGCATCCGCCGCGCCCTGGCGCAGCGCTGTCAGCGCGCCATCCGGCCCGGTCAGCAGCCCGTCGAAATCCGGTGCCAGGGCGGCGAGCGCAGCGCGGCCCTCGCGCACCGCGCGGGCGAGGTCCGTCGCCGCCCGCAGCCCGCCCGCCTGCGCCGGATCGAGCGGGTCGAAGCGCGCCAGCGCCGCCTCCACCGCCGTCCGTGCGGCGCCGGACGGCAGCGCGCGGACCAGCGGCCGAAGCCGCTGATGCAGCGCCACCATGCCTGCAAGCGCCGCCTCCGCGCCGAGCAGGTCGAGCTCCGTCGCCAGCGTTCCGAGCGCCGCGTCCCAGCGCGCCAGGAGCGCCGGCAGCGCGGCGCCGTCCGCCGCCGTGCCGATCTCCGCCAGCAGCCCGTCGAGCGCGGCGGCGTTCGGCAGGGCACTCAGCTTCGCCAGCACCCCGTCGCGCCAGGCGTCCAGCGCCGCATTCGGGTCGGCAAGCGCACCAAGCGCCGTCGCCACGCGGTCCAGCACGTCGCCGATGCGCTGCACGGTGGCAAGCACCGCCTCGATGGTGGCGAAGACGCCGTTGATCTCGGCGAAGACCTCGTCCACCGGGGAGGCCTCCACCACGTCCTTCACCGCCTGCTCCACCGCCGCTTCGATCGGCGCGAGCAGCGCGTCGGGGGAGATCCGGTCGATCTCGCCGAGCAGCCCATCGAAGGCCGCGGAGAGCGGCGCGAGGGCGCGCGAGGGCGCCGCCTCCGCCTTCAGTCGCGCCCGCTCGCGCGCCAGCTCCTGCCGCAGCGGCGCGATCAGTGCGCTCGGCCGCACCGCCTCCAGCGCCGCCACCGCCTCACGGAACGGGCCGCCGAGCACCTCGTCCGCCAGGGCGCCCGGATCGAAGGCGCGGATCCGGTCGACGACCTCCTGCGGCTTCGACCGCACCACCTCCAGCAGCGCCACCGGCCCCTGGTCGATCACCACGCCGAACTCATCGATCAGCGGCGTCGTCACGGGCCGCAGGTCCGGCGGCAGCACGGCCAGCGCGGTGGAGAGCAGCCCCTTGATCGCATCGTTCAGCTCGGTGTTGCCGAGGGCGCGCAGGCCGCTCGCCATCTGCTCGATCAACGCGATCACCTCGTCGGTGACCGGGGCGAAGGAAAGCGAGCCGGCCGCCTGGGCCGCCCCGTCGAGCGTCGCACGGATCTCCTCGACGGCGCCCGTCACCGCCGGGTCCTGCAGGATGCCGGCGATCTCGGCGACGGCCGCGGCCAGCGCATCCGCAACGGCCTGCGGATCGAGCCCGTCCACCGCGTCCACGATCGCCTGCACCGCGGTGGAGAGCGCGTCGCGCAGCGGCGCGAAGGCGCGCAGCACCGCATCCCGCAGCGCGTCCCCGGCGCTGCCGATGCCCGCGCGCATCTCCGCCGCCAACTCGTCGAGCGGCAGCGCCGCGACCGCGGCCTGAACCTCGGCGAAGGCTGCGCGCGTCTCCTGCGCCACGGTGGCCAGCGCGCCGGTGATCCGCCCCGCGATCGCCTGCGCCTCGCCTGCGACGGTCGCCACCGCCCCCTCGATGGCGGAGAGGTCGAGCTTCTCGGCCAGATCCTCGATGAGGCCGGTGATCGGCGCGAGCAGGTCGCGCAGCGCCTGCGCCGCCGCGGCGTCCGCGGGCTCCGGCCGCGGCAAGCCCGCGAGCAGGGCGGCGGGGTTCACCGGCTCGAGCTGCACCGCGAGGTGCAGCAGCCCGTCCAGCACCATCCCCGGCGCGCCGCGCAGCCCGCGGGCGAGGCCCGGCACCAGCGCGGTGAAGTCCGCCGCCTGCGCGGTGCGCAGCGCCTCGAAATCCGTGATCGCGGCGTCGAGATCGGCCACCGCCGCCGCAGGATCCTGCCCCGCCCTGAGCGCCGCGGCGAGCGCCTCGCCCGCCGCCAGGTAGGCCGTGGCGAAGCCCGCCAGCTCCGCCCGCCGCAGCACCGCCCGAAGCCCCGCGGCGCCCGCCAGCGCAGCATCCAGGCGCTCCGGGCCTGCGGCGCGGATGCGGTTGCGGAGCAGGGCCAGCGTCGCGGCAACCTCCGCGCCGAGCGCCGCCGGGTCCGCCTGCGACCAGGCCGCGAGCGTCTGCAGCGGCTGGATCACGTCGTCCAGGATCGGCAGCGGGATCGGGAAGGCCTGGGCCCGCGACTGATCGCCGGCAAAGAGCCCGGCCAGGAACTCGATGAGGCCACCGGGGGTCAGCGGGTCGGGCAGCAGGGCCAGCCGCGCTTCCACCTCTGCCGCGCGCGCCTCGGCGGCCTGCAGGCGCCCCGCGCCGCTTGGCGGCGGCGGGGCAGGCGGCGGGGCGGGTG
>JAIEOP010000333.1 GCA_019750465.1 Acetobacteraceae bacterium | reverse complement strand
GCATCGCGAGCGGCGGGCAGGGGTGAGGGTGCAGCCAAGCGCCGGAAGGCGTCTACGGCCCTCTAATCGCGGGGCGGTCCAACCGCATCTCCGCGACGATCGCAGTCGCCCGCTCGCGGTCCACGAAGCGATACAGGGCGGACCGCGAGGGCAGGCGCTGCGGCGCGAAACGGGCGCGCAGCGCGGCCATGATCTGCGGCGGGCGCAAGCGCCCTACCAGGTCGCGGATGGCGGCGGCAACTTCGGGATCGCGGCTGATCTTGTCGCGGGCGCCGGCGTCGCCCTCGCGCAGCCACCACAGGCGGATGCTGTCGGCATTCGGCGCCAGCTCTGGCCCGAACGCATCGAGGCAGGCCGCCGCCAAGGCGGAATAGGGCAGCCCCCGAGGCTGCGCGCGGATGAACGCGGCAACCTCGGGGGCCAGGGTGATGGTGGCGGGCGCCGTCACGCTGCCGCCTGCGAAGCCCGGCGCCGCGTCATGGCGCGCAGGGCGGTGATGACCTTGGGTGCCTGTTCGGCGCGCAAGAAGCGCAGCGCGGAGACGCGCCAGTGCTTCTCAAGCCAGTGGCCAAGGGTGGCGTCCGTCCCCTCGGCGGCGGTGAACTCGCCCCAGAGGCGGCGGATGGTCGCCACCTGGCCGGCGGTGGCGAAGCCCTCGCGGCGGCCGAAATTGGCCGCCGCGCTGGTGCTGGTGAAGCCGAGCCGGGCGAAGGCGTCCATCACCTGGCGGAAGCCGGCCTCGGTCAGCTCGCGTGAACTGGTGACGCCGGCGGCGCGGGCCAGGAGGACGCGGTAATCCGCGTCCTCCATGCCGAGCTGGCGCTTCGCCACCTGGATCAGGCGGAGCTTGTCGGGCACGAGGCCCGCGGCGCGGCGGCTACGTGGCACTGTCGCGTCCTCCATCTCCGGCGGCTGCGGCATGGATCACCAGGTGCAGCGTCGCCCCCGCGGCCAGGTTGATCATGGTGAAAATCGGTGCGGGCGCCGGGGCAGGCTTTGCCGCAGTGCTTCCCAGAAGCGTTTCGAGCAAATCGCGACGCGCCGGCCCGCCCGGCAAGCCTCCGTCCGCAGGCTTCCGAGGCTCGCTCATCACGCCACCCCCGCCAGCTCGGCGGCGCGGCGCAGCTCGGCCAACCCGAACTCGCCCTCGCCATTCCGCCGCGCCTGTGCCACCAGACGCGCCACGTTGTGCAGCCCGCCGCGCCCACGGCCGGCGGTCTCCACCAGCTTCAGCGCCTGTCCGCCGCCAAGGCCGTAGTGCCGGGCGATCGCGGCGAAGTCCTCCGCGGCCAACCCGTCCAGCTCCGCCATCACGCCAAGCCGGCCGCGCAGCGGCGCGAACTCCCGCGACTTCCGAACGGTACCGCCATTGAGGCGCTCCGCCAGGTCGGGGGTGCCGAGCAGCACGATGCCCGGCGCGGCCTGTCGTGCGTCAAGCTCATCCCAGATACTGCGGATCGTGTGCAGCAGTGCATCGCCGGCATACTGCGCTTCATCGATTACCAGAAGGTCGCCGCGCTGCCACAGCCGCCGCAGGATCGCGTCGGCAACCTCATTGCAGCTGACGTTCCGATCGGCATTGATGCCAATGGCGCGGGCGATGCGGAACAGGCCAGCCGCGAGGTTTTCTGTCGCCGGGCTGAGCGCGGCATAGAAGGCTTCGGCGTCGCTGGCGACGGCTGCCCGCACCGCGGCGCGGGCGGCACTGGTCTTGCCGATACCGCTTGCGCCGGTGATGAGGCCCATTTGGCCCTTCGCGCGGCACACCTCCATCAAATTGATGATGCCTTGCGCGGTGCTGGTCGGCCACAATCCGGCCAGTTGGTTGTCCGCCGCCGGCGCGGTGGGTAGGCTGCTGACGGTCATTGGGGTCCGATCCCTTTGATCGATCTGGCCGGGCGCCCCCCGGCCGGGGCGGCGGTCGGGGCGCGCGAGCGCTCCGGCCGTCGATCTCGTGGCGCTCATCCCGCACGGGGGAGCCTCTTCAGCTCTTCGGCGGCGGCGGCGAACTGGATGTCCTGGCGCGTCCTGGCGCGCTGCGGCGCTGGCACAGGCTCGGTGGCAGCTTCGCGCAGGATCGGGTGAATGGTGGCGGTCGCCAGCGGCGCCGCGGGCTCCGGCTTCGGCAGGGCGGCGGTGGCACGGCGAAGCGCGGCGGGAATGTCCACGGGCGCGGTTCCGGCGGCGGCTGCGCTGGCGGCATCGGAGGCCGCGCGGCGGCGGCGCTTGCGCTCGCCGGCGCCGGCCAGGTCGCGCATGCCGAACCGCTCGGCCTCGGTCGCGACGCACATCGGCTCGCCCTTGTCGGCCAGCACCACCACCCGCGATGCGTCCAGGATCGGCAGGCGCACGCGCACCCGCTCGCCCACCAGCGGCACCAGTGCATCGTGGCGCATGATGCGGTTGCGGATGTGTAGCTCCCCGCCGGGCTGCACCGTGCGCGGCTCGTCCGGGCCGAAGGCGAGGGCGAACTCCGCCGGGTCCAGGGTGACGGCGCGCCAGCCTTCGGCGACGGCGCCGGTGAAGGCTTCGTCCGGGCTGCGGCCCTTGATGGCGCCGGCCTGCTGCACCTTCGCGTTCCACAGTGCGATCATGTCGCCGTAGGCGCTGAGGATCGCAGCTTCGTCGCCCGGCATCGGGCGCGGGGCGCGACCTTGGTTTTCGGTTTTCTTCGCCATGCGATTGCCGCCGACGAAGCCGGGCCAGTTGGGTTCGATCGATCGGGTGAAGGCCGAGAAGACGCTTTCGATCACCTTGGACTGCGGGTTGTAGGCTTCGCTGTTCATGACGCCGGGCTCGCCGGCGGCGTCTTCGAACTCTCGCGCCTCGAAGACGGCCCCGATGCGGCGCACCATGTCCGCTATGTGTGCCAGGTCTTCGGCGGCGGCGCCGACGCGGAACTCCCCGCCATTGTCCAGGTAGAGGCAGCGCGGCACGCCCCAGGCGGGATCGGCCATCATGTCGCGGAGCGACGCCAGCACATGCTCGCGCCGGATCATCTCGCCGGGCGGGAGCAGGTAGGCGCGGGCGAAGAGGCGGTTGGTCGCCAGGTCCAGGAAGGCCACCATCCTCGCGGTGGCACGGCTGCCATCGGGCCTCCGGTAGAGGATGTCGGAATGCCGCACGTCCGCTGCCATCAGGTCCATGGGGCGGAGGCCGTCGCGATGCCGGCGGATGCGCGGCACGAAGCGCGCCGCCCACTGGCCGGCATCGGCCTTGCGGATGTGTGCGATGCGGGCACGGCGGCGCTCGCGCGCGCCGATGTAGTGCAGCGGGACGCGGCAGAGCAGCGCCATGGCGGCGGGGTCCAGGGACACGCCGTTGGTTTCCGCCACATCCTGGCAGACCGGCACCATGGCGAACTGGATCACGCTGGCGCTCGCCGCCCCGCTGGCCCAGAAGCTGCGCACCTGCTTATCGAGGAAGGCCGCAATCTTGCGCTGGCGATCGGCGGGCACGCGCGCATCGGCCATCGCGGCATCCCAGGCGGCCCAGGCGATGACGCGCGAGGCGCCACGGTCCGTGCGTTCCTTGCGCTTGATAGCGGTCAGGCCCTGGCGCTGGTACTCGGCCACCCATCCGCGGATGGTGCCCGGTCCCACCAGTCGGCCGACACGCTTGCCAGACGGATAGCGCAGCTCCGCCGCCAACTCGGCGACACGCGCGGCCCGCTCACCGATCTGCCGATCAAGGACTTCGACTTCGACCTTCTGCGTCAGTGCTTTAATCTCATCACCGAGTACGAGGGGCGCACCGGCAACAAGCTCCAGGGAAACCAGCTTCGTGAGGTGGCGCTCCGGCTCTTCGTGCAGATGTGGTCGAGCGCGCGCACGCTGCGGCGCGGTGAAGACAGCGAAGCGGCGGAACGGCGCGCCGAGGCAGAGGGGCGCCAGATGCTCGAACTCCTGATTGCGGCAGCCTCACCTGGCACCACCGACTGAGGCGCCGAGGCATCACCCTACGGGCCAGCTTCGCCAATCACCTTCGCCAATCGACCCCGGCACGCCAGAACGTGCCGGGGTCGTTCCATTTTCAGACTGCACGATTACTGGGCAATTTCAGCCCTCTAAGTGGCCATCGCCCGCTTACGCCACAGGAACATCTTCCGCGCAGGGCTCCGCAGTGCTTCGCCAATCGCCTCCCGATTGGCGAAGCACTGCGGAGCCACTAAGCTCCTGATTTTACGCCGCTTTCGCCGTATACCGTGCCGGAATAGTTATTAGCGGCCGTGCTGGAATAATGTTTCCGCCCCCACTGCCGCACGGGGAGGGCGGGGGTTTCCGAAGGCGGCATCGCGGCGCGTCGGCCGCAGGCTTCCGCCAGGCTTCGTTCGCCCCGGGGGCAGGGATGGCCAACGCGGCATCTGGGCGCGTCTGCCGCCGAATTCCGCCGCGCCTTGCCCACCTGCCCGGGTCGGCGGATTTGTCCGAACCCTGCATGATCGCGTCGGCAGCGCCGGAATTGCCGGGCGGCTTGCCCTGCCGTTCCGGCTCGGACAGCCTTCGTCGCGGCACCAGTGGCAAGGGGACCGACGGATGGCACAGTTCACGGGCAGGCGGGTGGTGGTCTGCGGCGGCAGCCGCGGCATCGGGCGATCGACGGCGCTGGAATTCGCGCGGGGCGGCGCCGCGGTCTCGATCTGCGCCCGCAAGGCTACACGGATCGCGGCCCGCGGAACCGGCCTTGCATATCGTTCAATATAGAACTATCCTGTTCAACGTTGAACGAAAGGCCCCGTCATGCCCTCCCGACGCCAGCTCCTCTTCGCCGCCGGCGGCGGCAGCCTTCTCAGCCTCGCCGGTCGCACCTTGCGCGCCGCGGCGGCCGACCCGCTGGCGCCCTGGGCCGCCGCGCCCAGCGCGACCCACCCGGATCCGCGCATCCGCGCCGCGGGCTGGGCCGTGCTGGCGCCCAACCCGCACAACCGCCAGCCCTGGCTGGTCGAGCTGACCGGCACCGACTCCCTGCTGCTGCACTGCGACCTCGACCGCCGCCTGCCGGTGACCGATCCCCTCGACCGGCAGATCACCATCGGCCTCGGCTGCTTCGCCGAGCTGTTTCGCATGGCCGCCGCGGCGGCGGGACTGGCCGCGCGCATCGAGCCCTTCCCCGAGGGCGAGCCGGCGCCACGCCTTGATGCCCGGCCGGTCGCCCGCATCACCCTCGGCCCCGGCGGCGTGCCGGACCCGCTCTTCGCCGGGGCCGCGGCGCGGCGCTCCGCCAAGCGGCCCTTCGACATGGCGCGCCCCGTGACCAGCGGGCAGATCGAGGGCCTCGCGGCCGCCATCCCGGCACCCGTCCGCTTCGGCGCGGCGACGGCGCCGGAGGCCGTCGCGCCGCTGCGCGACCTTGCCTGGGCGGCCTGGCAGGTGGAGGCGGCGACGCCGGCCGCGCATGGCGAGAGCGTCGCGCTGATGCGCCTCGGCCGCGCCGCGGTGGCCGCCGCGCCGGACGGCATCTCCATCTGGGGCCCGGGGCTCGAGGAGGCGATCGCGCGCGGCGAACTGACCCGCGAGAGCCTCGCCACGCCCGGCCAGCCCGGCTACGGCATCATGGTGGAGCGCTACCGCGCCATGCTGGGCGGCGACGCCGGCGATGGTCTGGCTCGCCACCCCCGATGCCTCGCGCGGCGCGGCCTTCGCGGCGGGGCGGGCCTGGCTGCGGCTGAACCTGGCGGCGACGGCAGCCGGCCTGGCGCTGCACCCGGTCAGCCAGGCGCTGCAGGAATTCCCCGCGATGGCGGAGCACTACCGGGCGGCGCAGGCGCGGCTCGGCGGGGGCGGCACGGCGCAGATGCTCGGGCGCCTCGGCCATGCCCCAGCCGCACCGCCGACTCCGCGCTGGCCGGTGGAATCGCGTATCCTCCGCGGGTGACGACCAACACGCCCCTCGCCGACCCAACCGCCTTCGTCCTGCTGAACGAGATCGGCATCATCGAGCAGCTGGCGCGCAACCGCTTCGAATCGCTGCAGCCCGATGGGCTGCTGCTGCCGCACTTCACCCTGCTGAACCACCTGGTGCGAATCGGCGACGGCCGCTCGCCCGTCGCCATCGCCCGCGCGCTGCAACTGGCCAAGGGTGCCATCACCAACACGCTGCAGCGGCTGGAGGCACGCGGGCTGGTGCGGGTGGAGCCCGACCCGGCGGATGGCCGCGCCAAGCGCGTCTTCCTCACCGAGGCGGGCCGGGCTCGGCGCGAGGCGGCGATCGCCGCTGTCGCACCGGCCCTGGCCGAGGCGACGGCCGCGCTCGGCCCGGCGGCCATGGCGGAGACCATCGACCGGCTGCGCGTGCTGCGGGCACGGCTGGACCGCGACCGCGAATGACAGGGGCCCGGACCGCGTGGCAGGCTCCGCAATGGACCTTGGGAGGGAGGGACCGATGCCGGCGACGCGCGACGTGCTGGGCTGGCGCAGGCTGTTCGGCGTCATGGCGCCCTCCACCAACACGGTGGTGCAGCCGGATTTCGACGCCATGCGCCCGGCCGGCGTCACCAACCACATGGGCCGCATTCTCACCCCCGATGCCGGCGCGGTGAGCAACGAAAGCTTCCAGGCCGGCATCGCGGTGATCGGCGGCAACGTGCTGGACGCGGTGCGCAGCGTCATGACCTGCCACCCGGACCACCTGGCCATGGGCATGTCGGCCATCACCTTCTTCGGCGGACGCGCCGGCGCGGACGCCTTCGCGCGGCAGGTGCGGGAGGAAGCGGGCGTGGATGTCACCATCGGCAGCCACGCCTGCGACGCCGCGCTGCGCGCCCATGGCGGCGTGCGGCGCATCGCCGTGCTCTCGCCCTACTGGCCGGTGATGAACGCGGCGGTGTGCGGCTACTTCGGCGACATGGGCTACACGGTGGTGCGCGACATCGCCCTGCGATGCCCGAGCTGGACCGGCATCGCCCGGGTGACGCCGGCCGAGTGCCGCGCCGCCATCCTGGCGCTGGATGGCGACGATGTGGACGCGATCGTGCAGGTGGGCACGAACCTCTCCATGCTGCGGCTGGCCGCGGCGGCGGAGCACTTCCTCGGCAAGCCGGTGATCGCCATCAATGCGGCGACCTATTGGCACGCGCTGCGGACGGCGGGGATCACGGATCGGATGGAGGGGTTCGGCGGGTTGCTGGAACGGCACTGAGGCCCCTTCGCAGCCGCCCCGGCACCACCCGTACCCGGCGCGGCGCCGCCATCCAGATTGCCGCGGCCGAGAGGACGCTGCACGCGATGGCGATGAGGAAGGCAAGGCGGTAGCTGCCCGTCGCGTCGTGGATGATGCCGGCAGCCCAGGGTCCGGCCGCGCCGCCGCCGATCATCGCCACCGTCAGCGCCCCGAAGATCGCGCCGTAATGCGGCCCCTCGAAGATCTCGGCGACGATCGGCCCCATCAGGCCCGGCAGCGCGTAGCCGAGTGCCCCCTGCGCGAGCACCACCGTGGCGAGCAGCGGCAGCGAGGGCCCGGCGCCCTCCAGCGCCAGCAACGCCGCGTAGCACAAGGCGAAGCCGAGGCAGCCCGCCGTCCACACCCATTCCCGCCCGATCCGGTCCGACAGTGCGCCCAGGCCGATCTGGCCCGGGATGCCGGCGGCGCTCACCAGGCCAAGCGCCCAGCCGGCGAGCAGCGGCGGGAAGCCGACCTCGACCAGGTACTGCGTCTGGTGCACCTGCACCGCGTACCAGGCAAAGAGCGCATTGGCGAAGCCGAAGGCGAGCCACCAGAAGCGCGCCGTGCGCATCGCCCGCGCCAGCGTCCACTCCACTGCTGCCCAGGCTGGATCGACCAGGGCGGCGGCACGATGCTGCCCCGCCGCTGCGGCCGCGTCCGCCGTCGCGCCGTCCGGGCGCAGGCCGATCTCCTCGGGCCGCTTGCGCAGCAGCAGGTTCAGCGGCGCCACCAGCAGCAGCACCAGGGCCGCCAGCGCCCAGCAGGACGCGCGCCAGCCCTCCGCGGCAATGAGCGCCTGCAGCGCCGGCAGCAGCAGGATCGCGCCCACGCCGACGCCGGAGAAGGCGATGCTGATCGCCAGGCCCCGCCGGCGGAGGAACCAGTTCGGCAGATAGAGCGACTGCGCGGTGTAGCTCATGAGATTGGCGCCGACGCCAACCAGCAGGCCGAGGGTGACGTAGAGCTGCCACGGCGTGCCCATCGCCGGCGCCAGTACAAGCCCGGCGGCCATCATCGCCGCGCCGGTCAGGATCACCACGCGCGGTCCGCTGCGGTCCACGACGCGGCCGATCACCGGCCCGATGACCGCGGAGACCAGGAAGCCGAAGGAGAAGGCGCCGGCGACCAGGCCGCGCTCCCAGCCGAACTCGCCGATCAGCGGCGGCAGCAGCAGCGAGAAGGCGGTGCGCGTGGTCACGCTGACCGCCATCGTCAGGAAGGCGATGCCGATGACCACCCAGCCGAAATAGAAGGGCAGGCGCGCCGACCAGTGCGGCGGCGGCACCTCGCCCCGCGCCCTATCCAACGCCCGGCACCGGCACCCCCGGCGCGTCGCGCGCCGTGCGGATGGTCTGCAGGGTCTGCACCCGCGCGACATGGTCGGCGCCGGTCAGGCGGGCGGTCAAAGCGTTCTCATGCGGGGTGTCGCGCGCGACCAGCCGCAGCAGGAAATCGCCGCCGCCGCGGATCATGTGGCACTCCCGCACCTCCGGCCAGGCGGTGACCAGGGCCTCGAAGGCGGTCAGGACGGCTTCCTTCTGGCTCTCCAGGCCGACCAGGGCGAAGAAGGTGATCTCGTAGCCCAGCGGCGCGGGATCGAGCACGGCGTGGTAGCCGCGGATCACGCCCTCCTCCTCCAGCCGGCGCACGCGGCGCAGGCAGGGCGGCGCGGAAAGCCCAACGCGGCGCGCAAGCTCCACATTGGTTATCCGGCCATCGGCTTGCAGCTCGGCCAGGATGCGCAGGTCCACCTCGTCCAGCTCGGCGGCGCCACGTGGCGGGCCGGTCCGGCCCGGCGGCCCCGGAAGGCGCTTCGCATCGGTGTCCATTGCTGCGATCGCCTCCCCGCGCGCACTATCCTTGCGGTCCGCGCCGGGAGCAAGCCACCCGCTTGTGGCGGGGGCATGACCCGCCAGATATGCTACCCGCGCATTCCTCCCCGGGACCCTCTCCGTGACCGCCTCGACCCCGCATCGCACCCGCCTGCTGATCATCGGCGCCGGCCCGGCCGGCTACACCGCGGCCATCTACGCCG
Organism: Acetobacteraceae bacterium; assembly: GCA_019750465.1. GTDB lineage: Bacteria > Pseudomonadota > Alphaproteobacteria > Acetobacterales > Acetobacteraceae > JAIEOP01. The sequence continues at coordinate 18,192 of JAIEOP010000333.1, read as the reverse complement.
CCCGTGCCGGCCTCGCGCCGCTGGTGGTGGCCGGGCTTCAGCCAGGCGGGCAGCTGACCATCACCACCGATGTCGAGAATTACCCGGGTTTCGCCGAGGCCATCCAGGGCCCCTGGCTGATGGAGCAGATGAAGGCCCAGGCCGAGCATGTCGGCGCCACCGTGATGCAGGACGTGGTCACCAGGGTCGATCTCTCCGTCCGGCCGTTCCGTGCCACGGGCGACTCGGGCGACCTGTTCGAGGGCGACGCAATGGTGATCGCCACCGGCGCCCAGGCGCGCTGGCTCGGCATCCCGGGCGAGCAGGAACTCGGCGGCTTCGGCGTCTCCGCCTGCGCCACCTGCGACGGCTTCTTCTTCCGCGGCAAGGTCGTCGCGGTCATCGGCGGCGGCAACACGGCGGTGGAGGAGGCGCTCTACCTCTCGAACCTGGCGAAGTCCGTCACGCTGATCCACCGCCGCGACAGCCTCCGCGCGGAGCGGATCCTGCAGCAGCGGCTCTTCGCCAAAGCGAATGTGAACGTGCTGTGGGACACCGTGGCCGAGGCCGTGCTGGCGACCGAAGGCAAGTTCCGCGCCGTGCGGGGCCTGGCGCTGCGCCACGCGAGGACCGGCGAACGGTCGGAGCTGGCGCTGGACGGCGTTTTCGTCGCCATCGGCCACGACCCGGCGACGGCGCTGTTCCGCGGCCAGGTGGAGACCGATGCGGAGGGCTACATCCTGACCGCGCCGGGCAGCACCCGCACCTCCATCGCGGGCGTCTATGCCGCCGGCGACGTGCAGGACCGCATCTATCGCCAGGCCGTCACCGCCGCCGGCACCGGCTGCATGGCGGCGCTGGAGGCGGAAAAATGGCTTGCCCATCAGCCGGCGGAGGCACCGGCCATGGCGGCCTATTGAGCCGGAAGGCGATGGCCGCCGCCGCCCTGGCGGCAGGTTGAGCGGGGCGGCAGCCGCCTCGGCGGTCCGTCAGGGCACGCGGGCTTGAACGAATCGGGCCCGATGCGCGCATAGTGACGGCACGAGAGGGAGGCGCCAGGCGGATGCCGCTGGACTGGGACAAGCTGCGCGTGTTCCACGCGGTGGCCGAGGCCGGCTCCTTCACCCATGCGGGGGAGACGCTGAACCTCAGCCAGTCCGCCGTCTCCCGCCAGATCCAGGCGCTGGAGGAGGCGCTGGCGGTGCCGCTGTTCCACCGCCACGCCCGCGGGCTGATCCTCACCGAGCCCGGGGAGACGCTGTTCCGCACGGTGCGGGAGGTCTTCGCGAAGCTGGCGATGACGGAGGCGCTGCTGACCGAGGGGCGGGAGAGGCCCGCCGGGCGGCTGAAGATCACCAGCACCCTCGGCTTCGGCAACACCTGGCTGGCGCCGCGGCTGCACCGCTTCATCGAGCTCTACCCCGATGTCAGCGTGACCCTGCTGCTGGATGATTCCGACCTCGACCTGGCGATGCGGGAGGCCGATGTGGCGATCCGCATGCACGCGCCGAAGCAGCCCGACCTGATCCAGCGCCACCTGACCAGCTTCGGGTACAAGGTCTGCGCCGCGCCGGCCTACCTGAAGCGCTTCGGCGTGCCGCAGCGCGCCGAGGAGCTGGACGCGCACCGCCTCATCGTCTGGGGCGAGTACCGCCCGCCGGTCGATCAGGTGAATTGGCTGGCCGATGCCGGGCGCCGGCCCGGGGCGCCGCGCCGCGCCGCGGTGGAGGTGAACAGCGCCACGGGCATGCTGCGCGCCGTCCAGAGCGGCCTCGGGATCGCCGCGCTGCCGGACTACATGGGCCGCGAGCTGGATGGGCTGCTGGTGGTGCTGCCGGAGCTGAAGCCGCCGCGGCTGGATGCCTATTTCGTCTATCCCGAGGAGATGCGTCATTCCAAGCGCGTGTCGGTGTTCCGCGACTTCATCGTCGCGGAACTGGCCAGCGGCACGGGCGAGTCCACTCGCGCCAGGGTTGTATAGCTTTTAGGATGAGGCGAATCGCCTGACATGCAGTTCTTGCATGGCCGCTGGCGGAAATCCCCACACCGCCATGCTGCGCTGCAGTCCTAGGCTTCGGGTGTCCCGGCGGTTTGGCCGGAACAGGGTAACCCCGGCCATGTCGGGGCCCCTTCGTCTCCCAGACGTGAAGCCTCCCTGTTACACTTGGCCCGGCCCGCAAGGACCGGGCCTTTCTTTGGGGGGGCGTTCCGATCAGACGAAGGCCAGCAGGCGCGCCGGATTGCCGACCAGGATCGCCTCGATCTCCGCTTCGGCGAAGCCGCGGGCGCGCATCAGCGGCACGACATTCTCGGAGATGTGGCCATAGCCATGCCCGCCCCAGCGGGTCAGCCGCGTGCGGTAGCAGATGTCGTGGCTGATCACGATCCGCTCCAGGTGGCCGCGCGCGATCAGCGCCCGGATGAAGCGCAGCCGCACCGCGTCGTTCGGCATGTCGATGTCGCCCAGCGGGTAGAAGCTCTGCTCCTGCCCGAACAGGTCGAACTCGATGACCACGCTGCTGTCGGCCAGGCGCAGCAGCCGCGCCTCGTCGAAGATGGTGCGGTCGATGTGGCTGATGACCACGCGCGACGGATCGGCGCCCGCGGCGCGCACGACGTCGGCGACCTCCTGCGGCTGGTCCGGGTGGCGGCCGGGATGCACGTTCACCGCAGCCCCCGTCTCCGCCATCGCCAGCAGGGCGCCGCGCATGACGCGCCGCTCCTGCGCCGTCCCGGGCGCCTGGCAGCCGATCTCGCCGATGATGCCGGCGCGCACCGCGGTGCCCCAGGGCCCACCTGCACCCCGTCGATCATCTCCTGCGCGAAATCCTCGGCGTCCCGGGTCTTGTTCGCCGGGTCCTGGTATTCGTGCACGGAGTGGCCGCAGCCCATGACGATGTGCAGCCCGGACTCGGCCGCCAGCCGCGCCAGCGCCGCCGGGTCGGGATCGAGGCCGCCGCAGGTGAGTTCCACCATCGCCCGCCCGCCCGCCGCGCGCAGCGCCGCGGGTTCCGCCAGTGCCGTGGGTTCGCAGCGGAAACGCAGGTTGCCCGGCGCCTTGCGCTTGCGGCCGTAGTTGATGGCGAAGCAGTTGCAGAGCGTGATCTCCGGCCCCTGGTCCGGGTCGGCGCGCATCGCCGGCGTGCGGATGTCCCAGATCAGGTGCTCATGCATCAGGGTCGGGCCGAGCGCCGGCGGCTCGACCGGCCCGAGCACGGTCTGCGCGCGGCCGCGCAGCGCCTCGCGCGCCAGGCGGGTCATTCGGCGGCGCGCAGGTAGCCCGGGGCCGCCGTGTCGCGGTGCGCGGCGCCATAGGCCCGGCTGTCGGGGTAGTATTCGGCGTTCCACTGCACCTGCGAGGCCGCCGCCTCGCCCGCCTCCGTGGCGATGAAGCCGAGCAGCAGGTCGATGCCGGCCGAGACGCCGGCCGATGTCCAGATCATGCCGTCGCGTGTCCAGCGGGCTTCCTCGACGGTGACGCCGGGCAGGGCGCGCAGCCGCGGCAGCGCCTTCCAGTGCGTCGTCGCGCGGCGCCCCTCCAGCAGCCCGGCCGCGTGCAGGATGAAGCTGCCGGTGCACACCGAGAGCACGGCCCGCGCGCCCCGTGCCTGGCGCTTGACGAAGCCGAGCAGCGCCGGGTCCTGCATCACCTCGAAGGCCGCGAAGCCGCCCGGCACCAGCAGGTAGTCGAGCGCCGGGCAGGTGGCGAGAGACTCCGCCGGCACCACGGCAAGGCCCTTGGCGCAGCGCATCGGGTCGGTGGTGGGACCGATGGTGAGGCACTGCGGCCCGCGCGCGTAGCTCGACCACATCGTCGCCATCTCCCAGGGGCCGATGAGATCGAGTTCCTCGAAGCCCGGATAGCACAGGAAGCCGAAGCGGCGGGTGCTGAGGTCGGGGATCGCGTCGGTCATGGCGCTGCTCCTGCTGCCCCTTCGGTCGTGCGGTATCCTATGCCGCCTGCTCCAGCGTCGGCGCCAGGTCCATCAGCGTGACGCGCCGCAGGTCGCGCGGGTACAGCCTGTCCGCATAGGGCCGGCCGCGATGCATGGTGCAGCGGTTGTCCCAGACCACGAGGTCGCCCACCGACCAGTGGTGCCGGTAGACGAATTGCGGCCCTGTCGCGTGCTCCGTCAGGTCGCGCAGCAGCGCCAGCGCCTCGGGCACCTGCCAGCCCTGGATGCGGCCGATATGCGAGGAGAGGTACAGCGACAGCCGCCCCGAGCCCGGATGCCGCCGCACCAGCCGCTGCGGCACCGGCGCGCAGCGCTCCCGTTCCTCCGCGGTGAACTCGGAGAAGCCGAGCTGGGCGCGGCTGTAGATCAGCGAGTGGTCGCAGACCAGGTCGCGCAGCCGCGCCTGCATCGCCGCCGGCAGCGCATCCCAGGCGGCGCGCATGTCGGCGAACTCGGTCTCGCCGCCCTCGGGCGGGATGACGCGGGCATGCAGCATGGAATAGCTCGCCGGAATCGGCTTGAAGCTGCTGTCGCTGTGCCACAGCAGGTTGCCGAGGTTGAACATGCGCCGCCGGTCGTCGGCCGCCAGGATCCGCCCATCGGCGCCGAGGTTGGAGATGTCGTTGATCTGGTTGTCCGGCAGGCGCCGCCGCGCCTGGTCCACCAGCGAGGGCGTCTCCTCCACCGTGCCGAAAAGCCGCCCGAAGCCGAGCTGCGCCGTGTCATCCAGGTGGTCCTGGCCGGGGAAGACCAGCACGGCGTAGCGGTCCATCGCCGCGCGGATCGCCGCCACCTGCGCTTGCGCCATGTCCGGGCCGAGGGCGATCCCGTCCATGCGGGCACCGATCACCGGATGCAGGGCGGTGAGGCGCGGGGCGGCTTCGGTCGGCATGGCGGGTCCTCCGGGCGCGAAGCATGCGAGGCGCGGCGGTGCTTGCCAAGCACAGGCCCGGGCGTAGCCTCGGCGCATGACCCCACGCCCGCTCGCCGGCCGCGCCGCCCTCATCACCGGCTCCACCGCCGGCCTCGGCCTCGCGATCGCCGCGGCGCTGGCGGCGGATGGCTGCGCCGTGACGCTGCACGGGCTGCTGCCCGATGCGGAGGGCGCCGCCATCGCCGCCGGCCTGCCCGCGCCCGGCCGCTACCTGCGCGCAGACCTGACCAGCCCCGACGCGATCGCGGCGCTGGTTGCCGCCGTCGCGCCCGACATCCTGGTGAACAACGCCGTCACCCGCCATTTCGGCCCCGTCGAGGCCACCGACCCCGCGGGCTGGGACGAGGACCTGGCGGTCAACCTCAGCGCCGCCTTCCACGCCATCCGCCACGCGCTGCCGGGGATGCGGGCGCGCGGCTACGGGCGTATCATCAACATGGGCTCGATCTTCGGGCTGATCGGCACGACGGACCGTGTCGGCTACGTCACGACCAAGCACGCGCTGATCGGCCTGACCCGCGCGGTGGCGCTGGAGACGGCGCGCGACCGCGACCTCACCTGCAACGCGCTCTGCCCCGCCAGCGTGCCGACGCCGGCCATCGAGGACCGCATCGCCCGCGGCATGGCGTCGCGCGGCGAGACCAGCCGCGATGCCGCGGTCGAGGCCTTCCTCGCCGGGAAGCAGCCCTCCGGCCGCTTCATCGCGGCGGAGCGCGTCGCCGCCCTGGCTGCCTTCCTGTGCGGTCCGGCCGGCGCCGACATCACGGGGGGGGCGCTTCCGCTGGATGGGGGCTGGTCGGCGGGCTGACCTCGGGCGTCTCGACCGCCGGCGGCTCCGCCACGTCGGCATGCAGGCGCAGCCAGGGCCGCGCATCGCAGATCCAGCACATCAGGCGCGCCCCCCGGGGAACAGCCGCGCCGAGGCGATGCGCGCCCCCTCCGCCATGGCGCGCAGCTTGGCCCAGACCACGTCCGTGGTGACCCGACCGCGCCCGGCCGAGGTATCGAAGCCGCAATCGGTGCCGGCCAGCACGCGCGTCGGATCGCCGACCGCGCGCGCCGCCGCCTCGATGCGGTCCGCCACCACCTCCGGGTGCTCGACGAAATTGGTCAGGGTGTCGATCACGCCGGCCACCAGGATCTGGTCAGCGTGCAGCGGCATGCGCGCCAGGAGCCGGATCTCATGCGCGTGGCGCGGGTTGGCGAAGGGCAGCACCAGCCCGCCGACCGCGGCGCGCAGCAGGATGGGCAGGATCGCCTCCAGCGGCACGTCGTGGTCGTGCGGCGCCTCGTAATTCCCCCAGCAGACATGCAGGCGGATGCGCTCGCGCGGCAGGCCGGCGATGGCGTCGTTGATCACGCCGACGACGCGCTCGACGAAATCGAGGAAGTCGGCCAGCGGCCGGTCGCGGTAGGAGGCGTGGCGTTCCAGCGCGAGGTCGGGGCAGTCCAGTTGCAGGACGAAGCCGGCCTCGATGATGGCGCGATACTCCACCGCCAGCGCCCGGCCCAGCGCCTCCAGATAGGCCTGGTCGGTCGCGTAGTGCCGGTTCTGCATGATGGCAGCGACGATGCCGGGGGAGGGTGCGGTGAGGAAGGCTTCCGCGTAGCGCCCGGCGTGGGCCGCCAGCACGCCGGCGAAATCGGCGCACTCGGCCTGCACCACGGCCGGGTCGGCATAGGCGACGGGGCCGATCGCGGCGGGAAGCTGCGCGGTGTTGCTGACGAACTCCTTCGCGGTGGCACCGCGGGTGAATTCGTCGCGGAACTCGGGGTAGGCGTCGATGTCGGCGAAGGTGCCGCGGACGCTCTCGCCGCCGATACCCGTCAGGCGGTGCCGCAGGTAGAGCGCGAAGCTGTCGCGCTGTTGCTCGCCATTGTTGATCACATCGAGGCCGGCCTCGATCTGCGCCGGAACGATCGCGGCCAGCGCCGCCCGCCCCTCGGCCGCCACGGCCGCCGCGTCCACCGCGGCGCCCCGCGCACGCTGGGCGTAGAGCCGCGTCAGCGCCGGCGGCCGCGGCAGGCTGCCGGTATGGGTGGTGAGGATGCGCTGCTCGGAACGCTGCATGGATGGGTCCCCTCCTGGCCTCGGGGGCATTGTAGCGCAGGCGGTGGAATCCGGCTCGCCACCCCGGCGCGGAGCGTGGCAGGCTTGCCCAGGAATTGGGCATCGCCGGACAGGGAGCCGCCCTGGCCATAGCGTTCAACACGGCACGCGGCTTGCTGCGTGCGGAGCGGAACCGATCCGAGGAGGAGACAAGGCCATGCACAGCACCTGGAGCCGGCGCGTGCTGCTGGGCGGCGGCGCATCGCTGCTGGCGAGCCCCGCCATCCTGCGGGCGCAGACGCCGGAGATCTTCGTCGGCGGACCGGCCTCGCCCGGCCTTACCGACATCCTGTTCCCGCGCATCGAGCGCAAGCACGGGTTCAAGATCCTGTTCGAGGGCACGAACAGCCTGATCAACCTGGAGAAGATGCGCAGCAACCGCGCCCGCCCGACCATGACCGTGACGATGATGGACGACCCGGTCCTGATCATCGCCGAGCGCGAGGGCGTGATCGCGCCGCTGCGCGGCCTCGACATCCCGAACCTGGCAGATGTGCAGCCGGAGGCCAGGCCGCGCGATGCCATGTGGGCGAACTGGTGCTTCCCGGCCGCCTCCATCAGCTACCAGACGCAGAACGTGCGCACCGCGCCGCAGAGCTACGCCGAAGTCTGGGACCGCAAGTACCGCGACAAGGTGATCCTGATCTCCATGCGCATCACCCAGGCGGTGGTGCCGCTGCTGGCGGCGACGACGCTGGCCACCGGCAAGCCGATGGCGGAATGCCTGAAGCTGGCCGACGAGGGTTTCGGCAAGCTGCGCGAGCTGCGGCCGAACATCCTGCAGATCACGACCAACCCGCCGCAGGCGCAGCAGCTGCAGGAGAGCGGCGAGGTCGACCTGTACCTCTCGCCCGACAGCCGCACGACGCTGTTCCGCAAGAGCCAGCGCGCACCGGTCGATCTCGCCTATCCGCGGGAGGGCACGGTGGCGATGCCCGCCGGCGTCGCCATGGTGAAGGGCGGGCCGAATCCGGAACTGGGCATGAAGTTCATCAACGAGCTGCTGGACCCGGACACCCAGGCGCTGATTGCCGGCACGTTCTTCTCGAAGCCCACCAACAGGAAGGCGGTCGCGCCGCCGAGCCTGCAACTGCCCGAGCTGATCGTGCTGGACTGGGAGTACTTCGCCGACAACCGCAACCGCTGGATCGAGCGTTTCGAGCGCGAGATCGCCGCACGGTGACGGCGCTCGGCGCGCCTGCCCCGGCCGCGCAGGCGGGGGCGTCGTCGGCCGGGCACCTGGTGGTCACCGGCACCTCCAAGCGCTTCGGCGCGGCGGTGGTGCTGGAGGACCTCTCACTCTCGGTGGCGAAGGGGGAGTTCGTCTCGCTGCTCGGCCCCTCGGGCTGCGGCAAGACCACGCTGCTGCGCTGCATCGCCGGGCTGCTGCGCCCGGATGCCGGGCGGATCACGGTGGCGGGTCAAGACATCACCGCGCTGCCGGCGCATCGGCGCAATGTCGGCGTGGTGTTCCAGAACTACGCGCTGTTCCCGCACCTGACGGTGGCGGAGAACATCGGCTTCGGCCTGCGCGCCCAGGGTGTGAGCCGCGCCGAGGCCGCGCCGCGCGTCGCCGAGGCGCTGGCGCTGGTGCGCATGGGCGAGCACGCGGACAAGCCCGTCACTTCGTTGTCCGGCGGGCAGCAGCAGCGCGTGGCGGTGGCACGCGCGCTGGTGGTGCGCCCCTCCCTGCTGCTGCTGGACGAGCCGTTCAGCGCGCTCGACCGCAAGCTGCGCGAGACGATGCAGGTGGAGCTGAAGCACCTGCTGCGCGAGGTCGGCATCACCGCGATCTTCGTCACCCACGACCAGGAGGAGGCGCTGGTCGTCTCCGACCGCATCGCCGTGATGAATTCCGGCCGCATCGAGCAGCTCGCCGATCCGGCGACGCTCTACGGCCGACCGGTCTCGCTCTACGTGCTGGACTTCGTCGGCCAGTCCACGCGCCTGGCCGGGCGGATTGTGGCGGTGGAGGACGGGGTGGTGACGGTGGAGACGTCGCTCGGCCCGGTGCGGGCGCCGGGCCGGTTCGCGCCGGGCAGCCGCGTCGCGGTGGCGGTGCGGCCGGAGGCGGTGACGCTGGGCGAGGGCGTGGCGGGTGCCAACCGCGTCTCCGCGCGCGTCAGCGAGATCTCCTTCCTCGGGTCGCGCACCCAGCTGCATCTCGACCTGCCGGCGGAGGGCGAGGACCGCGGCGTGGTGGAGCTGCCGCGCCTGCCGGAGGGCGTGCAGCCCGGCAGCCGCGTGACGCTGGCCTTCCGCGAGGCCGACACGATGGTTTTTCCGGCATGAGCGCGACGCTTGCGGCGCCCGCTGCGGCGCTGCCGCCGCTGCGCCGGCGCCTGGACCCCATGGCGCTGCTGGCGCTGCCGGGCGTGGCCTTCCTGTCGGTGGTGTTCCTGCTGCCGCTGCTGCTGCTGCTCTGGTCCTCGATCCGCGGTGAGGGCGGCTTCACCGTGAACGGCTATGTGCGGGTGCTGGGCGATGCCTACTACATCGGCGTCATCGGCAATTCCCTCCAGCTCGGGCTGATCACGACGGCGGGCGCCTTCATCCTCGGCTATCCGGCGGCCTTCGCGCTGGCCCGCGCGCGCGGCTACGCGCAGGTGGTGCTGTTCGCGCTGGTGTTCCTGCCGCTGACCGTCTCGATCATCGTCAAGAGCTTCGGCTGGGGCATCGTGCTGCGGCGCGACGGCATCCTGAACTGGCTCATGCTCAACGTCGGACTGATCGAGCGCCCGGTGCGCATGATCTTCACCGAGGGCGCGCTCTATGCCGGCATGATCAACGTCTTCCTGCCCTTCATGGTGCTGCCGATCTACTCCGTGGTGCGCATGATCGACCCGCGCTACGGCGACGCGGCGGCGACGCTCGGCGCATCGCCCTGGTACCGCTTCACGCGCGTGACCCTGCCGCTGACGCTGCCGGGGGTGGTGGCGGGCGCCTCGCTGGTCTTCTCCCTGGCGGTCGCGGCCTATGTCACGCCATCCCTGCTGATGGGCGACCGCTACATGACGATGTCGATGGTCATGGCGAAAGCCTTCCTGAACCTGCGCGACTGGCAGCTCGGCGGGGCTATGGCGGCGGTGCTGCTGGCGGTTGCAGCCATGGTGGTGGTCGGTGCCTCGCTGATGCAGCGTCGGCTGGCACGCCATGGTGGCGCGGCATGACGATGGATCGCCTCGGCACCGGCATCGCCTGGACGGCACTGATCCTGGTGATCGCCTTCCTGCTGCTGCCGATCGTCGTCGTGATCCCGGTCTCCTTCACCGAGAGCACGGTGTTCCGCTTCCCGCCCGAGGGCTTCTCGCTGCAATGGTACGGCAGGATCCGCAACGTCGATGGGCTGCTGGGCGCGCTCTGGCTCTCGGCGCAGATCGCGGCGCTGTCCACCGCGACCTCGCTGCTGCTCGGCACGCTCTGCGCCATCGCGCTGGTGCGGGGCCTGGTACCGGGGGCGGCGGCGATCACCACCTTCATGGTCTCGCCGCTGATGCTGCCGGGCCTCGTGCTCGGCATCGCGCTGCTCCAGACGATGCGCGAGGTCGGGCTGCGCGACGCCTGGTGGTCGCTGTATCTCGCGCATGTGGTGATCACGCTGCCCTTCGTGATGCGGACGGTTCTGGCGAGCCTGTCGCTGTTCGACTTCGCCATGGTCGATGCGGCGCGCACCCTGGGGTGCAGCTACCCGAAGGCGCTGTGGCGCGTGCTGGTGCCGAACATCCTGCCCGGCTTCATCTCCGGTGCCCTGTTCGCCTTCATCGCCAGCTTCGACAACTACCCGGTGAGCATGTTCCTGGTCGACGTCCGGACCAAGACCCTGCCCATCCAGTTGCTGAACTACCTGGAGATCAGCCCGGACCCCACGCTCGCGGCGGTGAGCACCGTGCTGATCGGGCTGACGGTGATCGTGCTGATCCTGTGCGACCGGCTGGTCGGGCTGCGGCGGATGGCGTCGATCTGAGTACGGGCGGGATACGGCAGCAGCAGGCAGGACTCTTTCCGACGCCACCCCCACCCTCCGGCGCTGCGCGCCTCCTCCCTCCCCCGCTGGCGGGGGAGGGCCGGGGTGGGGGGAGCCTACGCCGGCACGCGATCCACCGGGTTGAACGGCCCCGGAAACACCCCGCGCGGCTTGATCAGGTCGTAAGGCCCGCGCGGCAGCCACTGGCCGGTGCCGGGGGCACCGACGACGCGGCCGCCTTCCACCACCGGCACGCCGCGCACCAGCGTTGTCTCGGGCCAACCCGTCACGTCCAGCCCTTCGTAGGGGGTGTGGTCGTTGGCGTCCTGCACCAGGGCGTCGGTGATCGTCACCCGCTTCGCGGGATCCCAGATGGCGATGTCCGCGTCCAGCCCGACCGCGATGCTGCCCTTGCGGTCGTCGAGGCCGAACAGCCGCGCCGCGTGCGTCGCGGTGATCTCGACGAACTTGGGCAGCGTGATCCGCCCCTGCACCACGCCCTCGCTGAACAGGATCGGCATGCGCACGGCCAGCCCCGGCACGCCGTTCGGCAGCACGGTGAAGGGCGCGTCGGCGCCCAACGCAGTCTTGCCATCCGGCCCGCTGAAACGCGTCGGCGCGTGGTCCGAGGTGACGTTCTGGATGGTCCCGAGGCGGATCGCCTCCCACAGCGCCGCCTGGTCCGCCCTGGTCCGCGGCGCCGGGCTGCACAGCGCCTTCGCGCCCTCCAGGCCCGGCTTGTCGAGGTCGTCGGCGGTCAGCACCAGGTATTGCGTGCAGGTCTCGCCCCAGACCTTCACGCCGCGCGCCTGGGCGCGGGCGATCTCGTCCGCCGCCTCGGCGCCGGAGACGTGGAAGACCTGGATGGGCACATCCAGCGCCTCCGCCATGGCGCAGACGCGGTGCACGCATTCCCGCTCCACGATCATCGGCTTGGCCCAGGCGTGGTGGATCGGCCGCGTGAGGCCGGCAGCGAGCAGCGCCTCGGTGTAGAAGGCGATCAGCTCGTGGTTCTCGGCATGGATGCAGGTGAGCGCGCCGAGCCGCCGCGCGGTGGCCAGGACCTGCAACGCCTCGGCGTCCGAGATGCGGGTGCCGTCATAGGTGAGGAAGATCTTGAAGGTCCGATGCCCGGCCGCGACCAGCGCCGGCAACTCCCGCTCCAGGATCTCCGGCCGCGGATCGGTCAGGATCATGTGGAAGGCGTAGTCGATCCGTGCGCCGCGCCGGGCGCGTTCCATGTGCTCGGCCACGCCTTCGGCGATCGAGCCGCCCTTGGGCTGGCGCGCGAAGCCGATGACGGTGGTGGTGCCGCCCACGGCTGCCGAGGCGGTGCCGGTGGCGAAGGTGTCGGCATTCACCGTCGGCCCGCCGCGCGGCTCCTCGATATGGGTGTGGCTGTCGATGCCGCCCGGCAGCACCAGCTTGCCGCCGGCGTCGATTTCGCGCGCCCCCTGCGGCAGCCCCTTCGCCAGCGCCGCGATCCTGCCGTCGCGGATGCCGACATCGGCGGCGAAGACATCGGCCGCCGTGGCGACCGTGCCGTTGCGGATGACGAGGTCGAAGGCGTCCATGCGGGCTCTCCTGGGATGCGGCGGTACCACGGGGCGCGGCAGTTCCCGTGCCTCTCGTCGCCAGCGTAGCCGAGCCCCGCCATGGCGCGCTACACGGTCCCGGTGCAGCCCCCGATCCCTCCCGTCCGCGCCGCGGCGCTGCGCTTCATCTTCGTCACCGTCGCGCTGGACATGCTGGCCTTCGGCCTGGCCCTGCCCGTGCTGCCGCGGCTGGTCGAAGGATTCCTCGCGGGCGACACGGTCGCGGCGGCGACGGTGTTCGGCGTGTTCAGCTTCGCCTTCAACCTGATGCAATTCCTCTGCGCGCCGGTGCTCGGCGCGCTGTCGGACCGGTTCGGGCGACGTCCGGTGATCCTGCTGTCCAACCTCGGCCTTGGCATCGATCACGTGCTGCTGGCGATGGCGCCGTCGCTCGGCTGGCTGCTGGCGGCGCGCATCATCGCCGGACTCTGCGCCGCCACGGTCTCCACGGCCTTCGCCTATATCGCCGACGTGACGCCGCCGGAGGGGCGGGCCAAGGCCATGGGGCTGGTCGGCGTCGCCTTCGGGCTCGGCTTCGTGGTCGGCCCGGCGATGGGCGGGCTGCTGGGGGCCATGGATCCGCGGCTGCCCTTCTGGGTGGCGGCGGGGCTTTCGGGGCTGAACTTCCTCTACGGATTCTTCGTGCTGCCGGAATCGCTGCCGCCGGAGCGGCGCGCGGCGCGCTTCCGGCCGCGCCAGGCCAATCCCTTCGGCGCCTTCGCGCTGCTGCGCGGCGACCGGGTGCTGCTCGGCCTCGGCGCCGTCGCCTTCCTGAAGCATCTCTCGCACGTCGTCTTGCCCGTGGTCTTCGTGCTCTACGCCGGCTGGCGCTACGGCTGGGACGCGGCGATGCTGGGCTTCACCCTGGCGCTGGTGGGCATCTGCTCGGCGGTGGTGCAGGGGCTGCTGGTGGGGCCGGTGGTGGCGCGCCTGGGCGAGCGACGCGCGCTGATCCTCGGCCTCGCCTGCGGCGCGGCAGGCTTTGCCGGCTTCGGCCTGGCGCCGAGCGCGTCCTGGTTCTGGGCCTGCCTGCCGCTCTTCGCGCTGTGGGACATAGCGGGGCCGGCGTTGCAGGCGCTGGCGACGCGGCGCGTGGCGCCGGACCGGCAGGGCGCGCTGCAGGGCGCCTTCGGCAGCCTGCAGGGAATCTCCGGATTGATCGGCCCCTTCATCTTCGCCGGCAGCTTCGCCTTCGCGATCGGCGGCGGGGCCCGGCTCGGCCTGCCGGGCCTGCCCTTTCTGCTGGCCGCGGCGATGGTCGGCGGCGCGGCCTTGGTGGCGTGGCGGGCGGCGCGGTAGCTATGCCAGCTTCGGCACCAGCCCTGCCCAGGTGTCGAGCAGCGGCAGGATCGTGTCCGCCCGCTCGGCGGGCAGCGAGACGATCACCCGCTCGACGCCCAGGCCCTTGTCGCGCTCCAGCATCGCGAGCTCCGGCCTGCCGCCCCAGATGGTGATGGGCAGGTCGCGCCCCGCCTCCTGCATCAGCCGCCGTGCTTCCGGGATCTTCTCGGCCACGTCGGGATAGGCGGGGCGCGAGCGGTGCGGCAGCCAGGCATCGCCGTAGCGCAGCGCCCGCCTGAGGCCATAGGGCATGGCGCCGCCGACATAGATCGGTGGCCAGGGTTTCCGCACCGGCTTGGGCCAGGCCATCATCGGGTCGAAATTCACGAACTCGCCGTGGTACTCGGGCTTCGGCTTCGACCAGATCTCCTTCATCGCCTCGATGCGTTCGCGCGCCAGCTTGTGCCGGGCCTCGAACACGGTGCCGTGGTTCGCCATCTCGTCCGCATTCCAGCCATCGCCGACGCCGAACAGGAAGCGCCCGCCGCTCACCTGGTCGATGCTCGCCACCAGCTTCGCCGTCTGGATGGGATCGCGCTGCACCACCAGGCAGACGCCGGTGCCGACCAGCAGGGTCCTCGTGGCCGCGGCCGCGGCGGTCAGCACCACGAAGGGGTCCATGACGTCGTAGTACTGCTTCGGCAGCTCGCCGCCGGATGGGAAGGGCGAGCTGCGCGACAGCGGGATGTGGCTGTGCTCCGGTGCCCAGAAGCTGTCGAAGCCGCGCTCCTCCGCGGCGCGGGCGATCTCGCCCGGCGCCATGGAGTAGTCGGTGCAGAACATCGCGACGCCGATCTTCATGAGGCGCGGTTCCCTATTGCTGCTCGATGCCAGCACGCATGATCAGCTCGCGCCACAGCGGCACTTCCTGCGCGATGCGCTGCGCCAGCCCCTCCGGCCCGGCGGCGCGGATGCCGAAGCCGGCGTTCAGCAGACGCTCGCGCGTCGTCGGCTCGGCGAGGCCGGCGACGGTCTCGCGTGCCAGGCGGTCGATGATCGCGGGCGGGGTGCCGGCCGGCGCCAGCAGTCCCTGGAAGGTTTCCGAGACGAAGCCCTGCCAGCCCAGCTCCAGCATGGTCGGCACCTCGGGAAGGTCGGGCCAGCGCTGCTCGCCGGTGATGGCCAGGGCGCGCAGGGCGCCGGCCTTGATCTGCGCATGCGCCGGCGGCAGCGCGGTGCAGCCGACCTGCGTCGTGCCGGCCAGCAGCGACTGGATGGCGAGGCCGGCGCTGTTGTGCGGCACCTGCACGAACTCGACGCCGGCGCGGACCTGCAGCAGCTCGATGGTCAGGTGCGGCGTCGATCCGGTGCCCGGATTGGTCATGTCGAGCTTGCGGTCGGTGGCCTTGGCCCGCGCGATCAGGGCGGCGATGCTGTCGATGCCGGAATCGGGCCGCGCGAGGATCACGTTGGGCGAGGCGCCGAGCACCGTGATCGGCGCGAATTCGCGGATCTCGTAGCCCGGGTTGCGGAACAGGCTGACATTCACGACGAAGCCGGTGGAGACGACGAGCAGCGTGTATCCGTCCGGCGCGGCGCGGGCGACATGGGCGGTGCCGACATTGCCGCCGCCGCCGGCGCGGTTCTCCACGATCACCGGCTGGCCGAGCGGCCCGGTGAGCAGGTTGGCGACGACGCGGGCCATCACGTCGGTCGGCCCGCCCGGCGCGAAGGGCACGACGATGCGGATGGTGCGGCCGGGCCAGGCCTGCTGCGCGATGGTCGGCCGTGCCAGCACCGTTCCCGCCGCTGCCAGCAATGCCCGACGTCCGGTCGTCATCATGCGTCCCGCTCCCCGCGCGCGACGCAGCATGCTGACGGCTGCGCGAGCGCGTCAAGTTGCCGCCGCCGCACGGCTGCGGTTCACTGCGTGCGGCAGGCGGAGGACGGGACGATGGACGGCATGGCGCTGGACGGGCTGGTGGTGCTGGACCTGACGAATTTCCTCTCGGGCCCCTACTGCACCATGCTGCTCGGCGACATGGGCGCCGACGTCATCAAGGTGGAGCGCCCCGATGGCGGCGACGACGCGCGCCGCATGCCGCCCTTCGTCGATGGACGCAGCGCCCCGTTCTCCGTGTGGAACCGCAACAAGCGCTCCATCGCGCTCGACCTGAAGCAGCCGGCGGATGTGGAGACCGTGCGCCGCATCGCCCGCCGCGCCGATGTGCTGGTGGAGAATTTCCGCCCGGGCACGCTCGATCGCCTTGGCTTGGGCTGGGAGGTGCTGGGCGCCGAGAACCCGCTTCTGGTCTGGTGCTCCATCTCCGGCTTCGGCGGGACCGGGCCCTGGGCGGCGCATGGCGGGCTCGACATGATGGCGCAGGGCATGTCGGGGCTGATGGCGGGCAACGGCCCGCCCGATGGGGAGCCCTATCGCCTGCCCATCGCCATCACCGACGTGACGGCGGGCATGTACGCCGCCATCGCCGTGCTCGGCGCCATCCAGGCGCGGCACCGCACGGGCCGGGGCCAGCGCATCGACCAGTCGCTGTTCGAGGCCGGCGTCTCGCTCGGCGTCTATGAGGCGGCGCATGTGCTGGCGCTGGGCACGAAGCCGCAGCGGCTGGGGCAGCTGCACCGCGGCTCCTCGCCCTACCGCGTGTTCCGGACCAGGGATGGCTGGATCACCCTCGGCGCGTCCAAGGACAAGTTCTGGCAGGCGCTGTGCCGCATCATCGGGCGGGAGGACCTGCCCGCCGATCCACGCTTCAAGGCGAATGCCGATCGCGTGAGGCACAATGCCGAGCTGCTGCCGATCCTGCAGGATGCGCTGGCGCAGCACGGGAGCGCGCACTGGCTGCGGCAGTTCGAGGCCGCCGGCATCCCCGCCGAACCCGTGCTCTCCTACGACGAGGCGGTGGCGCATCCGCAGGGAATCGCGCGCGGGTTGATCACCGACTACGAGGATCCGAAGCGCGGCCCGCAGCGTGGGCTGTTTCCGCCCATCCGCCTGGAGGGCACGCCGGCCCGCATCCGCCGTGCCGCGCCCGACCTGGATGAGCACGGCGCCGAGATCCGCGCCTGGCTCGGCGCGGGGTAGGGCGCTCGGCGCTTGCATCCGGCGCCGGCCCGCGCCAAGGGCGGCGCCATGCCCTTTCCCCCGCTTCCGGCGCCGCTCGCCGGCGCCCTCGCCGCCCGTGGCTATGCCGAACCGACCCCCGTCCAGGCCGCCGTGCTGGAGGCGGGGACGGCGGGCCGCGACCTGCTGGTCTCGGCGCAGACCGGCTCCGGCAAGACCGTGGCCTTCGGCCTGGCCATCGCGCCCGAGATCCTGGGCGGGGCCGAGCGTGTCGGCCCGCCGCGGCTGCCCCTCGCGCTCGCCATCGCGCCGACGCGGGAGCTGGCGCTGCAGGTGCGCGGCGAGCTGGCCTGGCTCTACGCCGAGGCCGGGGGGCGCGTCATCGCCTGCGTCGGCGGCACCGACATGCGCGCGGAGCGGCGCGCGCTCGACATGGGCGCGCATATTGTCGTCGGCACGCCGGGGCGGCTGCGCGACCATATCGAGCGCGGCGGCCTCGACCTCTCCGGCCTGAAGGCGGTGGTGCTCGACGAGGCGGACGAGATGCTGGACATGGGCTTCCGCGAGGAGCTGGAAGCCATCCTGGACGCCACGCCGGCGGAGCGCCGCACGCTGCTGTTCTCCGCCACCATCCCGCGCGAGATCGCGGCGCTGGCGAAGCGCTACCAGCGCCCCGGCGCGCAACGCATCGCCGCCACCACCGAGGGCGAGGCGCATGGCGACATCGAGTACCGCGCCGTCGCCGTGGCGCCGCGCGATGCGGAGCGCGCGCTGGTGAACCTGCTGCGCTGGTACGACCACCGCGCCCTGGTGTTCTGCGCGACGCGCGCCGCCGTGGCGCGGCTGCACGGCAACCTGACGGAGCGCGGCTTCAGCGCCGTCGCATTGTCGGGCGAACTGACCCAGGCGGAGCGCAACCGCGCCCTGCAATCCCTGCGCGACGGCCGGGCGCAGGTCTGCGTCGCCACCGATGTCGCGGCGCGCGGCATCGACCTGCCGGATCTCGGCCTGGTGGTGCACGCGGAGCTGCCGCGCGACCGCGAGACGCTGCAGCACCGCAGCGGCCGCACCGGGCGCGCGGGCCGCAAGGGCACCGCCGTGCTGCTGGTGCCCTACACGCGCCGGCGCATCGCCGAGCGGCTGCTGGCCAGTGCCCGCATTGCCGCGACCTGGGCGCCACCGCCCTCGGCCGAGGAGATCCGCGCGCGCGATGGCGAGCGGCTGCTGCGCGAGGCGGGCGAGGCGGCCGCCGCCGTGGCCGCCGAGCCGGAGGCGCTGGCACTCGGCCGCA
>JAIEOP010000331.1 GCA_019750465.1 Acetobacteraceae bacterium | reverse complement strand
AGGCGGCGGGCGGCGTCGCGCGGCACGCGGCGCAGCGGCACGCCGGCGGCGAGCAGACGGTAGGCACCCCATTCGGCGCGGTCGTTCGGCGGCTCGAAGGGCCCCAGGACCGGGATTCCCGGCCTGGTCCCGGCAGCGGGCGGCTGGGCCGGCGCCGAGGCTGCTGACGGCGGCGCGGCGGTACGGTGGGCGAGGCCGACCGCCTCGGCAAGGCGCGGCCCGATCGGCTGCCCGCCCTCCGCGCCCGGCACGAAGCGCAGCCAGAGGTCGGCGGTGAGGCGCGCCGCCAGCACGAAGCGGCGCAGCCGGGCCGGAGCACCGGCCGAGTCGCCCAGGGCGCGGGCCTCGGCGTGCTGGCGGTGCTGCAGCGCCTCGATGCAGGCGAGCGCGCCCTCGCGGCAGCGCGGGCCGCCGCGTTCGGCGACGATCCGGGTGGCGGCGATCAGCAGCTCCACCCCGCCGGCGAAGCGCCCCGCGATGGGGGCGAAGCCGGCAGCGAACTCCAGCAGGCCCAGCTCGTCGCCGGGCCGCACCGGCCGCTCGCCGATGCGCGGCGGGAACAGCGGCGAGCGGAGATGATCGAGGAGCGCGGCTTCCAGCCGGTCGATTTCCTCGGGTTCCAGGCTGAGCCAGAGCCACAGCGGCGGCGCGGCACCGTCGCCGAACAGGAGGGCACTGACGGGGGCAAGGTGGAGGTCGCAGACGCTGTCGGGCAAGGGCTCGCTCCGGTCCTGGGTCGGTGCTGGCGCAAGCAGTTCCTTAGCATTGTATTCAATAATTCGTGAAGATCCCTGCGCGGTGCTCCCTGGGATTCGTGGCGCGCCGTTGCCGCCAGGCCATGAGGCTGCGAGGCTGGTGCCCATGACGATCAACCGCCCCCGACTGTCCCGGCGTACGCTGGCCAGCCTGCTGGTGCCGGTCGCGGCGCACGCGCAGGAGGTCGGCTCGGCGCCGCGGCCGCTGCGCATCGGCGTCACCGCCGGGCCGCATGCCCAGGTGATGGCCCGCGTGCGGGAGATCGCGGCACGCGGCGGGCTGGCGATCCAGGTTGTCGAGTTCACCGAGTTCAACGGGCCGAACGCCGCGCTGGCGGCTGGGGAACTGGATGCGAACAGCTACCAGCACGGGCCCTTCCTCGACCAGCAGGTGCGGGATCGCGGCTATGCGCTGGTGGCGGTGGGGCGGACCATGGTGTTCCCGCTCGGCGTCTATTCGCGCCGCCACCGGATGCTGGACGCGGTGCCGGAGGGCGGGCGCATCGCCATCCCGGACGACCCGACCAATGGCGGCCGCGCACTGATCCTGCTGGCGACGCAGGGGCTGTTCCGCCTACGCGATGGCGTCGGGCTGCGCGCCACGCCGGCCGACATCGTGGCGAACCCGCGGCGCATCACGGTGCAGCCGCTGGGGGGTGCGCAATTGCCGGCCGCCCTGGCCGAGTCGGATGCGGCGGTGATCACCTCCAACTTCGCGCTGCTGGCCGGGCTCGACCCGGCGCGCGATCCGATTGCCGAGGAGAGTACGGACAGCCCCTATGCCAACCTCGTGGTCGTGCGGGCAGCGGACCGTGACGCGCCCTGGGTGCGGCGGCTGCTGGCCGCCTGCCAGACGCCGGAGATCAGGGACTTCGTCGCGGCGACCTTCAAGGGCGCGGCCGTTCCCGTCTTCTGAAAGGGCTGTCGCGAGGCACCGGTTTGCGCGAGGCTTGGCAGCATCGTGGAATGGGGGAAGGGTTCGGGATCATGGCCGAGTATGACTTCATCATCGTCGGTGCCGGCTCCGCCGGCGGTGCGCTGGCGGCGCGGCTGAGCGAGGACCCGGCCAACCGGGTGCTGCTGCTGGAGGCGGGCAAGGCAAGCCACCCCTATTCGCGCATGCCGGTCAGCTTCGGCCTGCTGATCAACAACCCCGCCGCCAACTGGCTGTACGAGAGCGAGCCCGAGCCGAACACCGCGAACCGCGCCATCCCGGTGCCGCGCGGCAAGGTGCTGGGCGGGTCGTCCTCGATCAACGGGCTGGTCTGGGTGCGCGGCCAGCCGCTGGACTTCGACACCTGGGCGCAGATGGGCAACCGCGGCTGGTCCTGGCAGGACGTCGCGCCGGTGTTCACGCGCATCGAGCACTTCGTGGATGGCGACGGCAGCAACGGGCGGGGCACGAACGGGCCGCTGAAGGTCTCGGTCGTGCCGGACCAGAACCCGCTGTACGACGCGATCTTCGAGGCGGCGGTGGCGGCCGGCTTCAAGCGCAACCCCGACTACAATTCCGAGGACCAGGAGGGCGTCGCGAAGACGCAGACCTCCATCTACCGGGGCCGGCGGATGAGCGTGGCGCATTGCTACATCGAGCCGGCCATGAAGCGGCCCAACCTGCACGTGGTGACCGAGGCGCACACGCTGCGCGTGCTGCTCGACGGCCGGCGCTGCACCGGCGTGGAGTACGAGCGCGGCGGCCAGGTCGTGCGGGCGACGGCACGGGAGACCATCCTGTCGGCCGGCGGCGTCGCCTCGCCGCAGATCCTGGAGCTGTCCGGGATCGGCAACCCCGAGGTGCTGCAGCGCCACGGCATCGAGGTCCGGCACGCGCTGCCGGCGGTGGGCGAGAATTTCCGCGACCACATCAATGCCCGCGTGATCTGGCGCCTGAAGGTGCCGCAGCTGTCGTACAACCACATGGCGCGCGGTCTCGGCGCGGTGACGCAGTTCCTGAAATACGTGACGACCGGCGGCGGCTTCATGAGCCTGCCCTCGGCGCCGCTGCTCGGCTTCATCAAGTCGCGGCCCGAGCTGGAGACGCCGGACCTGCAGTTCCACATCGTGCCCTATTCGATCAAGGACCCGAAGACGCGGAAGCTGCAGGACTTCCCCTCCATGACCATCTCCTGCTACCAGCTGCGGCCCGAGAGCCTGGGCTCGATCCACATCAAGTCGCCCGATCCGCGCGCGCATCCGGCGATCCGCTTCAACTTCCTGCACGACCCGATCGACCGGGCGGCGATGACGGCGGGCATCCGGCTGATGCGCCACATGATGGCGCAGGCGCCGATGGACGCCTATCGCGGCGACGAGTTCTCGCCCGGCCCCGAGGTGTCCACCGACGAGCAGATCCTGACCTGGATCAGGAACAACTCGCAGACCGCCTACCACCCGATCGGGACCTGCCGCATGGGCCCGCTGGGCACGCACGCGGTGGTGGACGACAAGCTGCGCGTGCATGGCCTGGACGGGCTGCGCGTCGCCGATGCGTCGATCTTCCCCACCATGCCGTCGGGCAACACCAATGCGCCGTCGATCATGGTGGGCGAGAAATGCGCCGACATCATCAGGGCGGAGCGGGGCGCGATGCGCGCGGCCGCATGATGCCCGCGCGCTGACGCGGCGCAGCGGCCGCGGTGCGGGGCCGCCGCTCCCTTGCAGGATGGCTGCGGCTGCGCATCATGCGCGCGCAGGGCCAAGGCACCTGGGATTCCCGGCTTCACGGACAAGCTCGGCCTGGTCCTCGGCCGGCTGAACTGGAGCCGCGCGCAGCGGGTGGGCGTGGACAAGTCGGCCGCGCAGCGCTGGGCCGCCGGGCAGATGGTGCCGGGCGGGGCGAGCCTGGTGGCGCTGACCGCGGCCATCCAGGCCGCGGTGCCGGAATTCGGACGCGCCGACTGGCGGCTGCCGATCGAAGGCTTCGCGGCCCGGCTGGGTGTCGCCGCGGCAGTCGAACCCGGCGCCGCCGCCATGCTGTTTACCCGCATCGCCGCGATGGCCGCGGCGACACTCGATTCGGCGACGGCTTGCTATGCCGGCTTCCGGCTGCTGGTGCATGCCAGCGTGCAGACGCCGGAGCGGCCGGGGGCGGTGGGCTACCTCGCCGCCATCGCACCGCGCGCCGGCATGCTGTGGATGCCGGTGGAGGGCAGCCTGCAGGGCACCTGGCGCCCGACGGCGCCGTGGCGCTGGCCGCGGTCCGGGCGCTGTTCGGGCTGTAGCCGGGCGCTGCCGGGCGGGAACCCCTACAGCACCCGCGCCGCCACCGCGTCCAGCTTCGCCAGCAGCGCCGGATCGCGCATCCCGGGCGCGGTGATGATGGCGTTGTCGAGCGCGCGGTCGCAGCCGGCGGGGCAGGGGCCGCGGCGCTGCCCCAGCGCCGGCACCACGGCCCGCACCAGCGCGCGCGCCCTGTCGGCGTTGGAGAACAGCACCTTCACCACCTGCTCGACGGTGACGTGGTCGTGGTCCGGGTGCCAGCAGTCGAAGTCGGTGACCATGGCGACGGTGGCGTAGCACATCTCCGCCTCCCTCGCGAGCTTGGCCTCCGGCATGTTGGTCATGCCGATGACGCTGCAGCCCCAGGACCGGTACAGCTCGCTCTCCGCCTTCGTGCTGAACTGCGGTCCCTCCATGACCAGGTAGGTGCCGCCGCGCGTCACCGGCAGCGCGAGGCCGCGCGCCGCCGCCTCCAGCGCATCGCCGAGGCGCGGGCAGACCGGGTGGGCCATCGAGACATGGGCGACGCAGCCGGCCTCGAAGAAGGTCTTCGGGCGGGCGAAGGTGCGGTCGATGAACTGGTCCACGATGACGAAGTGGCCGGGCGGCAGATGCTCCTTCAGGGAGCCGACGGCGGAGAGGGAGATGATCTCCGTGCAGCCGGCACGCTTCAGCGCGTCGATGTTGGCGCGGTAGTTGAGCTGCGAGGGCGGCACCGGATGGCCGCGGCCGTGGCGCGGCAGGAAGACGCAGCGCACGCCGGCGAGGCGGCCGAACAGCAGCCGGTCGGAGGGCTCGCCCCAGGGGGTGGCGACGTGGCGCCATTCGCGCTCCTCCAGCCCCTCGATGTCATAGAGGCCGGAGCCGCCGATCAGGCCGATGACGGGGTCGATGAGGTCGGTCATGCGGGCGGGGTTCCTGCGCGGGCGGCGGGATCCCTTCTATACGCCGGCGCGGCGCGGGGAAATCGGCCCGCGCGCGGTGGCGCGGCGCGGGTGGCGCTGCCATGGTCCCGAGCATGATGCGGAATGCCGGAATGACGTCCACCCGACTCACGCCGCACGGCGCCCTGCTGCTCGGCCTGGCGCTGCTGGCCGCGGCCTGCGGCCCGCGGCCGACCGAATCCCCGCCCATCCAGCGCGGCACGGCACTGCCGCCGCCGGGTGTCGAGCTGCCGGTGCGCCGCTGACCCCGCGACGCGAAAGGGCCGCCCGAAGGCGGCCCCGCGCAGGGTCCGATGACGGTGCGCCGGCAGTCCTGCCTAAGCAAACCTCTGGAGGTTTGCGCACGACAAAAAACCTAAGCAGGCTTTCGCTACAATGGATTGGACCACACAATGTGTGGGCCAAGCCATGAAAGCCTGCTTAGAGCGTATTGCGTTCGCATGCGCTCACGCAACACGCTCCAGCCTTTGCCGGGTCGCGGGATTCAGCGTTTGCGGCGATTCTGCCTCGACGCATCCCGCTCTAATGGACGTCCTGCCAGATCCTGCGCTTCACCGCATAGGCGAGGCCGCCGAGGATGGTGAGGAACATGATCAGGCGCACGCCCATCCGCTTGCGCTCCTCCATCTCCGGCTCCGCGGCCCAGGCGAGGAAGGTGGCGACGTCGTGCGCCATCTGCTCGACGGTGGCGTTGGTGCCGTCGTGGAAGGTGACCTGGCCCTCGTTCAGGGGCTGCGCCATGGCGATCTGGTGGCCGGGGAAGTACCTGTTGTAGTTCATCCCGTCCATCAGCGTCACGCCGGGCGGCGGGTCCGAATAGCCGGTGAGCAGGGCATGGAGGTAGTCCGCCCCGCCCTCGCGCGCCTTGGCGATGACCGAGAGGTCGGGCGGATAGGCGCCGTTGTTCGCGGCGCGGGCCGCGTTCTCGTTCGGGAAGGGCGAGCGGAAGCGGTCGGACGGGCGGGCGGGCCGCTCGAACATCTGGCCCTCGTCGTTCGGGCCGTCCTGCACCTCGACGGTGGCGGCGATCGCCCGCACCTCGGCATCCGACAGGCCGAGTTCGCGCAGGTTGCGGTAGGAGAGCTGCTTCATCGCATGGCAGGCGGCGCAGACCTCCTTGTAGACCTGGAAGCCGCGCTGCGCCGAGGCGCGGTCATAGGTGCCGAACAGCCCCTCGAAGGAGAAGCGGTGGTCGGGGATGGCGGTCGCCTCGCCCGCCGCCAGCGCCGGCGCGGCGCCGGCGCCGAGCAGCAGGCCGGCACCCAGCGCCAGGGCGCGGAAGGTGGCGCGGAAGGTGGCGCGAACGGTGTTGCCGAACACGGACATCACGCCTTCTCCATCGGCTGGGCGGCGGCGCCGGCGGGCAGCGGCCCGCCGCCGCGCAGCACCGGTCGGGCAATGCTCTCGGGCAGGGACAACGGCCGCTCGAGCCGGCCAAGCAGCGGCAGGATCACCAGGAAGTAGAGGAAGTAGTAGAAGGTCGCGACGCGCGCGATGGCGACATAGGTGCCCTCGGCCGGCTTGCCGCCCGCCCACATCAGCACCAGGAAGCAGATCCCCCAGAGCACCAGGAACCACTTTGCCAGCGGCCGGAAGCGCATGGAGCGCACCGGCGAGGTGTCGAGCCAGGGCAGCACGAAGAGCACGGCGATGGAGGCGAACATCAGCACCACGCCGCCGAGCTTGTCCGGCACCGCGCGCAGGATGGCGTAGTAGGGCAGGAAGTACCATTCCGGCACGATGTGCGCCGGCGTCACCAGCGGGTTGGCCGGGATGTAGTTGTCCGGGTGGCCGAGGTAGTTCGGCATGAAGAACACCAGGATGGCGAAGACGACCAGGTAGGCGACGACGCCGACGCTGTCCTTGATCGTGTAGTAGGGGTGGAAGGGAATGGTGTCCTGCGGCCCCTTCGGGTCGATGCCCAGCGGGTTGTTGGAGCCCGTGATGTGCAGCGCCGCCACGTGCAGGAAGACCACGCCGACGATCACGAAGGGCAGCAGGTAGTGCAGGCTGTAGAAGCGGTTCAGCGTCGGGTTGTCCACCGAGAAGCCGCCCCACAGCCAGGTCACGATGTCCGGCCCGATCAGCGGGATGGCGCTGAACAGGTTGGTGATGACGGTGGCGCCCCAGAACGACATCTGCCCCCAGGGCAGCACGTAGCCCATGAAGGCGGTGGCCATCATCAGCAGGAAGATCACCACGCCGAGCATCCACAGCAGCTCGCGCGGCGCCTTGTAGGAGCCGTACCAGAGGCCGCGCCAGATGTGGATGTAGACCACGATGAAGAACATGGAGGCGCCGTTGGCGTGCACGTAGCGCAGCAGCCAGCCGTAGTTCACGTCGCGCATGATGCGCTCGACGGAATCGAAGGCCATGGTGGTGTGCGGGGTGTAGTGCATCGCCAGGAAGATGCCGGTGGCGATCATGATCATCAGGTTGATCATCGCCAGGGCGCCGAAATTCCAGAAGTAGTTGAAGTTCCGGGGCGTCGGGAACGTCCCGTACTCCTTCTGCATCATGGTGAAGACCGGCAGGCGCGCGTCGATCCAGCGCACCACCGGGTTCTTGAAGTCGCTGTCGTGCAGGCCGATGGCCATGGGCGGGTTCCTCTCTCCGGCGGGGCGGCGCGCCAGCCCTGCCGGCCGGCGCACGGCGCGTCAGCCGATGCGGATCTGCGTGTCGGAGGTGAAGGCGTATTCCGGGACGACAAGGTTCGCCGGCGCCGGGCCTTTGCGAATTCGGCCCGAGGTGTCGTAGTGGCTGCCGTGGCAGGGGCAGAACCAGCCGCCGTAGTCGCCACGCGGGTCGGTCGGCTTCTGCCCGAGCGGCACGCAGCCCAGATGGGTGCAGATGCCGACCACGATCAGCCAGGGGTCGCGCATCACGCGCGCCTGGTCCGCCTGCGGGTCGGGCAGCTGGGACAGCGGCGCCGCGCGGGCGGCCTGGACCTCCTCGGCGGTGCGGTTGCGCACGAAGACCGGCTTGCCGCGCCAGACCACCGTCACGGCGGAGCCGACCGCGATGGGCGACAGGTCCACCTCGGTGGTGGACAGCGCCAGCACGTCCCGCGCCGGGTTCATGGAGGCGATGAAGGGCCAGGCCATGGCACCGACGCCGACGGCCGCGAAGGAGCCCGCCACGAGTTTCAGGAAGTCCCGGCGGGGCTCGCCGTCGTCGCCGGGGGACGTCGCCCCGTGCTGCGCGCCCCGCTGCTGCGCCATCGTATCGGCCATATGCCTTCCACGTCCCTGGCTCCGGCCGCGACCCCGCCCGCACCCCGAGCAAGGGGGGATCGGGCACGGCGCACGCGGCCGATTGCGAATGGCGCGGCGGAACCGGGGGGGCCGGCGCGAGGCGCCAGCCCGCGGGACGGGTCCGCCGCGCCGCGCCGCATATAAAGGGAGCCTCCGCAGGGTGGCAATCCGCCCGGGTGGCGGTTCGCCATGGCGAGCCTCCGGGGCGACATCGCCGCCGCGGCACGGCGCATACGGGTCGATGCGGCGGGGCGGGCCGAGGTGTTGCGCCGCCGCTTGAGCCGGGGCCGGCTTTGCCCGACCCTGCCCCGGCCTTTCCGCCGCCCCAGCCGCACGGGAGTTGCCCTTGGCAGACCAGCCCTCCATCGCGCCGAGTCCCGGCCCCGCCGCCGGCGACCCGGCGCTGCACCCGCTGGCCGGCCCCGCGCGGGCCTGGTTCGAGACCTTGCGCGACCGCCTCTGCGCCGCCTTCGAGGCGCTGGAGGATGCCCTCGCCGCCGGCCCGCACGCGGCGCTGCCGGCGGGCCGCTTCGAGCGGACCCCCTGGGAGAGGCCCGGCGGCGGCGGCGGGGTGATGGCCGTCATGCGCGGCCGGGTGTTCGAGAAGGTGGGGGTGAACGTCTCCACCGTCGCCGGCGAATTCTCTCCCGAATTCCGCCGCCAGATCCCGGGCGCGGAGGCGGATCCGCGCTTCCTCGCCACCGGCGTGTCGCTGGTCGCGCACATGCGCAGCCCACGGGTGCCGGCGGCGCACATGAACACGCGCTTCATCTCGACCAGCCGGGCCTGGTTCGGCGGCGGCGGGGACATCACGCCGATGGCCCTCGATGCCCCCGGGTCGCTGGAGGACGCGGCCGCCTTCCACGCCGCCTTCAAGGCCGCCTGCGAGCGCCACGACCCGGACTACTACCGGCGCTTCAAGGCCTGGTGCGACGAGTACTTCTTCCTGCCGCACCGCGGCGAGGCGCGGGGCCTCGGCGGCATCTTCTACGACTGGCTCGGCGACCGCACGCCGGGGAAGGGGCCGGAGGCCGACTTCGCCTTCACCCGCGACGTCGGCCTCGCCTTCCTCGAGTCCTATCCGGCCATCATCGCCCGGCGCATGCACGAGCCCTGGACCGCGGCGGAGCGCGAGCACCAGCTTGTCCGCCGCGGCCGCTACGTGGAGTTCAACCTGCTCTACGACCGCGGCACGCTGTTCGGCCTCAGGACCGGCGGCAACGTGGAGGCGATCCTGATGTCGCTGCCGCCGGAGGTGCGCTGGCCCTGACGCGCCGGCGGTGCGAAAGAGGGCGGCAGGCAACCACCCGCCCTGCAAGGAGCCCCCGCCGATGCGCGCCGCCTGGTACGAAAGGAACGGCCCCGCCGCCGAGGTGATCACCATCGGCGAGATGCCCACCCCCGCGCCCGGCCCGGGCGAGGTGCTCGTGCGCATCGCCGCCTCCGGCGTGAACCCCTCGGACTGGAAGACCCGCAGCGGCCGCTCGCGGCCCATCGCCTGGCCGCGCATCATCCCGCACAGCGACGGCGCCGGCACCATCGAGGCGGTGGGCGAAGGCGTGCCGCGCGGCCGGATCGGCGAGCGCGTCTGGATCTGGAACGGCCAGTGGAAGCGCGCCCACGGCACCGCCGCCGAATACATCGCCCTGCCCGCCGCCCAGGCCGTGCGCCTGCCCGACGGCACCGGCTTCGACGCCGGCGCCTGCCTCGGCATCCCGGCGCTGACGGCGCTGCACGCGGTGGTGACCGATGGCGGGGTGACCGGCCAGCGCGTGCTGGTGACCGGCGGCGCCGGCTCGGTCGGGCACTACGCCATCCAGTTCGCCCGGCTGCTCGGCGCGGCGCAGGTGATCGCCACGGTCAGCGGTCCGGAGAAGGCCGCGCATGCGCTGGCGGCCGGCGCCGATGCCTGCGTGAACTACCGCAGCGAGGACGTCGCCGCGCGCGTCCTGGACCTCACCGGCGGGCAGGGCGTGGAGCGGGTGGTGGAGGTGGACGTCACCGGCAACGCCGCGCTCTACGCGCAGCTGCTCAGCCCCTTCGGCCTCGCGGCCGTCTATGGCGCCAACGGGGCGGGGGCGGAGTTCAGCTTCGGCCCGGCCATCCTGAAGGGTGTCGGGGTGCGCTTCTTCATCGTCTATGAACTCACCGCGGCGCAGCGTGCCACCGCGATCGCCGCGCTGCAGGGCTGGCTGGAGGCCGGGCTGCTGCGGCACGCCATCGCCGCACGCATGACGCTGGCCGATTGCGCGGCCGCGCACGATGCCGTGGAGGCCGGGAGACTCATCGGCAACCTCGTGCTGGAGTGCTGAACAGGCGCCACGGCCGCGCGGCCTGTCCCGCCGCGGGCGCCATGCCCCGCCGCCCCTGGCATGGCGACGCGCCGTTCCAGGCCCCACCCCACCCCTTGGATGACGACACCATGCTCCGCCGCCGCACCGCGCTGATCGCCGCTGCCAGCCTGCCGCTCGCCCGCCCCGCCCTCGGCCAGGCGCCGTGGCCCGGCAAGCCCGTGCGCGTGCTGATCGCCTTCCCGCCGGGCGGCTCGCTCGATGTCATGACGCGCTTCGCCTGCGAGCAGATGCAGCAGCGCCTGGGCCAGCCCTTCGTGGTGGAGACCCGCACCGGGGCGTCCGGCAACATCGGCACCGAGGCGCTCGCCCGGGCGGCGCCCGATGGCTACACCATCGGCACGGTCAGCATGCACAACCTGCTGATCAACCCGAACCTGTTCAGCCGCCTGCCCTACGATCCGGAGAAGGATTTCGCCTGGATCAGCCAGATGTGGGACCTGCCGAACGCGGCGGTGGTGCCGGCGGCCCACGTGCCGGCGCGGACGCTGGCCGAGTTCATCGCCTGGGCCAAGGCGCGGCCGGGGGGGATCAGCTACGGGTCCTCGGGCGTCGGCACCACCATCCATCTCTCCGGCGCCTATTTCCTGATGCGCAGCGGCATAAGGGGCGAGCACGTCACCTTCCGCGGCGCGGCGCAGACCGTCCCGGCCATGCTGTCCGGCGACATCCATTTCGGCGTGGACAACCTCGCCAGCTACACCGGCGTGATCCAGCAGGGCGGAATCCGCGCGCTGGCGGTGGCGACGAAGGAGCGCTGGCCCACCCTTCCCGAGGTGCCGACCATGGCCGAGGCGGGGATGCCCGATTTCGACTTCGGGCCGTGGCACATGTGGGCCGGCCCCGCCGGGCTGCCGGCCGAGGTGGCGGAGCGCCTCTCGGCCACGATCCGCGCGGCCTGGGCCGATCCGGCGCTGCAGCAGCGGGCCATCGGCATCGGCACCCGCCTCACCGGCTCGACGCCGGCGGAACTGGCCGAGCGGCTGGCGCGGGAGAAGCCGCTCTGGGCGGAGATGGTGCGGATCACCGGGGCAAAGGCAGATTAGCGGAAGCCCCTTCAAGTGCGGGCGCTGCGGTGGCATCTCCCAGCGTAGTCAAGGCCAGGACTGCACCATGCCGAATCGCCGCACCCTGCTGCTCGCCGCCGCCGCCGCCGCCCTGGCCGGCCCCTTGCGCGCCCAGGGCAATGCCTGGCCGGACCGCACCGTGCGCGTGATCGTGCCCTGGCCGCCCGCGGGCTCCACGGATGTGCTGGTGCGCATCTATGCCGAGCGGCTGAGCGCGATGCTGGGGCAGAGTTTCGTGGTGGAGAACCGGCCCGGCGCCGGCGGCAACATCGGCATCGACGCGGTGGCGAAGGCGGCGCCGGACGGCTCCACGATGGGCATCGCCGCCGTCGCGCATTTCTCCATCAATCCCTTCCTCTATGCCCGCCTGCCCTACGATCCGGCGAAGGACCTGATGCCGGTCGGCGTGGCCTGGGAGCTGCCGAACGTCGCGGTGGTGCCGGTGCAGCACAACCCGTCGCGGACGCTGGCCGAGTTCATCGCCTGGGCCAGGGCGCGGCCCGGCGGCATCACCTATGGCTCGCCGGGGGTGGGCACCACGCCGCACCTCTCCGCCGCGCTGCTCGCCGTGCGCGCCGGCTTCGAGGCGACGCACGTGCCGTTCCGCGGCGCCGCGCAGCTCATCCCGGTGATGCTGAACGGCCAGCTCGACTTCGCGCTGGACAACCTCGCCAGCTACATGCCGCTGATCCTGGAGGGCAGGATGCGGGCGCTGGCCGTCACCTCCGCCACGCGCTTCCCCACCATGCCGGAGGTGCCGACGATGGCCGAAGCCGGGATTCCCGACTTCGTGGTGACCTCCTGGCAGAGCTTCGTCTTCCCGGCCGGGACACCGGAGGCGGTGATCCGCCGCCTGAACGGCGCGCTGAAGACGATCAGCGAGGATGCGGCGATGCAGCGGCGCTTCCTCGACATCGGCGCCGGCATGGCCTGGTCGACGCCGGAGGAGGCGCGGGCGCGGGCCGAGCGCGAGCGGCCGATGTGGCAGGAAGCGGTGCGGATCTCGGGCGCGCGGGTGGAGTAGCGGCGCGGCAGGACACCGTTCCCCGCAAGCGGGGGAGGGCGGACCGGGCTACTTGCGCTTCGGGTCGTGTCCGTGGCGGCGGTCGCGTTCGCCGCC
Organism: Acetobacteraceae bacterium; assembly: GCA_019750465.1. Classification (GTDB taxonomy): domain Bacteria; phylum Pseudomonadota; class Alphaproteobacteria; order Acetobacterales; family Acetobacteraceae; genus JAIEOP01. The sequence goes on along the minus strand of JAIEOP010000331.1, from coordinate 14,642 downwards.
GCCACCGGCGACACGGCTGCGGTCCGGGTTGGTGGGCTGGCTGGGATCGGGTGCCCGGTCATCGCGCGCCCGATGGGCACGGCCGTGGCTGCCGCCCTGGTGGCTGCTGCCGGGGCCGCCCTCGTCGCGCCCCGTTTCGTGCTCGCCGCGCTTGTCGGTCATCGCTCAGCGATCCTGCTGATAGCCCTGGTGGTGCGTGTTCTGGTGCGTGTTGCCCTGGCGGCCCTGCTGTTCGGTGTTCCGGTTCTTCGATTCGATGTTCTGCTCCGCTACCTCGGCGGGCAGCTTGCCCTTGCCGGGCTCGGCATCGCCCTGCGGGTTCCGGTTGGCGGGCGGCACGGGCGGCAGGTGCGCTTTCGACACGGGGGTCCCCTTCGCTGGATGGGACAACCCCGAACGCCCTGCCGCGCCGCGTGGTTCCGCGGGGTTCGCCGCCCCGCGGCCGGCGATCAGCGGCTGCCGCGGCCGCCCGGCCTGGCGCTGCTGTCGCGCAGCTTGCCCTGGCCGGACTGGGAGGCGGGGTTGTTGTTCCGCGTGACCTTGCCGGCGCCGGCCGAGCGGGTGTTGCGCGCGCCGCCCGGGGCGGCGCCGGCGCCCCCCATGGGCGGGCGGCCACCGGGCGGGATCGGCGGCAGGCGTGACTTGGACATGGAGGTCTCCTGTGGATCGGGCACCCGGAACGCCCGGGCCGGCACGTCGGTCGCACTCGGTGTCGCCGCTTGCATCGCGCTTGCGCGGGAACACCCGTTCGTCTCCATGGCAGCGGACACTGCTGCGCGCGCTGTCAGGCCGGCGCGGCCTCGCCGCGCCGCGCCACGCGGGATTCGGCGAGTTCGGCCGCCGCCTGCGCCGCCGCCGCGGCCTCGGCCGCCGCCACGGCTTCCGACTGGCGCCGCCACATGCCGGCGTAGAGCCCGTCCGCCGCGATCAGCGCCGCGTGCGTGCCGCGCTCGGCGATCTCGCCGTCGCGCAGCACGATGATCTCGTCCGCCTCGACCACGGTGGACAGCCGGTGCGCGATGACCAGCGTGGTGCGGTCGGCGGAGACGGCGCGCAGCGCCGCCTGGATCTCCCCCTCGGTATGGGTATCCAGCGCGCTGGTCGCCTCGTCCAGGATGAGGATGCGCGGATCCTTCAATATGGTGCGCGCGATCGCCACGCGCTGCTTCTCGCCGCCCGAGAGCTTCAGGCCGCGCTCGCCCACCACGGTGCGGTAGCCGTCCGGCAGGCGGAGCACGAAGTCGTGCACCTGCGCCAGCCGCGCCGCCCGCTCCACCTCCGCGTCCGAAGCACCGGGGCGGCCATAGGCGATGTTGTAGCGGATGGTGTCGTTGAACAGCACCGTGTCCTGCGGCACCACGCCGACCGCGGCGCGCAGCGAGCCCTGCGTCACCCCGCGGATATCCTGCCCATCCACCAGGATGCGGCCGCCGGAGGCGTCGTAGAAGCGGAATAGCAGGCGGGAGATGGTGGACTTGCCCGCCCCCGTCGGCCCCACGATCGCCAGCGTCCGCCCCGGCGGCACGCGGAAGGAGACGCCCTTGAGGATCGCGCGGTCCGGCCGGTAGCCGAAGCGCACCGCGTCGAACACCACCTCGCCCGGGCCGGGGCTGAGCGGCGGCGCGCCGGGTGCGTCGGCCACCTCCTCGGGCTCGGCCAGCAGGGCGAACATCGCCTCCGTGTCGGTCAGGCCCTGGCGGATCTCGCGGTAGGCGAAGCCGAGGATGTTCAGCGGCATGTAGAGCTGGATGAGGTAGGTGTTCACCAGCACGAAGTCGCCGACCGTCATCCGCCCCGCCGCCACGCCCTGCGCCGCCAGCAGCATCACCGCCGTCAGGCCGATGGCGATGATCGCCGCCTGGCCGCCGTTCAGCAGGTTCAGCGTGGATTCCGAGCGCACATAGGCGTTCTCGTAGCGGGTGAGGGAGGCGTCGTAGCGCCGCACCTCGTGCGCCTCGTTGTTGAAGTACTTCACCGTCTCGTAGTTCAGCAGGCTGTCGATCGCCTTGGTGTTTGCGTCCTGGTCGGTCTCGTTCATCTCGCGCCGGAAGCGCAGCCGCCAATTGGTGAAGCCGAGCGTGAAGGCGACATAGAGCCCGATGGTGCCGAGCGTCGCCACCGCGAAGCTGAGGTCGAACATGCGCCACAGGATCACCGCGACCAGCAGGATCTCGATGACCGTGGGCACGATGTTGAAGACCAGGAAGTTCAGCACGAAGGAGATGCCGCGCGTGCCGCGCTCGATGACCCGGGAGAGGCCGCCGGTCTGCCGGTCCAGGTGGTAGCGCAGCGACAGCGCGTGCAGGTGGCGGAACACCGAGAGTCCGATGCGCCGCCCCGCCCGCGCCTGCACGCGGGAGAACAGCACGCCGCGCAGCTCCTGGAAGGCGGAGGCGGAGATGCGCAGCAGCCCGTAGGCCAGCACCAGCGCGATCGGCACGGTCAGCGCCGCCGCCGCCGCATCCTTCGGCGCCAGCGCATCGACGGCCCGTGCATAGGCGAGCGGCACCAGCACGTTGGCCGCCTTGGCGACCACCAGGCAGGCCAGCGCCGCGACGACGCGCAGCCGCAGCCCGGGCTCGTCCCGCGGCCAGAGCCAGGGCAGCAGGCTCAGCAGGGTGCGGAACTGGCCGCGCTCCGGGGCAGCGGGGCGCGACATGGCGGGAGGCGGGGTCACGTCCCGCCTATGGGACGGGCCGCCAGCCGCGGCAACCCGGCCGGTCGGGGGGGCGGGCGTCGGACTGCTTACGGCGCCCGCGCCGCGGGGTTAAGCCTGCGCGATGCCAAGCCCCTTCCAGCGCCATATCGACGCCTGCAACAACACCGGCTCGCCGGCCGGGCTGATCCCCTTCCGCATCGGCCGGGCACCGGTGGGCTGGCTCGGGCCGGACCTCGCGCGCGCGCTGACGTTTTTCCCGCGCGAGGTGCATTTCGACGCGGAGGGCGTGGCGCTGGCGGCGAGGCTGCGCACGCCGGCCGCGCGCAGCGAGGCGCTGTCCGGGCTGGCGCAGGCCCTGGCGGAGCGCGGGCACCTGCGCATCCGGGGCGAGGCCTTCGACGTGCGCGCCACCCCCGGCGGCCCCGTGGTGGCGACCCTCGATCGCGGCGCCGTCCCGGCCTTCGGGGTGATCGCCGAGGGGGTACACGTGAACGGGCTGGTCCGCCGGGCCGACGGGCTGCATGTCTGGGTGGGGCATCGCGCGGCGCACAAGGCGGTGGCGCCCGGCAAGCTCGACCACCTGGTCGCCGGCGGCATCCCCGCCGGGCACACGATCGAGCAGACCCTCGTGAAGGAGGCCGGCGAGGAGGCCTCCATCCCGCCTGCCCTGGCGCTCGGGGCGCGCCCCAGCGGGACGCGCCTCTCCTACGTGATGCGCACGGAGGAGGGGCTGCGGCGGGACGTGCTGCACGCCTTCGACCTGGACCTGCCGGACGATTTCGTGCCGGTGCCGCATGACGACGAGGTGGAACGGTTCGAGTTGTGGCCGGCACGCCGGCTGCTGGAGGCGGTGCGCGACACCGACGACGTGAAGTTCAACGTCAACCTGGTGCTGATCGACCTGTTCCTGCGCGAGCGGCTGATCGACCCCGACGGGGCGGAGGGGCGGGCGCTGCGGGCGGGGCTGGATCAGGGGCCGGGGTGACCCTGCGCTGGCGACCGGATGGCGCTGCCAAAGCCTTCGACACCATGCGAACGGCATGGATTGCTGCACAGTCGCGTCGCGGCCGGCCTGGGACCTGCATCAGAGACGCCGAAATGATGTCGAGTCCTTATCGGCGGGAGTTTCCCTGCCTGTGTGCGTCCATCGTGACGGCTTCCCTGGATGGCTGGCCACCCCTCCGTTCTCCGTCTCCGCGCTCCTGGCTTGTCGTCGGCCGGTCCTGATGGCCGCAGCAATGCGGTTCGCCGTGCAAGGCGGGTCGCACCGGGCAGACTGCGGGATGTGGCGCCGGGCAGCCGTGGCCGCTGCGCTTCGCGCGCGGCCGATCCCCTGGCATCAGACAGCGGCGTCGGGTCCATGAGCCTCGAAAGGCTCCGCGGCCTGTTCCCTGCCCTGGACAGGTACCCGGAGGTGCATCGAGAGCACTGCGCGGCGGTTTCCCTGGCAGCGCCAAACACCGATGGCTTTGGCAGGCCACTCCAAGGGGTTGATACGAAACGTGCTTGTAGTCAGCAAAGGAATTGACGCAAGCCTATCCCATGAGAAGTCATTATATTAGAGGATTGAAATTGTCGGCAAGGCTGACGCTACCATTGCTGTCTTGGCAGCCGTCATCTTGGCGCCGGTTCCCTGCCCGTCGGTAAAATTTACAAACCCCAGCGGCGCAGCTCGTGTCGTGCTTCGAACATTCTGAAATTGCGTGCCTCTCCGTGCTGGCACACCTCTTGCTTGAGCACGCCGCGCGCCGATCATTCCCGGAACGTCGGGGCGGGTCGGCCTAGGGACCAACCATCAAGGAGGGACAGTTCAATGACCAACACCACCCGCAACCGGCTGCTCGGCGCCGTCGCCGCTGCGGCACTGGCCTTCGGAGCCGTCGGCGCCGAAGCCGCGCCGACGACTGCGCTCTACCTCGCGATGGACGGCTCTGGCAGCATCTCGGGGGCAGACTTCACCACCCAGATCGGCGGCTACGTCTCCGCCCTGAACAGCTTCTACGCGGCGAACCCGGGCGCCTTCGGCCAGGTCGCCATCGGTGGCAACATCTTCGGCGCGAATGTCAGCCAGTTCGCCGCGCTGACCACCATCAACAATGCCGGCGACCTCGCCGCGCTGACCGCGGCAATCTCGGCCCTCGATCCCGGCCGCGGCGGCATCAACACCGGCGCCACCGCCATCGGTGACGCAGTCAATGTCGCCACGGCCGCGCTGGTTGCCTTCGAGGCGTCGCAGGGCGTCAATCTGAAGCTGGTGATCGACGTGACTACGGATGGCCAGAACAACGCCGGCGCGAACCCCGTCACGGCCTCGAACGCCGCGACTGCCGCCGGCGTGGATGCCGTGAACTGCCTCGGCATCGGCGGGGGCGCAAGCTGCGCCTTCATCGGCGCCAACGGCACCGACTTCGGCACGGTGACCTTCGCCACCCTCGCCGCGGCGCTGACCAACAAGATCACCCTCGAGACCCAGGTTCCGGAGCCGATGTCCCTCGCGCTCTTCGGCATGGGCCTCGCCGGCCTGGGCCTGATCCGCCGGCGCCTCGCGGCGTAAGCCGCGCCAGGGGTCAACCGGCCTGATCCGGCCACCAGTGCGGACCCGGTTGGGGGCGGCTTCGGCCGCCCCTCTCCAATTCCGCCACCCCGCCAATCCGCGAAATCCGGCTCGTCCCGCGCCAGCCGCCGCTTCACGCTGCCCAGGTGAACGCACGGGCGTGATTCGTGCGCCCCGCGTCGCATCTGCGCATGGGTCGCCGCCATCGCCGACGGCACTGGCTTGAGCGGCCGGCCAGGAACTTCGCCACGACCAGCGCCGTGCAGGCCCGCTCCAGGGCGCAGAGGTCGCCCCAGGCCGCCGCCACCCCCAGGGCCCGCCAAACACCCCGTGATTCCGCATGAACACCACGTCGGCCTCCGCCGCGCAGGCTGGCGGGGGCTTCGGGCATGGGAGCGGCCCGGTTCGGGTTTGCGGCCATGTCGCAATGCCGTCGCCACGCGGCAGGGCCCCCTGCTCGCGGGGTGTTGGGTGAACCATGAGCCTCCGCGGCGGTTGCAGCCGCCAGGGGTATCGCAGCGGGGACCTGAAGGCTCGGAGGCGCCATGCGCCGCAGGACTCTGCTCTCCCTGGCCGGCGCCGCAGCGCTGGCCGCCCCCGGGCTCGCCCCCCGCGCCCATGCCGCGCCCGGCGGGGAGGTGGATCTCCTCCTCCTGCTTGCCGTCGATGTCTCGCGCTCGATGGATGAGGAGGAGGCGCGGTTCCAGCGTGAAGGCTATGCCGCGGCGCTGCAGGATCCGCAGGTGCAGGCGGCGATCGCCGATGGGCCGCATGGCGCCATCGCGCTCGCCTACCTGGAATGGTCGGGTCCCGAGCACCAGAGCCTGCTGCTGCCCTGGAGCCGCATCGGCGGCGCGGCGGAGGCGGCGGGCTGCGCGGACCGGCTGCGCGCCGCGCCGCTGACCATCGGTACCTGGACATCGATCTCCGCCGCGCTCGATCGCGCACGCGAGACGATCGCGGCGGCGCCCTTCGCGGCGGACCGGCACGTGATCGATGTCTCCGGCGACGGCGTGAACAATGCCGGCGCCGCGGTGGAGGACGCGCGCGACCGCGCCGTGGCCGCCGGCATCGTGATCAACGGCCTCCCGGTGATGAAGGAGGCACCGGGCGGCCTGCCCTTCGGCGGCGGGACGACGCCGCTGGACGAGTACTACCGCGAGCAGGTGGTGGGCGGGCATGGCGCCTTCGTGCTGCCGGCCGGGGATTTCGGCAGCTTCGGCGTCGCGGTGCGGCGCAAGCTGATCCTGGAGATCGCCGGCGTCGGCCCGGCTGCGCGCACCGCCTTCGGCTGACCCCGCAGCAGGCCGGAGCGCCGGTGGCCCGGCGGCTTCGGGAGTGGCGGGTGCGGCCCGGCGGCTCCGCCTTCCAGCGATCCGCCCAGGAGCAATGGCAGCCTATCCCCGTCCTGACGGCAGGCATCCGCGTTCCATCAGGGCGGAGGCTGCCCTAGTCGCGCCAGGGCCGCACCACGCCGCTGCGCGGATCGATGCGCAGCGCCACGTCCGTGCCCTCGCGTCGGGCGCGGACGAAAAGGACCTCGCCCTCGGGCCGGACCTCCGTCACCTCGGCATAGCCGCGGGCCCGCAGCAGGGTGGCGACCTGGGCTTCCGAAAGCGGCGGCTCGTCCTCCACCTGTCCGGTCGCGCCATCGAGGGTGAGCGGCCCCACGGGGGCGCCGAAGCGCTCGGCGTTGCTGAGCCGGTAGCCGCCCTCCCCGGTGCGCTCCAGCCCCTCGATGCGGTCGTAACCCCGGGCACGCAGCACGGTCTCGATCTGCGCCGGGGTCATCTGGACCGCCGTCGCGGTGTCTCGCCCGGCGTCCTGCGCGATGGCGGCGGCGGGCGCGGCCAGCAGGGCCATGGCCGTCAGCGCCGCCAGGGTGATGCGCGGCATGTCGCGTGCTCCTCCCATGTTGCGGGGTCCATGTTGCGGGGTGACCTTCCTGCCGGATGCCATGCGTGTGGGGTGGCCACATGCGGAACGGCCGCGTGCGGCACAACACGCCGCGCGGCCGGAGGTTCGCCCGACCGGCTCAGAACGGCGATCGCGGCACCCGGCCCTGACGCTCGCGCTGCGCGTTCCAGAACTCGAACTGGTCGCGGGTGAGGGCGCGGCGCTGATCCCCCGGCGCCTCCCGCGCGCGCGTCGCCGCCTCGCGCGCCTGCTGGCGCTCCCACCAGGCGGCGAAATCCGCGGTGCGCGGGGCGGGTTGATCCGCCGGTGGCGCGGCCGCCGTGCAGCCCGCGAGAAGGAGGAGCAGGGCGGGCGTGCGGCATCGGCGCGATGGCATGCGGGGCATATCGGCAGGGCCTCCACGCCTCGCCAGGGCGTGGCTTGCCGGGACGCGCCGCCGGCGGGATGCTGCGCGCCATGGGCACCGCCACCGCCGACCCCCCGCCCCCGCTCGCCGGGGTGCTGGAGACCGCGCTCCATGTCGCCGACATGGCGCGGGCGCAAGGCTTCTACGAGGCGGTGCTGGGCCTCGCGCCGATGTTCGCCGATGGCCGCCTCACCGCCTATCCGGTCGGCGGGCGCAGCGCGCTGCTGCTGTTCCTGCGTGGCGCGACCGAGGACTGGGTGCACCTGCCGCACGGCATGGGCAGCATCCCGCCCCATGGCGGCAGCGGGCCCCTGCACTGCGCGCTCGCCATCGCCGCCGCCGACCTGCCGGCCTGGGAGGCCCGGCTGGCCGCGCATGGCGTCGCCATTGAGGCGCGCGCGCAATGGCCGCGCGGCGGCGTCAGCCTGTACTTCCGCGACCCCGACGGGCACCTGATGGAGCTGGCGACACCCGGGCTCTGGCCGGTCTGGTAGCGCCGGAGAGGGCAATGGCCCTACGCTTGCCGCGAGTTCCTGGGGGAAACGCCGGATGACCGCACCGCCTCGCCGCCGCGCGCTGCTCCTGGGCGGGCTCGCCGCCATGCCGCTGCCCGCGCTGCCGCGCGCGGGCAGGGGGCAGGGCGCCTGGCCGGCCCGGCCGGTCACGCTGGTCGTGCCCTTCGCGGCCGGCGGCGTCACCGACACCGGCGCGCGCATCATCGCCCAGGCCATCGGCCGCATCCTCGGCCAGCCCATGGTGGTGGAGAACCGGGCCGGCGCGGGCGGCACGATCGGCACCGACCTCGTCGTGCGCGCCCCGGCCGATGGCCACATGGTGCTCTACGGCACCCAGGGCCCGATCGCCGCGGCGCCGAACCTCTTCGCCAACCTGCGCTACGACCCGCTGCGCGACCTGGTGCCCGTGCATGGCGCCGGCGCCTCGCCGAACGCGATCTGCAGCGCGCCGACGAAGCCCTGGCGCACGCTGATGGAGTTCGTCGCCGCCGCGCGGGCCACGCCGGACCGGCTGACCTACGGGTCGTCGGGCGTCGGCACCTCGCTGCACCTCGGCGCGGAGATGCTGCAGCAGCAGATGGGCGTGCGGCTGGTCCACGCCCCCTACACCAACGCCACCCAGGCGATGGGCGACCTGATCTCCGGGCGGATCGACATCATGTGGGACTTCCCGCTGACCGCCGCGCCGCATGTGCGCGAGGGCCGGCTTCGTGCCCTGGCGGTGACCGACCACAGGCGGGTGGCCATGCTGCCCGACGTGCCGACCACGGCCGAGGCCGGGCTGCCGGGTGTGGAGATGCTTGCCTGGGCCGGCCTCTTCGTGCCGCGCGGGACGTCCGGCCCGGTGATCGCCACCCTGGCCGCGGCGACGCGGGAGGCGCTGCTGGATCCGCGGGTCATCGAGTTCTTTGACGGCTCCGGCATCCCGCTCTGGCCTGACATGGGCACGCCGCAATTCGCCGCCTTCCTGGTCAAGGAATTGCCGCGGATCGCCGCGCTGATCCGCCGCTCCGGCGTGCGGCCCGAATGAGCCCGCCCGATTTGAGCCCGCTGGGGCGACGCCTGGTGCTCGGCATGGCCGGTGCGATGCTGGGCGGCGCGGCGCGTGGGCAGCCCGCCTCGCCGGCCGCGCCCTTGAAGGTGCTGGGTACCGGCGCGGTGGAGCACGCCGTGCGCGACCTGGCCGAGGACTTCAACCGCGCGACCGGCCGGGCGGTCACCCTGGAAACCGGCAATGGCGGCGAGGTCGCCGCCCGGATCCGGGCCGGGGAGCGCTTCGACGTGGTGCTCAACGCGGCCACGACGCTGGACGCGCTGATCGCCGAGGGGCGGCTGGACGGCACGACGCGGCGCGAACTGGGGAGGGTGCGGATCGGCCTGGCGGTGCGCCGGGGGGCGCCGCTGCCGGCGATCGGCTCGGCGGATGCGCTGCGCGCGGCGCTGCTGGCGGCACCCTCCATCGCGCATTCGGATGGGGCGTCGGGGGCGACGACGGGGCGGCACATCCTGGCGATGCTGGAGAAGCTCGGCATCGCGCAGGCGGTGGCGGCACGGCTGATGCCCTTCCCGCGCGGGCTGCTCGCGGTGCAGGCGGTGGCGGACGGCCGCGCCGCGCTGGCGATGACGCAGACCAGCGAGATCGTGGTGGTGCCGGGGGTGGTGCTGGTCGGGCCGCTGCCGGCGGCGCTGCAGCTGATCACGCCCTATGTCGGGGCAGTGGCGGTGGGCTCGCCGGAGGGCGCGGCGGCGCGGGAATTCCTCGACCACCTGGCGGGCTCCGAAGGCCGCGCGCGATTTCGCGCCGCGGGGTTCACCGTGACCTGATGCGGGAGCGGGCCGGCCTCCGCAGGCCGCTGCTGGTGGCGCGACGCGTGGCTCCGCCGAGACGGCCCGGCACGACGGCAGGGGCAGGGGTGCGCTCGGTTCACGCGCCCGGTTCAGGGGTCGCCCCGGCGCGCGGTGCGCTTCCGCCGTGCATGGTGCCGATGCGCCTTGGCGCGGTTGCCGCAACTCGCCATGGAGCACCAGCGGCGGTAGCCGCTCTTTGGCCATGACAAGCCATCCTTCCGCGGCACGAGGCCGCGCCTGCCCCTCGGTCCGCGTCGGGACCCGGGTCCATCCGCCACGCCGAGGTCACGGCGGTGCGTCGGGCGCCTCCCCCGGCCGCGGCCCGAGGCCATAGGGGGCGACCAGCGCCCAGACATGCGGCGGCACCATGCTGCGCATCCGCCGCGGCGTCTCGCGGCGGAGATGCACCACCGTCTCCACCGCCTTCATCTCCACCCGCGCGCGGGCGAATTCCAGCCCGCGCGGGCCGATGCGCGGCATCAGCCAGCCGACGACCGGCCGGAGCCAGCCCGGCATGCGGCGCAGCGGCAGCCCGCCTGCGGCGCGCAAGGTGTTCGCCAGGAAGCCCCTGACCGGCCCGGCGCGCCTGCCGGCGCTGCCCGGCGCCGCGGCGTGCACCTCGTCGCCCAGCAGCGCCAGCAGCTCCTCGCCGCGCGCGTTGCGGACCAGCAGCCACTGCTCGCCCTCGCCGCCCATGTAGCCGACGGTGATGTCGGCCAGGACGTTGGTGTAGTCCACGCAGGTGCGGCAGGTGAGCGGGAAGAAGTCCGGCGGCAGCCGGCTGATCGGAAGCTGCAGGAAGGGGATCAGCCGGCGCTTGCGCATGGGATCGGCGTAGCGCAGCTCCACATGGTAGTCGGCGCGGAACTCGAGATAGGTGATGCCCTCCGGGTCGGGCTCGAGCAGTGCCAGGAACTCATGGAAGCGCTCGGTCGTGGTGTTGTCCGAGCAGGGCGTGCCGATGACGTAGAGGCGTTCGAGGCCGAGCTCCGCCTCCAGCGCGCGCAAGGCATAGACCTGGCACGGGATGCCGATGACGGCGAGGCGCCTGTGCCCGTCCGCGATGGCGGGTTCCAGCAGCGCGAGCAGCGGCGCATAGCCCATGCGCATGCCGCGGCAGGCCGCCAGGCCCTCCGGCTTGGTGACCAGGACGGGCATTGGCCTCCAGCGGTCGTCCGGATCGGCGGCCATGGTCAGCACGGCAGTGACGGCCCCGGTCTCGAGCAGCCGCTCGGCGAGGCGCGTGGCGATGCCGGTCCATTGCGCACCGCGCTTCGCCGGCGCCAGACGGGCGCGGAGCATGCGCCGATGGGGCCCGAAATGCAGCTCGTCCGGGTTCGCGGCGGGGTCGCGGGCCCGGCCGTGCACGCGGGTTTCCAGGGCGGCGTAGGCGGGGCGGATGAACTGGCAGGCTCGGCCGCAGGCGCGTGGATCCTGCATGCGGGAGACGCCGCAATCGGTGCAGAGGCCGCGCGGCGCCGCCTCCCGCAGCGGCGGTGCGGCGACGCCGCTGGCGCTCGTCGCGGCGGGCGTAAGTCTGATGTCTTTCCCGGTCACCCGCCCAGCATGCCGTGCCCGTCCGCGTTCCGTCCATGGCACATCCGCCTGCGGCACCCGGGCCAGGCAAAGGGGCGGAGAGGCCGGTGCGCGCCGCGCCGCCGCCTGCTAGACCCGGATGGAACGACCGCACGGGCCTTGCGCATGACGTCCCCCGGCACCAACCAGCGCATCGACGGCAGGCGCCTCTGGGGCAGCCTGATGGCGATGGCGGAGATCGGCGCCACGCCGAAGGGCGGCGTGCGCCGCCTCGCGCTCACCGGGGTCGATCGCCAGGGGCGTGACCGCTTCAGGGCCTGGTGCGAAGCGGTTGGCCTGGCGATGCGCGTCGATGCCATGGGCAACATGTTCGCCCGGCGCGAGGGGCGCGACCCGTCGCGCCCGCCGGTGCTGATGGGCAGCCATCTCGACAGCCAGCCCTCGGGGGGCAGGTTCGACGGCGCGCTCGGCGTGCTGGCGGGGCTCGAGGTGATGCGCACGCTGCACGACCTCGACCTCGTGACCGAGGCGCCGATCGAGCTGGTGAACTGGACGGACGAGGAGGGCAGCCGCTTCGGCCACTCGCTGCTCGGCAGCGGTGCCTGGGCCGGGGTCTATCCGCACGACAAGGTCTATGCGCTGCGCGACACCGACGGCATCAGCGTGGCGGAGGCGCTGGACGGCATCGGCTGCCGCGGCCCGCACCCGGCGGCGCCCTTCCCCGCCGACGCCTATTTCGAGCTGCACATCGAGCAGGGGCCGGTCCTGGAGCACGAGGCGAAGACCATCGGCATCGTCACGGGAGCGCAGGCTCAGGTCTGGTTCGATGCGGTGATCACCGGCCGCGACAGCCATGCCGGCACCACGCCCCCCTACGCGCGGCGCGACGCGCTGGTGGGCGCGGCGCGGGTGATCGACCTGGTGGATCGCCTCATGCGCGAGCGCGGCGAGGACGGCCGCGGCACCGTCGGCTTCCTGCAGGTGATCCCCAACAGCCGCAACGTCGTCCCCGGCGAGGTGCGCTTCTCCGTCGAGTTCCGGCATCCGGACACGCGGCAGATCGAGACCCTGGGCGACGCCTTTCCCGCACTGGCGCAGGAGGCCATTGCCGGCACCGGCTGCGCGCTGGCGCTGACCGAGCTGTTCCGCTTCGGCCTGCAGCCCTTCGATCCGGGCTGCGTCGACCTGGTGCGCCAGGCCGCGGCGCGGCTCGGCTTTCCGGCGCGGGACATCGTCTCCGGCGCCGGGCATGACGCGGTCTATGTCTCGCGCGTGGTGCCGACGGCGATGATCTTCACCCCCTGCAAGGACGGGCTGTCGCACAACGAGGCCGAGAGCATGCTGCCCGAAGAGGCCGAGGCCGGCTGCCAGGTGCTGTTCGAGGCGGTGGTCGCGCGGGCGAACCGCGCGCGGGCCTAGGGATCGCGGGCGAACCGCGCGCGGGCCTAGGGATCGCGGGCGAACCGCGCGCGGGTGCAGGAAGCGCGGTCCAACCGTGCGCCCTGGCGCGCCGCCCGGCACAGGCCCGGCACGGCGGGCATAGCCATCGGGCACGCCGCCCCTTGTTGCCGCGCATGCGGACCCATAGCGTCGCTGCCGACACGATCGGCCGTCGTTGCGCTGCCGCGACACTGCCCGCTGCGGCAGGATTTCGCGACCGCGCGCCGCGCGGCGGCCCTAGTCGGGTCAGGTCTGTCCCGCGCCGCGGGACGGCGTGGAAGAAGGACGCGCAGGATGCTGCATGGCAGTTTGCTTGTCTCGGGGTTCGGGATGGGCCTTGCGGTGCTGGCGGCGCTCGGCGCGGCGCCGGCCTCGGCCCAGGTCGTGCCGGCGCCTGGCGGCGTGACCACCGGCCACCTCGCCGAGCTCTGCGCCGCCGGCCAGGGCACGGACATCGTGGCCGCCGCCGCGGTCGGCTACTGCCGCGGCTTCATCGTGGGCGTCGGGCAGTTCCATGCCGAGGCCGCCGGCACGCACCGTACCCGGCCGCCGGTCTATTGCCTGCCGGAGCCCTCGCCGACCTTCGAGCAGGCGCAGGCCTCCTTCGTCGCCTGGGTGCGGGCGAATCCGGACCAGGCCGGGCAGAAGGCGGTGGTCGGCCTGCTGCGCTGGGCAGCGGTGACGCATCCCTGCCCGCCGGCCGGTGCCCGCGGCGGCCGGCGTTGAGAGGGGAGAGATCATCATGAGCCGCAGCCTCGCCACGGCTGGCCTGCTGGCCGCCATCCTCTCGCTCTCCGCCTGCGCGGATCTCAGTCCCACGGCGCAGCGCACCGGCACCGGCGCGCTGGGGGGTGCGGCCGGCGGCGCGCTGATCGGCGCCATGGCCGGCAATGCCGGGCTGGGGGCGGCGATCGGCGCCGGCGTCGGCGCCCTCGGTGGCTTCGCCTGGGACCAGAGCGTGCAGAGAAGCGAGCGCGCCTACAGCCAGGGCTACGCCGCCGGCCGCGCCTCCTCGCGCTGAGGGCTGGCGATGCCGGGGCAGCCGGGCCGGATGACAACGGGCCCCGTCCCCGCATCCGCGGTGTCCTGCTGCTGCTGACCCTGCTGGCGCCGGCGCCTGCCGTGGCGCAATCCGGCGGCGGCGGCGGCGGCGGCGGCGGCGAGGCCGCGGCCATCGCCGAGCTGCGGCAGCAGTTGCAGGCCATTCCCATTCCTGGTCGCGGCAGGATTTCCCCGCCTACGCAAGGCAATTCGCCGCCGGCTCGGACAGCGCGACCGCGCTGAACCGCGAGCTGCGGCAGGTCTTCGCCAACCTGATCTGGAGCCCCTTCGCCGAGCAGGCGGCCGATGGGCGCATCGGCACGGGCTGGTTGGACATCGGCCTGGAATACCTGTTCATCCGGCGCGACATCTTTGGTGGCGCGTCGGCAACCGGATCGGCCGGCACCGGACACGGCATCGGCAACCGGGTACTGCTGGGGGGCGTGGCACGGTTCTGACGGTGCCGCGCAGCCGGGGGAATTGACATGCCGATGCGCGCTGCCGCGCCGCTTCGACGGCGCCTGATCCTGCTCATCCTGCTGCCGCTGCTGGGCGGCTGCGCCGCCATCATCCGCCAGGATCCGCCGCCGCCCGCGGTGGCGCGCGACCTGCCCGTGCTCGGCATCCCGAATGCGCGGTTCTGGCCCGACGCCGCGCCGGACGCGTTGCTGCTCGAGGCGCAGCAGGTCGCGGCGCGCGAGGCCGCTGCGCGCGGCGCGGCGCAGG
>JAIEOP010000379.1 GCA_019750465.1 Acetobacteraceae bacterium | reverse complement strand
GCCAGCCCCATCGCCTCGTATTCCAGCAGCTCGGCGATGGTGAAGCAGTCATGCGTCTCGACGAAGGAGAGGTCGGTTACCGTGGCCAGCCCCGCCCCTGCCAGCGCCCGCGCCCAGGCCTCGCGCGGCCCCTCGAAGCGGATGATGTCGCGGCTGGCGATCGGCAGGAAGTCCTGCACATGCGCGGTGGCGCGGAACTTCACGGCCTTGTCCATGGCGCGCGCCGTCTCCGCGTCCGTGATCACCAGCGCGGCCGCCCCGTCGCTGACGAGGGAACAGTCGGTGCGCTTCAGCGGCTTGGCGACGAAGGGGTTCTTCTCGCTCTCGCGGCGGCAGAATTCGTAGCCGAGGTCCTTGCGCATCTGCGCCCAGGGGTTGTCCACGCCGTTGGCGTGGTTCTTCGCCGCGATCGCCGCCAGCGCGTCGGACTGATCGCCATGCCGCTGGAAATAGCTCTCGGCGATGCGGGCGAAGACGCCGGCGAAGCCACCCTCGATGCCCTGCTCGGTCTTGCGGTAGCTGGCGGAGAGCAGGATGTCGCCGATCTTCGGCCCCGGCGTCGCCGTCATCTTCTCGGCGCCCAGCACCAGGGCGAAGCGGCCGCGCTTCGCGGCCAGGAAATCCAGCGCGCCGTGCACCGCGGCCGAGCCGGTGGCGCAGGCGTTCTCGAAGCGGGTGATCGGCTTGAAGCGCAGCTCCGGCACGGACTGCATCACCAGCGAGGCCGGGAAGCCCTGGTCGGTGAAGCCCTCGCCGAAGACGCCGATGAAGCCGGCGTCGATCTCCCCCGGCCCGATGCCGGCATCCTCGATGGCGGCGCGGGCGACGCGGGCCATCAGGCTTTCCAGGTCGGGGCTGTCCTCCAGCCGGCCGAAGGGCGAATGCGCCCAGCCGACGATGCAGGCGCCGTCGGGCGCGCCGGCCACGGATGCTGTCTCGGCCATGAAGCGGTCCTCCGGATGCCGGGCCACGGGCGCCGGCGCGATGCGGGCCAGCAGGATAACGCCCACCCGGCGCCGACGGAATGCCGGCGCGGCGCGGCGCATGCGGCGGCCCTTGGGGGGGACAGCCGGCGAAAGGGGTGCCATAGTTGCCGCCCACCCCGCCCCGCGATCCGCCAGGGACCCATGCCGAAGGTCACGACCTCCGCCGGTGACGACCTGTTCTACCGGGACGACTGCTTCGCGCCGCCCTGGGAAAGCCCCCCCGCCACGCTGCTCCTGCATGCCGAGGCCGAGACGGGCCTTGCCTGGTATGGCCTGATGCCGCGGCTCGCCGCGCGCGCGCGGGTGCTCCGGCCCGACATGCGCGGGGCCGGGCGTTCCGTCGCCATGGGGCCGGGCCAGGCCTGGTCCCTGGATCGTCTCGCCTCGGACCTGGTGGCGCTGATGGACAGCCTCGGGCTGGAGAACGCCCATGTCGTCGCCGCGCGTTTCGCCGCGCCGGTGGCGCTGCGCCTGGCCGCGGCCAGCCCGTCCCGCGTGGCGACCCTGGTGCTGTGCAGCGGCACCCCCGATCCGGCGACCGACTACGGCCCCCGCGCAACGCGCTGGGCGGATGAGATCGACCGCGTCGGGATCGACGCCTGGGCCGTCGGCGCCGCGCAGGAACGCCTGGGCCCCGATGCGGAGGAGTCCGACCTGGAGGGCTGGAGCGGGTTGCTGGCCGATACGGATCGCGCCACGCTGCTCGGCCTCCTGCGCGGCCTTGCGGCCTTCGATGCCAGCGCCGACCTGCCCAACATCACCTGTCCGACCCTGGTCGTCGCGATCGATGGAAGCCCGGCGCAGCCGCTGGAGACGACGACGGCCTGGCAGCGCCAGATCCCGCGCGCGGAGCTGCTGGTGCTGACCGGCCGCGGCGACCACGTGGCCGCCAGCCATGCGCGTGAGGTGGCCGGCGCCGTGCAGGACTTCCACAGGAAGGCCGCGAAGGACGCCGGCGGCGGCAAGCGCAAGGAGCGTGGCGAGCGGGACGGCAAGCGCGACCGCAGCAAGGCGAAGGAAGAGAAGCGCGAGCAGCGCCGCGAGCGCCGCAACGCGTGACCGGACGATCATGGGAAGGAAACAGGGATGCGTGACGACCGGGCGGAGCAGCCAGGGCGATGAGCTGGCAGCCTGAGCTGGACGAGCTGGCCCGCCGCCAGGCCATGGCCGAGGCGATGGGCGGGCCGGACAAGGTGAAGCGCCAGCACGACGGCGGCCGCCTCACGGTGCGCGAGCGCGTCGCCGCCATGCTGGACGAGGCGAGCTTCCACGAGATCGGCGCCATCGCCGGCAAGGCCGAGTACGATGCCGAGGGCAGGCTGAAGGAGTTCACCCCGTCCAACTGCGTCATGGGACGCGGCCTGGTGGACGGCCGGCCGGTGGTGATCGTCGGCGACGACTTCACCGTGCGCGGCGGCAGCGCCGATGCCACCATCAAGCAGAAGCCGATCATGGCCGAGCGCATGGCGCATGACCTGCGCCTGCCGATCATCCGCATCATCGAGGGATCCGGTGGCGGCGGCTCGGTGAAGACCATCGAGACAACGGGCCGCGCCAACCTGCCGGGCGGCATCGGCGGCAACGACCTCTACCAGCTCACCGGGGAGAACCTGTCGCTGGTGCCGACGGTGGGGCTGGGCCTGGGCAGCGTCGCCGGCCTCGGCGCGGCGCGGCTGGCGGCGACGCACTACTCGGTGATGACCAGGGAAACCTCGGCGATGTTCGTCGCGGGGCCGCCGGTGGTGAACGCGCTTGGCCACAACCTGACCAAGCAGGAGCTGGGCGGCTGGGAGATCCAGACCCGCTGCGGCGCCATCGACCACGCCGTGGATTCGGAGGAGGAGGCCTTCGCGGCGGCGCGGCGGTTCCTGTCCTACCTGCCCTCCAGCGTCTTCGAGCTGCCGCCGGTCACGCGGTGCGACGACGATCCGGCGCGCGAGGACGCGTCGCTGCTCGGCGTCATCCCGCGCGACATCCGCAAGCCCTACCGCATGCGGCCGATCATCGAGACCTTGATGGACCGGGGCAGCGTCTTCGAGATGGGGCGCAATTTCGGCCGACCCGTCATCACCTGCCTCGCACGGCTGAACGGCATGCCGGTGGCGGTGATGGCCGGGGACGCCTTCCACTACGCCGGGTCCTGGACGGCCGATGCCTGCGCCAAGGTGACGCGCTTCGCCGACCTGGCGCAGGTCTTCCACCTCCCGGTCGTCTACCTGATGGACTGCCCCGGCTTCATGATCGGCCCCGATGCGGAGCGCACGGCGACCATCCGCTGGGGCGTGCGCGCCATGGCGGCGGTGAACCAGACCACCGTGCCCTGGTGCACGGTCATCGTGCGCAACGCCTTCGGCGTCGCCGGCGTCGTGCACCAGCCGCACAGCCGCTATTCCGTGCGCTACGCCTGGCCCTCGGCGCGCTGGGGCAGCCTGCCGCTGGAGGGCGGCATCGAGGCCGCCTACCGCGCCGACCTCGACGCGGCCGAGGACCGCGGCGCGAAACTCGCCGAGATCGAGGGGCGGCTGCAGCTGCTGCGCAGCCCGCTGCGCACGGCGGAGGCCTTCTGGGTGGAGGAGATCATCGACCCGCGCCACACGCGCCGCCTGCTGACGGAATTCGCGGGGCTGGCGGCGCGGCTGCTGACGCCGGGGGTGAGCAGCTTCGGCGTCCGGCCGTGAGGCGCGTGCCTACGGTCGCGCGGTGCGTCAGAATGTCAGCTTGTTCAGTGCAGCCTTCGGGTCCTTGAAGGCTTGTGTCTTGACCTCGTAGCCGAGCGATTCCCAGGCCAGGACCGCCCGCTTCAGGCTCGGCTCCGTGGTCCAGTAGTGGCCGGTGTCGTTGTCGAGGGTGACTTGCACCTTCTCGCCCACGCTGATGCCGGACTTCCAGCCATGGCCGGCGGTCCAGACATCGCCGCCGCCCGAAGCAGCCGCGTGCTTCAGGGCCGGGTTGATCACCGCGAGATCGCCGCGCGTGTTGAGGGTCCACTTGAATTTGCGCGCGAGATGGGAGTTGTCCACCATCCGCCTGAAGCCGTCCGTCGCGTCCCAGGCGGGACCATTCGAGGTCGTGGTGTAGTAGGACGCGACATACGGTCCCATGCCGTCGGCATAGCCGGTGGCCATCGCGTTGCTGTTCGCTTCCCTGATCTCTTCGGCGAAGCTGGATCCCATGCGGTTCGCGAAGGTGTCGGACATGGAGCCCCCTCAGGTGCTGCGGTCGTGATTCCGAAGCCGTAATGGAAAGTCTAGGGCCGGGCCGGGATGCAGTTCAAGCACTCGGTACAAGCTTGCCGTGCAAACGGGCTCAGGCCGGGTCGCGCCGCATGCTGCCGAACCACCATTCCTCTACCGCGCCTCCGGCGCACTGCTGACAGCAGCCCCCGGGGCCTTGGGCTGAGGATGCGCGCCGGTTGGCCCGCCTCGGGAGCAAGCCGGGCGGGGGCCTTCGGGCATGCGGGGCCGCGCAGCGACGGGACGGGACGGGACGCCGGGACGGCGTCCCGCCTGCTTCGGCGAGGCGAGCAACGGGCAACTACTCTGCCCGGATCCCCGCCGCCCCGATCAGCTCGCGGAACTGCGCGCGGTTCCGCTCGATGCGCGCGGCCAGCGCCTGCGGCCCCTCGAACTGCGGCGTCAGCCCCTGGTCGAGCAGCCGCTTGCTCCATTGCGGGTTGGCCAGCCCCTGCTCCAGCGCCCGTGCCCAGCCGGCCACCGCCTCCGCCGGCATGCCCCGCGCGCCGCAGAGGCCGAACCAGCCGCTGATCCCGTAGCCGGGCACGGTCTTCGAGATCGGCTCGGCCGGGAAGCCCGGATGGCCCGTCTCGTCCGCCACCGCCAGCAGCCGCATGGAGCCGTCGCGCAGCTGCCCGGACACGTCGCCGAGATTGGTGATCATGAAGTCCACCCGCCCGCCGATGATGTCGACGATCGCCGGCGCGCCGCCGCGGAACGGCACATGGACGATGTCGATCGCCGCCATGCGCTTCAGCATCTCGCCCGCCAGGTGCTGCGCGCTGCCGATGCCGGCGCTGGCGAAGGTCAGCGCGCCCGGCTTCGCCCGCGCCTCCGCCAGCACCTGCGCCACGGACTGGAAGCGCGAATTCGCCGCGACGACGAAGCCGTAGGTGGAGAACGCCAGGTTTGCGATCGGGATGATCTCGGCCGTCACGTCCACCGGCAGGCGCTGGCCCGGCAGGTTCGGCGCGATGGTCATCGTGCCCATCGGGCATTGGAACACGGTGTGGCCGTCGCCACCCGTGCGCGCCACCACCTCCGCCGCGATGGCGCCGTTCGCGCCGGTGCGGTTCTCCACGACGGCGTTCTGGCCAAGGGCCGCGGCGCCCATGTCGGCGATGATGCGGGCGGTGAAGTCGCCGGCGCCGCCGGCGGGGAAGCCGACCAGCACGCGCAGCGGGCGCTCGGGGAAGGCCGCCAGCGCCAGCGCCGGGGCCAGCGCGGCGATGAGGGCGGCGATCATCCAGCGGCGCATGGTATCGTCACTCCACCCGAAGGTTCACGGCGCGGATCACCTCGATCCACAGCGCCCGGTCGGTGGCGAGGCGCCCGTCGGGCGCGCTGCGCGCCGTCTCCGTGGCTGCGACGATGCCGTTCGCGCCGGTGCGGTTCTCCACCACCGCGCGCACGCCGAGGATGGGCGAGACCGCCTCGGCCAGCAGCCGCGTCGCCAGGTCGGAGGACCCGCCGGCGGCGGCGCCGCTGATGATGCGCACGGTGCGCTCCTGCGCGGCGGCGGCGAACGCCACGCCGACGGCCAGCACGGCGGCGATGAACAGGCGTCGCGGCATGCGGTGCTCCTCCCAGGCGCGGCGTGCGGGACGATCCTTCTCCCCGCCCGATGCGGCGTCAAGCGCGATAGCGGTTCACGCCGGCGCCGCGCCCGGGCTAAGCAAACCTCTGGAGGTTTGCGCACGACAAAAAACCTAAGCAGGCTTTCATGGATTGGACCACACAATGTGTGGTCCAATCCATGAAAGCCTGCTTAGCCTGCTGCCGGACCCAGCCGCGCCGGAGCCGCCGATGCAGAAGCCCATGCTGATCCGCAACGCCGCCTGGGCGGTGGTGTGGGATGGGGCCGCGGGGCGCCACGCCTATGCGCGCGGCGTCAACATCCGCGTGGCGGAAGGCCGCATCGCCGCGATCGCGCCGCACGACCCCTCGGTGCCGCCGCCGGGTGACGCCGAGGTGATCGACGGCGCGCGGCTGATGGTGCTGCCCGGCCTCGTGAACATCCACACCCACCCGACCACCGAGCCCGCCCTGCGCGGCGTGCGCGAGGACCACGGCGTGCCGGAGCAGGGCATGTCCGGCCTGTTCGAGCGGGCGCAGTCGCTGCGCCTGGACGAGGCCGGGCGGGCGGCGGCGATGCGCCTCGCCTATGCCGAGCTGATGGCCGCCGGCGTCACCAGCGTGGTCGATCTCTCCGCCCCCTTCCCCGGCTGGCTCGACACCATGCGCGAGAGCGGGCTGCGGGTCTGGGCCGGCCCCGGCTTCGCCAGCGCGCAATGGGGCATGTCGGCGCCGCAGACGGTGGAATGGCTGTGGACCGACGGCGCCGGCCGGGCCGGCTTCGGGCGCGCCCAGGCGCTGATGGACGAGGCGGAGCGCGATCCCTCCGGGCGGCTGCATGGCATCGTCTTCCCGGCGCAGATCGACACGGTGGAGCCCGAGCTGCTGCGCGACGCCGCCGCCCTCGCCGAGCAGACCGGGCGCCCCTTCACGACCCACATCGCCCAGGCCGTGGTGGAGGTGCGGGAGATGATCCGCCGCCACGGCGTGACGCCGATCCGCTGGGCGGCGGAGCTGGGCCTGCTGTCGCCGCGGGCGATCCTCGGGCATGCGATCTTCGTCGACGAGCATCCCTCGATCGGCTGGCATACCGGGGACGACGTGGCGCTGCTGGCGGCGCATGGCGCGACGGTGGCGCATTGCCCCACCCCCTTTGCGCGCTACGGCGAGCACCTGAGGCATTTCGGCCGCTATGCCGCGCGCGGGGTGCGGATGGGCATGGGCACGGATTGCGCGCCGCACAACCTGATCGAGGAGATGCGGCTGGCCATCCTGCTGGCGCGCAATGCCGGCCGCGACCTGGCGGCGGGCGACACGGCGGCGGTGTTCCACGCGGCGACGGCGGGCGGCGCGGATGCGCTGGGGCGGCCGGATCTCGGGCGTCTCATGCCGGGCGCGGCGGCGGACCTGGTGCTGGTCGATCTCGCCCATCCGCTGATGAGCCCGCCGCGCGACCCGCTGCGCGCGCTGCTCTGGCACGCCGCCGACCGCGCGGTGCGGCGCGTGATCGTGGCCGGCGAGACGGTGCTGGCGGATGGCCGGCCGACCCGGCTGGATGTGTCGGCGGCGGCGGGTGTGCTGGCGGAGAGCCAGGCGCGCATGCTGCGCGACGCCAAGGGGCTGGACTACCGGGGGCGTGACGGCGACGCGATCGCGCCGCTCGCCCTTCCGGTGATGAGTTAGCGGGGGCGGCGATGAGCGACGCGAGGGCGCTGTCCGAGGCGATCTACTTCGATGTCTATGACCACGTCGCCGAGCGGGCCGAGTATCTCCAGCCCGACGACCACGTCAGGCTGCTGCTGCCGGAGGCGATCATCGCCTTCGCCGTCGCCTCCATCCTGAAGCCGCTGGTGGAGGGTTTCGCCAAGAAGCTCGGCGAGAAGGGTGCCGAGGCCGCGGTCGCGGCGCTGAAGCCTGCACCGGACCCGGCGCCGCCGACGCCGGAGGCACTGATCGACGAGATCGCCGCGGCGCTGCCGGCGATGATCGCCGAGGCCGACCGGCTGGCCGGGAAGCGCGACCGCATCGTCGCGGCGCTGGTCGGCCAGGGGCTCACGCCTGCCCGCGCCGCGCTGATCGCTGATGCGGTGATCACGCTGGTGCGCCAACGGCTGGCGACGCATGGATGAGGCCCGGCGCGCGCATCTGCTCGATCTCACGACGCTGCCGTGCCTTCGACCCGGGCGCCGAATTCAGCGTCTCCCCGCTCTATGCCCGGGTCTTCTCGGAGCCTGAGATCGCCGCGCTGCGCGAGGAGGAGAAGATGGTCGCCGAGCTCTTCGCGCACGCCTTCACCACCATCGCGCAATGCAGCGAAGCCGGCGTCGCGGAGCATGTCGCGGCGCTGCGCGACATGGCGCGCCACAAGGGCCGGATCGCGGCGCGCCAGGCGGCCTCGGGCGACTACCGCAACCGCCTCTCCCTGCCGCGCTATGCCCATGACGCGGTGCTGCGCGACCTGGCGCCGCCGGCTGGTGCCTGACCGGCCCGGTGCCCGGGGCGCGCTGCCTTACGCGCCGCTTGCGCTATGCCGTTCCAACGCGGCAGGCTCGCCGCCAGGGCGGAACCCGGGAGGAGCGGCGCATGGACAGGCGAAGCCGCGGCGCGCCATCAACCCTATGCGGCAAGGCGCCGACACGGCGCGCCCTGCTGCTCGGCGCCGCCGCGGCGGTGGCGGCGCCGGGGCCGGACGCGTCGGCGCAGCCCGCCGGTTCGCCCGCCACCTGGCCCGACCGGCCGATCCGCATCATCATCCCCTTCGCGCCGGGCGGGCCGACCGATATCGTCGGCCGGCCGCTCGCCGATCTGGTCTCGGCCGCGCTCGGCGTGCCGGTGGTGGTGGAGAACCGCGCCGGCGCCGGCGGTGCGATCGGGACGGAGGCGGTGGCCCGCGCCCGGCCGGACGGCCACACGCTGCTGCTGACCACGGGGTCGCACATCTCGAACTCCGCGCTGAACCCGGCGCTGCCCTATGACCCGATCCGCGACTTCGCGCCGGTCACCCAGACCAGCCAATCCTACGGCATGCTGCTGGTGGCGCGGCCCAACCTGCCGGCCCGCGACCTGCGCGGCTTCCTCGAGATGGCGCGCGCGAGGCCGCCGGGCAGCTTCACCTACGCCCATGCCGGCCTCGGCAACATCACCCATATCTGCGCGGCCATGCTTGAGAGCGAGGCCGGCATCCAGCTCCTGGCGGTGCCGTTCCGCGGCACCGGTCCGGCCTTCACCGAGCTGATGGCAGGGCGCATCGATGTCGGCTTCGCCTCGCTGACGGCGGTGCTGGCGCATGTGCGCGAGGGCCGGCTGAAGCCGCTCGCCTTCACCAGCGCGGCACGCGTGCAGGCGCTGCCGGACACGCCGACCTTCGCGGAGCTCGGCCTTCCGGCGCTCGACATCCATGGCTGGCAGGGGATCTGGGCGCCGGCGGGCACCCCGCCCGCCGTGGTCGAGCGGATCGCGGCAGCGGCGCGCGACGCGCTGCGCGGCCCGCTGCTGACGCGGATCATCGAGGACAGCGCGAGCTTCGTCGTCGCCTCCACCCCGGCCGAGTTCGCCGCCTTCCAGGAGCGCGACATGGCGGTGCAGCGCGGCTACGTGCAGCGGCTGGGGCTGAAACCGGAATAGCGCATCCCCCTGGACCTTCGCGCCCCATCGGGGCCACTCTGCCGCCCAGCAGGGTTCGGGAGGGACAGGCCGGATGAAGACTCGCGCGGCGGTGGCATGGGCGGCGGGCAAGCCGCTCTCGGTCGAGACCATCGAGATCGAGGGCCCGCGGGCCGGCGAGGTGCTGGTCGAGGTCAAGGCGACCGGCATCTGCCATACCGACCAGTACACGCTGAGCGGCCGCGATCCCGAGGGGCTGTTCCCCGCCATCCTCGGCCACGAGGGCGCCGGCATCGTGCGCGAGGTGGGTGCGGGCGTGACCAGCGTGGCGCCGGGCGACCACGTGATCCCGCTCTACACGCCGGAATGCCGGCAGTGCAAAACCTGCCTGTCGCAGCGGTCCAACCTGTGCACCGCCATCCGCGCGACGCAGGGCAAGGGGCTGATGCCGGACGGCACATCGCGCTTCGCCTGCGACCAGGGGACGGTGTTCCACTACATGGGCTGCTCCACCTTCGCGAACTTCACCGTGCTGCCGGAGATCGCGCTGGCCAAGGTGCGCGAGGACGCGCCCTTCGAGAAGATCTGCTACATCGGCTGCGGCGTCACCACCGGCGTCGGCGCCGTGGTGAACACGGCCAAGGTCTGGCCCGGCGCCAACGTGGCGGTCTTCGGCCTCGGCGGCATCGGGCTCAACGTCATCCAGGGCGCGCGCATGGTCGGCGCCGACCGCATCATCGGCATCGACATCAACCCGGGCCGCGAGGCGATGGCGCGCCGCTTCGGCATGACCGACTTCGTCAACCCGCGCGAGGTCGGCGAGGACAAGGTGGTGCAGGCGGTCCTCGACCTCACCGGCGGCGGCGCCGACTTCTCCTTCGAGTGCATCGGCAACACCAAGGTGATGCGCCAGGCGCTGGAATGCTGCCACCGCGGCTGGGGCGAGAGCATCATCATCGGCGTCGCCGGCGCCGGCGAGGAGATCGCCACGCGCCCCTTCCAGCTCGTCACCGGACGGGTGTGGAAGGGCACCGCCTTCGGCGGCGCGCGCGGCCGCACCGACGTGCCGCGGATCGTGGACTGGTACATGCAGGGCAAGATCGAGATCGACCCGCTGATCACCCATGTCATGCCGCTCGAGCGGATCAACCACGGCTTCGAGCTGATGGAACGCGGCGAGAGCATCCGCTCGGTCGTGGTGTTCTAGGGGACGGATGGCCGATGCCGCCCGCGGGAGAGCCGGACAGCGACGCCACCATGACCTTCCGCTCCAGCACCGCCGCGCTGGCGGCGGCAAGGGTGGAGCACGTGCTGATGCTGGCCGAGCCGGGCCACCCGGTCTCGGGCGACCGCCGCCTGCTGGCGCAGCGCCACCCGATCGGCGAGACGCCGCTGCGCATCGGGCGCATCGCCGGTAACGACGTGGTGCTGGCGACGCCCGAGGTCTCGCGCAGCCACTGCATGGTGGTGGTGGAGCCGGGGCGCGGCGCCGTGCTGACCGACCTCGGCTCCACCAACGGCACCTTCGTCGATGGCAGGCGGGTGACCGCGCCGACCCTGCTGGCGGACCACAACCTGCTTGCGGTGGGCTCGCACACCCTGCTCTACCGCCGCGGCACCGCCGAGCAGATCGCCCGCGCGGCGACGCTGGAGGGGGAGATGGAGCGCGCCGTGCGCTACGTGCGCGCCGTGCTGCCGGAGCCGATCCGCAGCGGGCCGATCCGCGCCGACTGGACCTTCCTGCCGAGCGAAAGCCTCGGCGGCGACGGCTTCGGCTACCACCGGCTGCGCGACGGCCGCTTCGCGCTGTGGCTGCTGGACGTGGTGGGGCATGGGATCGGCTCGGCGCTGCTCGCCGTCTCGGTGATGAACCTGCTGCGGCAGTCGGAGCTGCCGGGGGCCGATCCCGGCGCGCCGGCGGCTGTGCTGATGATGCTGAACGCGCTGTTTCCCATGGACCGGCATGGCGGCCTCTGCTTCTCGATCTGGTATGGCGTCTTCGATCCGGCGGGCCGGACGCTGCACCATGCCGCGGCCGGCCAGCACCCGGCCTTCCTGGTGGCGCCGGGCGAGGCGCCGCGGCCGCTGGTGACGCGCAACATGCTGCTCGGCTCGGTGCCGGAGATCAATTTCCGCTCCGCGGTGGACGCCGTGCCAGCCGGCAGCCGGCTCTACCTTTTCAGCGACGGCGCCTTCGAGGTGACGGGCGCGGATGGCCGGCAGCGGGGCCTGGCGGAATTCCAGCCCCTGCTGGCCGCGCGCGCCGAGCCGGGGGTGGCGGAGCCGGAGCGGCTGCTGCGGGCGGTGCGCGCGGCGGCGGCGCCGGTGCCGTTCGATGATGACGTGTCGTTGCTGGTGGTGGAGTTCGATTGAGCAGACCTACACCCGCCGCCGCGCCGCGTCCCAGTTGCGTTCCAGGTTGCTGATCAGCGCCGGGCTGAAGTGGCAGAGCGCCTGCTCCCGCGCATAGACGGCGAGATACCGGCGGAACAGGTCCAGCGGCTCCGCGCCCACGCGCAGCGCGCGGCGGTTGCCGATGGCGCCGACCGCGCCGGCGCTGGAGAGATTGGCGCAGACCCGCGCGATCGCCGCGTCCATCTCCGCCGGCGGCACGATCTCGTCGCAGACCAGCCGCCCGTCCGGGCTGTCGCAGGGGATGCGCCGCTCGTACTGGATGGCCTGGCGGGCGATGCGGTCGCCGGTGAAGCGCGGCAGCCGCAGGTTGGCGAGGCCGGGGATGATGCCCTCCTTGCGCGCCGGCAGGGTCAGGTAGGCGTCGGACGCGGCCAGGATGTAGTCCATGCAGAGCAGCGCCTGGCAGTGGCCGCCGATGGCGAAGGCCTCCACCGCGGCGACCCAGGGCTTCTCGATGCCGGCGCCGGCGACGTCGTCCGGCAGCGCCTCCGGACGGGCCACGCCGCGCAGCAGCTTGTGCACCCAGCCCAGCTCGCGCTTCACGAACCACAGGAAGGGAATGCGCCCGCGATACAGGTGCGTCAGGTTGATCCCGGCGCCGAAGATCCGCCGGCCCGCGTATTTCGGATGCTCCACCACGCCGCCGCGGAACACCGCGGTGTCGCTGCCGGCGTCGAGGGTGGCGACGTCGATCGCCCGCTCCGTCGCCAGGATGCTGTCGTCATCCTCGGCGTTCAGCACGCGGGGGTGGGTGTTGGTCACGTGCACCACCCTGCCCCGGCGCTCCAGCCGCGCCGCGCCGAGGTCGAGCACGCCGTCGCGGGCGAAGCGGGCGGCGTTCTCCGCGCTCTCCGGCAGCGGCAGCAGCCCGGCATGGCAGAGGTGCAGGCCGCAGCGCGGATCGGCGAGGATGCGGGAGAACAGCAGCCCCTGCGCGATCTCGATGCCGTCCTTATCCTTCTGGTCGAGGGCGGATTCGCGCGCGACCTCGGCGGGGGTCGGCACCAGGCCAGGCACGCGGGCGGCCGCGGCCTCGGCGATGGCGTCGACGCCGAGGAAGCGCGTCATGCCGCCGGTGATGGCGGCGTAGAGGCCCGCGGCATGCACCCCCAGCCAGGCATCGCGCGCAGCGTTCCCGGCGGCCAGCAGGGCCGCGGCCGCCGCCTGCTCCGCGGGGGACCGCCGCGGCTTCGCGGGCAGCGCCGCCAGCAGCCGCGCTGCCTGCGACCAGAAGGCGCGGTAGGTCGGCGTGTCGGCCGTCTCCTCACCGGTCGGCGCGGCGGGGCGGGCGGCCTCGAAGGCGGCGACATCGGCCGCGGGCAGGCCGGCGGCGGTCAGCAGCGCCGCCGTAATCATGCCTTGGGCCGCCGGTCGAAGACGCGCCGCGCCTTGCCCTGCGATCGCTCGATGGTGCCCGGCGGCACCACGCGGAGCGCGGCGGCGAGGCCGATGCGCCCGCGCAGCATCGCCGCGGTGTCGCGTTCCAGCGCCGCCCCCTCCGCCTCGGTCAGCCGCCCGGCGAGTTCAGGCCGCAGCTCCACCACCACCTCCAGCTCGTCGAGGCGCGCCGGGCGGGTCACCTCCAGCAGGTAGTGCGGCGCCAGGCGCGGCTCCTCCGCGAGCGCCGCCTCCACCTGGGAGGGGAAGAGGTTCACGCCGCGGATGATCAGCATGTCGTCGCTGCGGCCCTTGATGCGCGCCATGCGCCGCATTCCCGGGCGCGCCGGGCCGGGCGGCAGCAGCCGGGTCAGGTCGCGGGTGCGGTAGCGGACCAGCGGCATGGCCTGGCGGGTGAGGGTGGTCAGCACCAGCTCGCCCTCCTCGCCCTCGGGCAGCACGGTGCCTGTGACGGGGTCGATGATCTCGGGCAGGAAGTGGTCCTCCCACAGCGTCAGCCCGTCCCGGGTCTCGGCGCATTCCTGGGCGATGCCGGGGCCCATCACCTCCGAGAGGCCGTAGATGTCGAGCGCGGCGAGGCCGAGCCGCGCCTCGATCTCCGCGCGCATGCCCTCCGTCCAGGGCTCGGCACCGCAGACCGCGATGCGCAGGCTGCAGTTCGGCCCGTCCAGGCCCTGGCGCTCGCACTCGTCGGCGATCGCCAGCAGGTAGGACGGCGTGGCGGCGATGATGTCGGGGCGGAAGTCGCGGATCAGCTGCACCTGGCGCTCGGTCTGCCCGACCGAGACGGGAATGGCGGCGCAGCCCAGCGCCTCGGCCCCGTAGTGCAGGCCGAGGCCGCCGGTGAAGAGGCCATAGCCATAGGCGACATGCACCCTGTCGCCGGGCCGGGCGCCGGCGGCGCGCAGCGAACGGGCGACCAGCGCGGCCCAGGTGGCGATGTCATCCCGCGTGTAGCCGACGACGGTCGGCGTGCCCGTGGTGCCGGAGGAGGCATGGATGCGGATGATCTCCGGCATCGGCACGGCGAACATGCCCCAGGGGTAGTTGCGCCGCAGGTCGTCCTTGGTGGTGAAGGGAAGGCGGGCGAGGTCGTCCAGGCTGCGCAGGATGTCGGGCGCGACGCCGGCGGCGGCGAAGGCGTCGCGGGTGTGCGGCACGGCGGCGGCGGCGCGGGCCAGGCTGTCCCGCAGCCGGGTGAGCTGCACGGCACGTACCGCGTCGCGGCTCGCCGTCTCGATCGGCTCGAGCGCGCCCTGGTCCATGCCGATTGTCCTCCCTGGACGAGCTTGGACCGGGTGACGCGGAGCGCGCAACGCCCGCGCCGCGGCTGACCAGGCGGCGGCGGATGCGGTATCGAGGCGCGATGGACGATCAGCACCCCCTGCCATTCCCGTCCGGATCGCCGCTGGCGCGGCTGCTTGATGCGCCGATCCGCCCTGGCCGGCTGGTCTGGATCGGGCTGCGGCCAGCCCGGCGCGCGCCGATCGTCGCGGTGGACGCCGCGGAGCTGGAACCGGGACGTGGCCTGGCAGGGGACCGCTGGCGCGGCGCCCCGACCGGGGCGCGGCAGGTGACGCTGGTCGCCGCCGAGCATCTCGCCGCCATCGCCGGCTTCCTTGGCCTGGAGCGGGTCGCGCCGGAGCGGCTGCGGCGGAACCTCGTCGTGCGGGGCCTGAACCCCGCCGCGCTGAAGGGCCGGCGCTTCCGCATCGGCGCGGCGGTTCTGGAACACAGCGGCGAATGCCACCCCTGCTCGCGCATGGAGGAGGAATTCGGCCCCGGCGGCTACTCCGCCATGCATGGCCATGGCGGCATCACCGCCCGGGTGGTCGATGGCGGCAGCATCCGGATCGGCGATACGGTGGAACGCCTGCCCTGACCGATCGCGGAAAACGGTGTCGCCGACGCGGCACGCCGCCGCGGCCCCTGCGATGTCAACGGCTTGGAGGTGCCCGCCCCGAGGCCGCGCTCAACCGCGGAGGGGGAGCGCGCGCCGTTCCGCTGGTGGCCAGCCCGCCGCGATCGCCGCTTCCACCCGCAGCGCCGCGTCGAGGGCGCGCAGCGCGACGGCGGCATCGGCCTCGACCGGCGCACCTTGCTCGATACTGGCAAGGAAGGCCGCCTGCTCGGCGTCCAGGCTGTCATGCTCCACCCAGGTGGCGCGGTCGGTGCCCCAGCCCGGCATGGCGGCGACCGGCTCGGCCCCGCCCTTCCGCACCACCTCCAGGCTGCGGGCGAGAAAATCCACCCGGGTCTCGCCGGCCGGTCCCAGCACGCGCAGGCGCCGTTCCAGGCCGAGGCTGATCCGGCTCGCCGTCACCGTCGCCGCCGCGCCATCGGCGAAGCGGAGCTGCGCCACGGCATAGTCCGGCTGGTCCGACATCACCCGCGCCCCTACCGCCGCCACCCCTGCCAGCGGCGCCGCCGCCAGGCTCAGCACCAGGTCGAGGTCGTGGATCATCAGGTCCAGCACCACCGAGACATCCAGGCTGCGCGGCCGGAACGGCGCGACCCGGGTCGCCTCGAAGGCGACGCCCGGCCCGCCCTGCCCCGCCCCGCTGGCCCGCAGGGTGCGGATGGCGGCGGAGTAGCGCTCGATATGCCCGACCTGCAGCACCACGCCGCGGCGGGCGGCGGTGGCGGCGACCGCCTCCGCCTCGGCCATGGTCCCGGCCAGGGGCTTCTCGACAAGGAGGTGCCGCCCGGCGGCCAGCACGGCCTGGGCGGCGTCGTGATGGAAGCGGGTCGGCACGGCGACCACGACGGCATCGCTCGCCGCGATCAGCGCCGCCCGGTCGAGCGCCGGCGCGCCGACCTCCGCCGCCACCGCGGCGGCGCGGGCCGGGTCGGCATCCTGCACCCCTGCGAGGCACCCCCGGGCGGCCAGCTTCAGCGCATGGAAGCGCCCGAAATGACCCACGCCGAGGACGCCGACCCTGACCGCCATGTCCTGCCCGTTTCGCCTGCCCGTTTCGCCTGCCCGGGCCGCCTGCCCGGGCCGTGCTCTAGCAGCCGCGCCCGGCGGTTGCATCCGCCTCCCCCGGACGCCACAACCGCCGCCTCTCTCCTGGAGGCGCGCCCCTGAAGGGCCGGACCCGAACCCGATGATGTACTTCGCGCGCTGGAAGACCCTGTCGATCCTCGGCGTGGTCCTGCTCGGCGCCATCCTCTGCCTGCCGAACCTGTTTCCCCGCTCCGAGCTGCCGTCCTGGGCACGGGTCTTCTCGCTCGGCCTCGACCTGCGCGGCGGGTCCTACCTGCTTCTGGAGGTCGATCTCGACGCGGTGGTGAAGGAGCGGCTGGAGGGACTGGCGGACACTGCCCGCACCCGGCTGCGCGGCGCCAACATCGGCTACGTCAACCTGGCACCCGACCCGGCCAGCCGCCGCATCAGCTTCCGCGTGCGCGACACGGCCCAAATGGCCGAGGCGGCGCGGCTGATGCGGGAGGCGGCGAACCCGGTGCAGACCACCGGCGGCGCCAGCGTGCCGGACCTCGAAGTGACCACCGCCCCCGACGGCACCGTGACCGTCGCGCTGACCGAGGCCGGGCTGCGCGCCAAGGCCAGCGGTGCCGTCGAGCAGTCCATCGAGATCGTCCGCCGCCGCATCGACGAGACCGGCGTCGTCGAGGCGCTGATCGCGCGGCAGGGCCAGAACCGCGTGCTGGTGCAGCTGCCCGGCGTCGAGGATCCGGGGCGCATCAAGGACCTGCTGGGCAAGACCGCCCGCATGACCTTCCACCTGCTGGACGAAAGCGCCAACCCCGCCGCTGCGCAGCCGCCGCCGGGGGTGATGTTCCTCTCCGGCGAGCGCGCCGGGCCGAACGGGCAGATCGAGCGCTACGCGGTGCGCCGCCGTGTCGAGGTGGACGGCGCCAACCTCACCGATGCGCGCGCCGGGCAGGACGGGCGCACCGGCGAATGGGTGGTGAACTTCACCTTCGATTCCGTCGGCACGCGGCGCTTCGCCGAGGTGACGCGCAACAATGTCGGGCGGCCCTTCGCCATCGTGCTGGATGAGAAGGTGATCACGGCGCCCAACATCCGCGAGCCGATCATCGGCGGGCGCGGCCAGATCAGCGGCAGCTTCACCGCGCGCACCGCGAACGACCTGGCCGTGCTGCTGCGCGCCGGCGCCCTGCCGGCGCCGCTGACGGTGGTGGAGGAGCGCACGGTCGGGCCGGAGCTGGGTGCGGACGCGATCCGGGCGGGCGTGATCTCGCTGGCGTTCGGCGCGGCCTTCGTCTTCCTCTACATGGGGCTGGCCTATGGGCTGTTCGGCTGGCTCGCCAACATCGCGCTGCTGGTGAACATCCTGCTGATGCTGGCGGCGCTTTCCGTCCTGGAGGCGACGATCACCCTGCCCGGCATCGCCGGCATCGTCCTCACGCTCGGCACCGCGCTCGATGCCAACATCCTGATCAACGAGCGCATCCGCGAGGAGGTGAAGAACGGGCGGACGCCGATCGCGGCGCTGGAGGCGGGATTCACCAAGGCCTCCGGCACCATCATGGATTCCAACCTGACCAATCTCATCGCGATGGGCTGCCTCTACGCCTTCGGCTCCGGCCCGGTGAAGGGCTTCGCGGTGACGGTGGCGATCGGCACCATCGTGCAGATGTGGACGGCGACGACGCTGGTGCGGCTGATGGTCTCCTGGTGGTACCGCTGGACGCGGCCGAAGGAGCTGCCGGTGGTGGAATCCGCGGGCGGGCTGCTGCACCGCCTGGCGCGGCCGCTGTTCCGGCTGGTGCCGGACGTGACGAGGATCCCCTTCATGCGCGGCGCGGTGACGGGGCTGGTGGTCTCGGCCGTGCTCTCCACCGCGTCGCTGGTCGGCGCCTTCTACCCCGGGCTGGAGAAGGGCATCGACTTCAAGGGCGGCATCACGATGGAGGTGCGCACGCCAGGGCCCGCCAACCTGGCGCAGATCCGCACCACCGTCGCCGCGCTCAACCTCGGCGATGTCGGCGTGCAGGAATTCGGCAGCCCGGACACGGTCCTCGTGCGCCTGCCCGTGCAGGGCGACGAGGCGGGGACGCAGCGCGCGGTGGTGGCGGTGCGCAATGCGCTGGAAGGGGTGGCGCCGGGCACGCGCCTGCTGCGGGTGGAGGCGGTCGGCAACCGCATCTCGGACGAGCTCTTCACCGGCGGCATGATCGCGCTCGGCATCTCGCTGCTGGCGATGCTGATCTACATCTGGTTCCGCTTCGAATGGCAGTTCGGCATCGCCGCCATCATCACGCTGATCCTGGACACGACCAAGACCGTCGGCTTCATGGTGCTGTTCGGGGTGGAGTTCAATCTCACCACCGTGGCCGCGATCCTCACGGTCATCGGCTTTTCCGCCAACGACAAGGTGGTGGTGTTCGACCGCATGCGCGAGAACCTGCGCAAGTACAAGACGATGCCGCTGCGCCAGCTGGTCGACCAGTCGATCAACGAGACGCTGAACCGCTCGCTCGGCACCTCGATGACGCTGCTGCTCGCGGCGGTGCCGCTGGCGCTGTTCGGCGGCGATACGCTGTCGGGCTTCGCGCTGGTGATGCTGTTCGGCATCGTCGTCAGCGCCTCCTCCTCGGTCTTCATCGCGGCGCCGATCGTGCTGTTCACCGGGGAGCGGCGGCTGCGCCGGGGCGATCCGCCGCCGGCGGTGGGCAGCACCCAGGGCGGGCGTCGCGCCGCGGGCGCCCAGCGGGCGGAGACGGCGCAGGTGTGACACACGGCGCGGCGAGGTTGCTGCGTGAGGCAAGGCGGCGCCACAGCCACTGCGAAACTAGTTTTTGAGACAATCCAGTTTTATTGACAAGCATATCGGCAAATAGTTAATGACCGGTGCGGGCGGTTTGGTGTATCACCAAATCGTGACCTCTGCCTGCGAGGCGCCGGATCGAGGACGGGAATTGAATGTCGCTGCGCCTGGCCAGCGCGAGAGAGGGTGGCGTTACCCACGGGCGGGTGCTCGTGCTCGCCCGCGATCCTCGGGTCATCGCCACGGCGCACGACGCGGCGCGCCGCGTGCGCCGCTTCGCCGCCATGCTGCAGACCGGCAAGCAGGCCCTGGCACTGCTGACCGCCCCCGGCCGCGCCGATCACCAGCTGGTTTGCGATCGCGGTGCCGCCGAAGCGGCCTGCTGGCCCGATCTCGTTGCCGCAGCGGCGGAACAGCACGGCCGGACGTCGCTGCTCGTGGTGTCCGACCGCCCGGTCGGGCGTCTGCCGCGGGGCATGCTTCCGGTGCCGAACGACTCCGCGCTGCTCGCCGCGGCGCTGCGGGCGAATCAGTCGCCGGCGTCGGGCGAGCCGCTGGAAGCCGCCTCGCTGCGCTCCGGGCTGGGCCGGGGCGAGATCGTCGTGCGCTACCAGCCGATGGTGCGCATTTCCGA
Source organism: Acetobacteraceae bacterium (assembly GCA_019750465.1). Taxonomy (GTDB): domain Bacteria; phylum Pseudomonadota; class Alphaproteobacteria; order Acetobacterales; family Acetobacteraceae; genus JAIEOP01. Next base: position 7,357 of record JAIEOP010000379.1, on the reverse strand, counting down.
CCGGCAACCGGTGATGGTGGAAGCCCTGGCGCGCTGGACGCCCAGCTACCCGCCGATCGCGCCCGACCTGTTCCTGCCGCTGGCCGCCAGGACCGGGCTGATGCGGCCGCTCTCGATGGCGGTGGCCGGCTCGGCGGTGCGCGAGATCGGGCCACTGCGCCAGCGGCTGCGCATCGGCGTCACGGTGAACCTGCCGCTCGATCTCCTGCGCCAGCCGGATCTGGCGGCGTGGCTGGGCCGGGCGCGGGCGCATTCCACGATGCGCGCGGAGGATCTCTCGCTCGAGCTCACCGAGCATGCGGAGGTGCATGACCGCAGCGGGCTGGACCGTGTGCTGCGCCGGCTGCGCCATGCCGGTCACGGCGTCTTGCTCGACGACATCCTGCTCGACGATCCGCGCACCCCGCTGTTCGAGCTGCCGTTCAGCGGGCTGAAGCTCGACCGATCGCTGATCACGGCGCTGCCGACGCAGGCGAGGGCGCGGCAGGCGGTGCGGCGGCTGGTGCGCGGCGCAGAGGCGCGCGGCCAGATACTGGTGGCGGAGGGGGTCACCCATCCCATGCAGCTGCGGCTGCTCGGCGAGATGGGCATCCACTGGGCACAGGGCTTCCTGATCAGCCGCCCGCTGCCGGCGAGTGCGCTGCTCGCCTGGTCCGAGCTCTGGCGCGCCGGGCGGCCGTTGTAGCGGTTACGCGTAGACCCGCCGGTACAGCGCCAGGATCTCCTCCTCGGTCGGCACGCGCGGGTTGTTCGCCGGGCTGCCGGAGGCGAGCGCCTGCCTTGCCATGGTCGGCATCAGCCCGTCCCACCTGGCGGCGTCGATGCCATGGGCCCGGGGCGTCGGCACCTCCAGCTCGGCGTTCAGCGCGCGCAGCTCCTCCAGCAGCTTCGCACCCGCCACCTGGTCCGCGTCATCGGCCCGCGCGGCGCCGATCGCCCGCGCCGCCTCGGCATAGCGCGGCAGCGCGTCGTTCAGGCCGAACTCGGTCACCGCCGGCAGCAGCATGGCGTTGGACAGCCCGTGCGGAACGTGGAAATGCGCGCCGATCGGGCGCGACATGCCGTGGATCAGCGCGACCGAGGAATTCGAGAAGGCAAGCCCCGCCTGCGTCGCGCCCAGCATCATCGCCTCGCGCGCCGCGGCGTCCTTCGGGTCGCGCCAGACGCGGCGCAGGTTCGGCCCGATCAGCCGCATCGCCGCGAGCGCCAGGCTGTCCGCATGCGGGTTGGCGCGCTTCGAGACGAAGGCCTCCAGCGCGTGGGTCAGGCTGTCGATGCCGGTATCGGCGGTGGTGCGCGGCGGGACGCTGAAGGTGAGCTCGTAGTCCACCAGCGCCGCCAGCGGCAGCGCGCCGAGGCCGGCGATCAGCATCTTCTCGTCGGTCTCGGTATCGGTGATGACGGTGAAGCGCGTGGCCTCGCTGCCGGTGCCGGCGGTGGTCGGGATGCAGATCACCGGCAGCTTCGCGGCATCGGCCGCCGCCGGCACCTTGAAGGCGCGCATCTTCGTGCCGGCGGGCGCGGCGGCCAGCACGCTCATCGCCTTGGCCGTGTCCATCGGGCTGCCGCCGCCGAAGCCGATGAGGCAGTCGAAATCGCCCGCCTGCAGGATGGCGACGCCGGCTTCGATGACCGTGTCGGTCGGGTCGGGGACGGTGTCGGAGAAAACCTGCGCGGCGATGCCCGCCTTGCGCAGCGGCGCCAGGCAGCGCTCGACGGTACCGGAGGAGGCCATCCAGGGGTCGGTCACCACCAGCGGCTTCGAAAGGCCGAAACTGCGCAGCACATCGGCCACGCCCTCCACGGCGCCGCCGCCGATGCGCATCAGGCGCGGCGAGACGATGCTGGCGACGGTCATGGCGCGGCCCCTCCCCGGCGTGGAGCAAAAGCGTAGCGCCCGGCCCCGCCGCGGGCCAGATCACCCCGGGCCGACGCGGTGCGCGGCGGCCGGAGCCGCAAAGCGCGGCTTGCGGACAAATCCCCATCCGGACCCCGGCATGCCGCGCGCCGCCGGACCGGCCGGGGCCGTGCGGAACGGCAGAGCCGGCAGCTTGCGGACAAACCCCCATCCGGACCCCGCCATGCCGTGCGCGGCCGGACCGGCCGGCGCCGCCCAGGGTGCCCGCCGCCAACGACCGGACAAGCCCGCGTGCCCGGCGCCACGCGCCCGGGGCGGGCAAGGTCGGCATCGGGTCGGTCTGGGGGACTGCGGTCAGCGAGAGGCATGGCGGCTTGGGAATTCCAGGGGGAATAGGAACAATACAGGAACATACGCTGGGCGCAAGCAAAAAAGCCGGGGGCGAGAACTCCCTCATCGCCGTATACGGCGATCCCCTCCTTTTCTGCTCCCTTGCGGGCACGGATGCGGCGCCGTCCTGCGCGCGAAACGAAGGGCTTCCGGCGCAGGAGAAGGTCGGCCAGACTCATCGGTGCACCAAAGGGGATGCGGCATTGGCCAACACCGGACTGGCAGAGGCAGTGTCGCGGTTCGGACGGGCGGCAAAGGCGAAGCTCGCGAACCGGGCGATCAGCGGGGCACCTGAAGACCAATTGCGGTCGCCGCTGGAAACGCTGATCGAAGACCTTGCTGCCCTGGCGGGCCATGCGCCGGGCAGCGTGACGCCGGTCGGCGGAAAGGCCTTTCCGCACCGCCAAGTATCGCTCGCTGCGGAATGCGGACAAATCCTCAGCGGGCCGCAGGCGCGCCGGGTCCTACCCATCTGATGGGCGCCCCCCGGTACGCCGGTCAGTGGCAGCCGCGCCTCCCCGGCCCCGCGAGCGGCCGTCGATCGGACCAGTCTCGCAGGTGATGGTCGGGAGGGCGGCATGAGGGGGCTGGCGCTCCAGGGAGGAATGAGAACGATATAGGAACATGGAGCCGGTGCAAGGAAAAATGTTGGACCAGCGGACGAAAGCCGATCGAACGCAGGGCGCTCACCCTCCATCGTTCCCGCGCGCCTTGCCGGAACGACGCATGATGCTCCGGTCGCCGGCGGAGTCAGGTCGGCCGTCGCCGCCGCCGGACGCTGCGGCGCTGGACGCAAGCCGGCACTGCCGACAAGATCGACCCTATGCCGCTTTCGCTGAATGAGATTCGTGCCCGGGCGCTGGAATTCGCCCGCGAGTACCGCAGCGCGACAAGCGAACAGGCCGACGCCCAATTGTTCTGGCGGGACTTTTTCAACGTCTTCGGGATCAGCGCCCGCCGGATTGGCGCCTTCTAGCGCCCGGTCCGCGACCTGCTGACCGCCAGCCGGCGCGGCCGCATCGACTTCCTCTGGAAGGGCACCGTCCTCGTCGAGCACAAGTCCCGCGGCGAGGACCTGGACGCTGCCGGCCGCCAGGCGCGCGACTATTTCCCCGGCCTGAAGGACAGCGAGCTTCCGCGCTTCATCCTGGTCTCGGACTTCGTCCGCATCCGCCTGCACGACCTGGAAGCCGACACCCGTACGGAGATCACGCTCGCCGAGTTGCCGAAGCGGATCGACCTGTTCGGCTTCCTCAGCGGCTACACGACGCGGCGCTACGGCCCGCTGAGTTCGGTGGACCAGGAAGCGGCGGTCACGCTCGGCACGCTGCACGACCTGCTGGAGGATGATGGCTTCACCGGCCGCGACCTCGATGTCTGGATGGTGCGGACGCTGTTCTGCCTGTTCGCCGACAGCGCCGGCATCTTCGCGCCGGGCATCTTCCGCGACCTGATCGAGCGCCGCACCGGCGAGGATGGCTCCGACCTCGGCGCCTGGCTCTCCCGCCTGCACCGCGTGCTGGCGACCCCCGAGCCGCAGCGGCGGCGTTCGCTGGACGAAAGCCTTGCGGCCTTCCCCTATGTGAACGGCCGCCTGTTCGACGAGGCGGTGACGCAGCCCGAGATGAATGCGGGGATGCGCGACGCGCTGCTGACCTGCTGCAAGGTGGACTGGTCGCGCGTCTCGCCGGCGATCTTCGGCAGCCTGTTCCAGAGCATCAAGGACCGCGCCGAGCGGCGCGCCGGCGGCGAGCACTACACGACCGAGGCGAACATCCTGAAATGCCTCGATCCGCTGTTCCTGGACGCGCTGCGGGAGGCGCTGGCGGCGGCAGGGACCAACCCGCGGGCGCTGGACGCCTTCCTGCGGCGGCTGCGGCGCGTGCGCGTGTTCGACCCGGCCTGTGGCTGCGGCAACTTCCTGGTCGTCGCCTACCGCGAGTTGCGGACCCTGGAATTGCAGGCGCTGCGGCTGCGCTATGGCGGCGACGAGGCGGGGGAATTGGTGGGCGTGGTGCTGTCGCAGGTCAACGTGGACCAGATGTCCGGCATCGAGATCGAAGACTGGCCGGCGCAGATCGCGCAGGTCGCGCTGTGGCTCACCGACCATCAGATGAACATGGCGCTCAGCGAGGAATTCGGCGAGCTGCGCATGCGCCTGCCGCTGGTGACGGCGCCGACGATCCTGGTGGGGAACGCGCTGCGCGAGGATTGGAGCGCGTTCGTGCGGCCGGGCGCGGATGTGTATTGCGTCGGCAACCCGCCCTTCTCGGGTGCCAAGTACATGAGCGCGGCGCAGCGCGCCGATGTGGTTCACGTGTTCCGTGGCACCAAGAACGCGCGACTGCTCGACTACGTGGCCTGCTGGTATCGCAAGGCGGCTGACTGGATGGCCAGCGACCCCAGGTCCGAGTGCTGCTTCGTCTCGACCAACTCCATCACGCAGGGCGAGCAGCCGGCGGTGCTCTGGACCGATCTCTGGCCGCGCGGCGTTGTCATCAACTTCGCGCACCGCACCTTCCGGTGGACCAGCGAGGCGCGTGGCAAGGCTGCGGTGCATTGCGTCATCATCGGTTTCGCGCTGCGTGACCGTCCCCGCAAGACGATTGCGGAGTACACGAGCGTAAATGGCGAACCGCAGGCGATCCAGGCGACGCGAATCAATCCGTACCTCGCGGATGGCGCGATGGTAGCCTTGCGGAACCGGACGCGCCCGGTCAGCGACGCACCGCAGATCGGCATCGGCAACAAACCCATCGACGGCGGGTGGTATCTCTTCACGCCTGAGGAAAAGGCCGAATTCGTCAGATGTGAGCCGGGTGCCGAACCCTTCTTCCGTCGTTGGATCGGCGCCGATGAATTCCTGTACGATATCGAGCGCTGGTTCTTGTGGCTCGGCGACGCCTCGCCGGAAGCGATCCGCGCCATGCCGCTCGTGCGCGAGCGCATCCGCGCCGTCCAGCGGTTCCGCAGGGGTGAGGAGCCCGGAAAGAACGGTCGCAGGGCGAAGGACGCGGCAACTGCTGCCCTCGCCATGACGCCAACGCGGCTACATGTTGAGAATATGCCAAACCAGCCGTACCTCGTGGTTCCGAAAGTGACGTCAGAAACGCGCACTTTCATACCCTTGGCGTTTCGGACACCGACTACATTATGCAGCGACCTCGTTTTCCTCATGCGCGAGGCAGAGCCCTACCACATGGGCGTCCTCACCAGCCGCATGCACATGGCCTGGGTGCAAGCAGTTTGTGGCCGGCTGGAAAGCCGGTTCCGTTACTCTGCCGGCATTGTCTACAACAACTTTCCCTGGCCCGATCCCACCCCGGCCCAGCGCGCCAGGATCGAGGCGACCGCCCAGGGTATCCTCGACGCGCGCGCCGCGCATCCCGGCGCCACCCTCGCAGACCTCTACGATCCCGTCGCCATGCCGCCCGACCTCGCCGCCGCACACGCCTCGAACGACCGCGCCGTCGATGCCGCCTATGGCCAGCCGCGCGGCTTCCCGACCGAGGCGGCGCGGCTTGCCTTCCTGTTCGCCCGATACCAGGACCTCGCGGCTCCGCTGGATGCGACGCCCGTGCCCCGCCCCGCCCGGCGGCGCCGCGCCTGACCGGCGCATACCGCGCCAAAAAAACCGGGTTCCAAGGGCCTTTCGGCCTTTGGTGGGGTGTCCAGAGGGGCAAAGCCCCTCTGGCGGGGGTCCGGGGGCAAGCGCCCCCGGCACGCCCCCGACCCGCGCCTTCGTTGCGCGCCCTCCCGCCGCCCAGCATGATCCCGCCCTGACTCGGCGAGGGGGACGGCGCATGCTGGCGGGCGAGGCGGTGGTGGCGATCTGGAACGGCGTCGTCGAGGAGGGCTGGCCGTTCAACTACCTGTGGCACCTGACCGAGCACATGCCGGAGCGCGTCGGCATTCCCGGCTTCAACCGCGGCCGCCGCTTCCGCGCCGCCGACAGCGCCACCCACCCGGCGCTGTTCACGCTCTATGAATGCGACACGCTGCAGGTGGTGCAGGGCGGGGACTACACGAACCGGCTGAACCAGCCGACGCCCTGGACGCGCGAGGCCGGCAAGCTCGCGCGCGATACCTCGCGCGGGCTGGCACGGGTGGTCGCCAGCCATGGGCCCGGCGTCGGCGGGGTGATGATGACCTTGCGCTTCGACGCGCCGGCGGCCGCGCAGGCGGCGGTCGCCGAGCTGGTCCGCCTGGCGGCGGCCGGGCCGCGGCTGACGGGCGCGCATCTCTGCATCGCCGACACCGCGGCGAGCGGCGTGGTGACGGAGGAGAAGCGCGGCCGCGCCGACATCGGCGCGCCGCCGCGCTGGTTCATCCTGGCCGAGGCGACGGATGCCGAGGCGCTGGCAGGCGTGCTGCCCGACGCGGCGCTGACGGCGGCCGGGGCGATGGGGCCCTACCAGCGTGGGACCTATCGCCTGGAATACCTGCGCACCAAGACCGCCTGGGCCCCCTGAACGCCCCCGCATGCGTTGCGGCGGTCCGGCACCGAACCCAGCTAGGATGCAGGGCTGGCAGGGCGGAACGACCGGGATGGCGCATCGGGAACCAGGGGTTGCGCTTGCCGGCGCGGCGGCGCCCGACGCCGGGCCGCCCCATGCGCTCCGGTTCGAGCGCTTCGGCGGGCCTGACGTGCTGGATCGGATCCCGCAGGACGCCCCGCCCCGGCTCGGCGCGGGCGAAGCGCTGGTTGCGGTGCGGGCGGCCTCGATCAACCCGTCCGACGTGAAGAATGTCGCCGGCCGCATGCGCCAGACCGTGCCGCCGCGCACGCCGGGGCGCGACTTCGCCGGCGTGGTGCTGGCCGGCCCGCCCGACTGGCTGGGGATCGAGGTCTGGGGCACCGGCGGCGACCTCGGCTTCACGCGCGACGGGACCCATGCCGCGCTGCTGCGGCTGCCGGTGGCGGCGCTGGCGCGCAAGCCGCCTCGGCTGTCCTTCGCCCAGGCCGGCGCGGTCGGGGTGAACTACATCACCGCGCTGCTCGGCCTGGATGCGGCGGGGCTGCGGCCTGGCGAGACGCTGCTGGTCATCGGCGCCTCGGGCGGCGTCGGCGGCGCGGCCTGCGTGCTGGCGGCGGCGCGCGGCGCGCGG
>JAIEOP010000074.1 GCA_019750465.1 Acetobacteraceae bacterium | reverse complement strand
CCGCCAACGGGCGCCTAATCCCGGTATATCGTTCTGGAATAGCGGTCACAGGCGCTGGAATAGCGTTTCAGACAGCAGCAGGGTGCGATGCGCGGCAGGGTCTCGCAGGGCCTCCCGCAGGGCGGAGCGTGCCCAGGCGCCAGGGAGGGGCTTGATGCCAGGAACATATCAGGAACATGCCGCCTGCGCAAGCCTTTCCCGCACAGTGGCCGTTGCGCACGGGCGCGGCGCCTGCATCTACACCCGGCATGCAGCTCCCCTTCCTCGACCGCTCCCCCCGCGTCGCCGTGGTGCGGCTGCATGGCGTCATCTCGGCCCGGCCCGGCGGGCTCGGGCCGGCCAGCCTCTCCCTCGCATCGCTCGCGCCGGTGCTCGACCGCGCCTTTGCCATGAAGCGGCTCTCGGCCGTGTTCCTGGCGATCAACTCGCCCGGCGGCTCCGCCGTGCAGTCGGCGCTCATCGCCGGGCGCATCCGCGCGCTGGCCGAGGAGAAGCGGCTGCCCGTCATTGCCTGCGTGGAGGACGCCGCCGCCTCGGGCGGCTACTGGCTGGCCTGCGCTGCCGACGAGATCGTGGCGGAGCCCACCTCCATCCTCGGCTCCATCGGCGTCATCGCCTCGGGCTTCGGCTTCACGGAAGCGCTTGAGAAGCTCGGCGTGGAGCGGCGGGTGCGCACGGCGGGCACCGAGAAGAGCTTCTGGGACCCTTTCCGCCCGGAACGCCCGGAGGATGCGGAACGCCTGCAAGCGCTGCTGGGCGACCTGCACGAGGAATTCCGCGCCTGGGTGCGCGGGCGGCGTGGCGCGAAGCTGACGGCGCCGGAGGCCGACCTGTTCACCGGCCGCTTCTGGGCCGGGCGGCGCGCGGTGGAGCTGGGCCTGGCGGACCGGCTCGGCGCCGACCCGGTGGCGGAGGCGAAGCGGCGTTTCGGCGAGCGCGTGAAGGTCATCCCGGTCGGCGCCCGCCGGCCGCCGATCTGGCGCCGCCTGCTGCCGCCCGGCCTCTCCGCCGAGGGCGCGATCGCGGCGCTGGAGGACCGGGCGGCCTGGGCAAGGCTGGGTCTCTAGAGGGGACGTTCCTCGGACGCAGCGGCGTCGACCGTACGGTTTCAGGCCGACGCATAGTCCCGCCCCTGCCTATATGGGGTCCATCACCCTCCGCGGCCGTTCGGCGAGGGTGGCTGAGAGAGGCTCGTGCTCTTGCCGACACCCCGTCGCAGGAGCCCTGCGTGCCACCCTCCTCCCTGTCCGCGTCCACCCCGTCGCCCACGCGCAACCGGTTGCTCGCGGCGCTTCCGCCCGACGTCTTCGCGGTGCTGCGGCCGCGGCTCGAACCCGCTGAACTCGTCCTCCGCGACGTCCTGCACGCGCCGGGCGAGCCCATCGACGCGATCTACTTCCCCGAGACCGGCTACGTCTCCATGCTGGCATACATGGAGGACGGCGATGCCGCCGAGGTCGGGGTGGCCGGCCGCGAAGGCATGGTCGGGCTCCCCGTCCTGCTCGGCGCCGACCGTGACGACATCGAGGGCATGGTGCAGAGCGCCGGCACGGCTCTGCGCATGGACGCGCGGGCGTTCCGGGAGGAGTTGGACCGCATCCCCGCCTTCCGCGCGCTGCTGCTCCGCTACGCCCTGGTCCACTTCGGGCAGGTGGCGCGCACGGCGGCCTGCAACGGGCGCCACCACACCGACCAGCGCCTCGCGCGCTGGCTGCTGATGGCGCATGACCGCGCCGAGGGCGATGCATTCCCCATGACCCACGAATTCCTGGCCATGATGCTCGGGGTGCGCCGGTCCGGCGTCACCCTCGCCGCGGGCCAGCTCCAGAAGGCCGGGTTCATCCGCTACGAGCGGGGCTCCATCGAGGTCACCGACCGCCCCGGCCTGGAGAGCGCAACCTGCGAGTGCTACGGCATCGTCCGCCGCGCCCAGGACCGGCTGCTTGGGCTGCCGGAGGGGTCGAAGGGCGTCTACCGCCACTGAGGCCGCCGCTGTCGGCGGTGCGCTCCCCATCCGGGCGGATCGTCGCGCCGGGGTGCCTGCCATCCATCCGGCGGCAACCCAGGTCCCCTCTGTGTGAAACCGGACAGACGGCGACGCCCCGGAGGTGCTTGATGCCGGCCACGCGCTGGCGGCGGAGCCCCCGAAGAGCGAGGTGCCGCCCCGGCCGCTGCGCCACCCGAAGCGGGCAGAGACATGCAGATCGGACACTTCCCTCGGCATCGGCATACGTTGCGCGGCAAGCGGATCCTCGTTGTCGAGGATGAGGCCCTGGTTGCCATGCTGATGGAGGACGGGCTCGCCGACGCGGGCGCGGAGGTCGTCGGCCCGGCCTCCTCGGTGGAGCAGGCCCTGGAGCTGGTCGAGTGGGCGGCGGCCCGCACCGGCGGCCTGGACGCCGCGGTGCTGGACATCAACCTCCAGGGCACGGTTGTCGCGCCGGTCGCCGACCGGCTCGCCGCGCTCGGCGTCCCCATCATCTTCGCCACCGGCTATGGCAAGGGCGTCGACCGGGGCGCGCACGGAGCCGCGCCCCTGCTGACGAAGCCGTTCGGATCCGACGAGCTGATCGCGACCATCGAGGAGCTGGGCGCCACGGCCCGGTGACGACGCGCGCGGTTCCGGTGCCTCGGGCGCGACGCGGCGGTCCGGAGCGGATCGCGGATGAACGCCTGCGCGCCTGAACGCGCAGACGGTGGCCACGGCAGCGCGGCGTTCAGGATCGTGCGCCAACCGCGGCGGGCGGCCCGGCCCGAGGACCGCTGCGCCGGCAGCGGAAGCCGGAGCGGGCCCTCCACCCCGGCTTTCATCGGCCCGCCCCGCTGGCGGCGCTCGCTCGACGCGATCCGCGCTCCCTACCCAGCCACCTGCGCGATCCAATCCCGCAGGTTGTAGTAGGTCGTCACCCGCGTGATCCGCCCGCCCTCGACCGCGAAGAAAGCCCCCGCCGGCAGGCGATAGCGCTGGCCGCGCGCCGGCGGCAGGCCGGAATCGGTGGCCAGGTACTCGCCCTCCACCACGAATTCCGCCGCGGCGCGCGTGCCGCTGCCATCGACCGTCACCACCAGCTCCAGGATCCGTTCGCGGTAGCAGCGGTCCATCTGGCCGAGGAACTCCCGGAACGCCGGCCTGCCGACCTCGCGCGGGCCCTGGTTCACGTCATGCGCCACGTCCTCGGCCAGCAGGGCCAGCATGGCCTCGCGGTCGCCGGCGTCGAAGGCGGCGTACCAGGCGCGGATCAGGGCTTCGGTATCCTCGGCCATCGGCATCTCCCGCGCTGGTTCCTTGCCCGGACCGGCGCCGGGGCTTAATGCAGCGCAGCATATTGCCGGCCAAGCCCCAGGACATGCCCGAAGCTCTCCATCCCGAGGGGCGCCCGCCCTCCTTCCAGGAGCTGATCCTGCGGCTGCACGCCTACTGGTCGGCGCAGGGCTGCCTGATCCTGCAGCCCTACGACATGGAGGTCGGCGCCGGCACCTTCCACCCGGCGACGACGCTGCGCGCGCTGGGGCCGAAGCCCTGGCGTGCGGCCTATGTCCAGCCCAGCCGGCGCCCGTCCGATGGCCGCTACGGCGAGAACCCGAACCGGCTGCAGCACTACTACCAGTACCAGGTGATCCTGAAGCCCTCGCCGCCCGACCCGCAGAGCCTGCTGATCGGCAGCTACCGCGCCATCGGCCTCGATCCGCGGGTGCACGACGTGCGCTTCGTGGAGGATGACTGGGAAAGCCCGACGCTCGGCGCCTGGGGCCTCGGCTGGGAGGTCTGGTGCGACGGGATGGAGGTGACGCAGTTCACCTATTTCCAGCAGGTCGGCGGCATCGCCTGCGAGGTCCCGTCCTGCGAGCTGACCTACGGGCTGGAGCGGCTGGCGATGTACATCCAGGGCGTGGACAACGTCTATGACCTGGATTTCAACGGCCAGGGCGTCTCCTATGGCGAGGTCTTCCGGCGCGCAGAGGTCGAGTACAGCGCGCATAATTTCGAGCATGCGAACGTCGAAAAGCTGTTCCAGCACTTCCGCGACGCGGAGGAGGAGTGCGCGGCCCTGCTGGCGGTAGATCCGCCGCTGGCGCTGCCGGCCTATGACCAGTGCATCAAGGCGAGCCACCGCTTCAACCTGCTCGATGCGCGCGGCGCCATCAGCGTGACCGAGCGGGCCGCCTATATCGGCCGCGTGCGCGCGCTGGCGAAGGGCTGCTGCGAGGCGTGGCTGGCGGGAGAGACACTCCGATGACCGTGCTCGACCATGCGAACACCCGCGCCATGCAGGCGGCGCGGAAGCTTGCCGACATCACGGGCGAGGACCTTGCCAGCGCCGTGGCGGTCGCCGTCGAGGAGCGCCTCGCGCGGCTGCAGAACGACCGGGAGGCGCGCATCGAGAGGCTTGTCCGCCTCGGCCTGCATTGCGCCGAGCATCTGACAGGGCCGCCCCTGACGAGCGAGGATATCGACACCTGGCTCTATGATCCGCACACGGGACCGCCCCGGTGATCCTCGACTCCTCCGCCGTCATGGTCCTCCTGCGGGCCGAGGCCGGGCAGCGCGACTTTGCCACGGCCATCATCGATGCGGACCGGCGCGCGATCAGCGCGGCGAACTGGCTGGAGGCCGCGATCGTCATCGACAGCCGGGGCGACGATCTCGCGCGGGCTGACTTCGGAACCTTCTTCGAGGAGTATGCCATCGAGATCGTGCCGGTGACCCCTGGCCTGGCGCGGCGCGCCCGTGCCGCCTACGCGACCTACGGCAAGGGCCGGCATCCGGCGGGGCTGAATTTCGGCGACTGCTTTGCCTACGCCCTGGAGCAAGAGCGGGACGAGCCGCTGCTGTTCCGCGGAAACGGCTTCGCGCAGACCGACATCACCCCGGCCCTGCCACCGGAACGGCGCTGATGCCCGAATTCCTGCTCGAGCTCTTCTCCGAGGAGATCCCGGCGCGCATGCAGGCGCGCGCCGCCGAGGATCTCAGCGCCGGGCTGCTGAAGGCGCTGGCGCCGCTGATGACGGAGGCGCCGCGCGGGCTGTTCGGCCCGCGCCGGCTGGCGGCGGTGGGGCAGATGGCGGCGCGGGCCGAGACGGCGGGCAGGGAGGAGCGCGGGCCGCGCCTCGGCGCGCCGGACGGGGCGATCGAGGGGTTCCTGCGCAAGCACGGCGCGACGCGCGGGATGCTGCACGAGCAGGGCGGGTTCTGGGTGCTCTCGAAGCCCGGCGCCGTGATCGAGGCGTGCGACCTGATCGCGCGGGCGCTGCCGCCGCTGCTGCGCGGCTTCCCCTGGCCGAAATCCATGCGCTGGGGCACCAGCCCCTTCGCCTGGGTGCGGCCGCTGCAGCGCATCCTCTGCGTCTTCGACGGCGAGGCGGTGCGCTTCGCGCTCGGCGAGCACGGCATCGTGGCGGACGACCTGACCGAGGGCCACCGCATCATGGCCGGCACGGAACCCTTCGCGGTGCGCTCCTTCACCGGGTACGAGGCCGGGCTGCGAAATCGCTTCGTGGTGGCGGACCCGGCGGAGCGCGAGCGCATCATCGAGGCGGGCGTCGCGCGGCTGGCCGCGGCCGAGGGGTTGGAGGTGGTGCCGGACCGCGGCCTGCTGGCCGAGGTGGCGGGGCTGGTGGAATGGCCGGTGCCGCTGCTCGGCCGCACCGACGACGCCACCATGGACCTGCCGCCTGAGGTGATGCGCACGACCATGCGCGTGAACCAGCGCTATTTCTCCCTGTGTCACCCGGGAGGCCGGCCGGCGGCACGCTTCGCCATCGTGGCGAACATCGTGCCGGAGGATGGCGGCGCGGCGATCGCCGCGGGCAATGAGCGGGTGCTGCGGGCGCGGCTGTCGGATGCGCGGTTCTTCTGGGATGGGGACCGCAGGCAATCGCTGGAGAGCTTCCTGCCGAAGCTGGACGAGGTGGTGTTCCACGCGAAGCTGGGGACGCAGGGGCAGCGGGTGAGCCGGCTGGAGCGGCTGGCGGAGGCGATCGCGCCGATGGTGGGCGCGGACCCGGCGCTGGCGCGGCGCGCGGCGCGGCTGGCGAAGGCGGATCTCGCCAGCGGCATGGTCGGCGAGTTCCCTGAATTGCAAGGCGTTATGGGAAGGTACTACGCGCTGCATGGCGGCGAGGATCCGCGCGTGGCGGAGGCGATCGGGGCGCATTACCGGCCGCTCGGGCCGGGCGATGCGGTGCCGCGCGAGCCTGTGGCGGTGGCGGTGGCGCTGGCGGACAAGCTGGATCAGTTGGCGGGATTCTTCGACGTAGACGAACGGCCCAGGGGATCCGGCGACCCGTTTGCGCTTCGACGCGCCGCGTTAGGCGTAATCAGGACCATTCGCGAGAACGCTCTGAGGGTAACCCTGCTGCCTGTCCTGATCGGCGCCATTGAGCAGGTTCGAGATACCACCATGACCTTGTTGCTCGACGAAGCGGTTGAGGCGAAGGAAAGACTTGTTGCGATCACAGGGGACGATGCAGTTTCGTCAGCAGTATCTCGAGCTCTGCGGTCTCGCGGCGACATAGCTCGCGATATTCTCGATTTCATCGCCGAACGCCTCCGCGTCCAGCTCCGCGCAGAGGGCGCCCGCCACGACCTTGTCGCCGCCGTGTTCGGCGCCACGCCCGATGACGACCTCGTCCGCCTCCTCGCCCGCGCCGAGGCCCTGCGCGCGCTGCTCGACTCCCCCGACGGCGCCAACCTCCTGGCAGCCTACAAACGCGCCGCCAACATCCTCCGCATCGAGGAGCGGCGGGACGGCCGCGCCTTCCCGCCCTCCACCAACCCCGCCCTGCTCCGCGCGCCCGAGGAACAGGTCCTCGCCGCCGCGCTCGATGCCGCCGTGCCCGCCGCCCAGTCCCGCCTCGCCGCCGAGGATTTCGCCGGCGCCATGACCGCCCTCGCGACCCTGCGCGCCCCGATCGACGCCTTCTTCGACCGCGTCACGGTGAACGACCCGGACCCGGAACTCCGCGCTAACCGTCTTGGTTTATTGTCGCGGCTGCGCGCCGCCATGGACGCCGTCGCCGACCTGTCGAAGATCGAAGGCTGAAGGAACCACGCCCATGACCCAGTGGGTCTACAGCTTCGGCGCCGGCCACAACGAGGGCCGCGCGGAGATGCGCAACCTGCTCGGCGGCAAGGGCGCCAACCTGGCGGAGATGGCCGCCATCGGCCTGCCCGTGCCGCCCGGCTTCACCATCACCACCGAGGTCTGCACCTTCTACACGGAGAACCGGGGCCGCTACCCGGAGGATCTCCGCGCCCAGGTTGCCGCCGGCCTCGCCCGCATCGAGGGGGCCGTGGGGCTGCGCTTCGGCGATGCGAAGAAGCCCCTGCTGGTCTCCGTCCGCTCCGGCGCGCGCGTCTCCATGCCCGGCATGATGGACACCGTCCTCAACCTCGGCCTCAACGACCTGACGGTGGAGGGCCTCGCCGCGGCCAGCGGCGATGCGCGCTTCGCCTGGGACAGCTACCGCCGCTTCATCCAGATGTATGGCGGCGTCGTGCTCGGCGTGGATCACCACCGCTTCGAGGAGATCATCGAGAACGTCAAGCTCGACCGCGGCGCCATCGAGGACACCGACCTTTCGGCGCAGGACTGGCACACCGTGGTGCACGGCTACAAGGAGATGGTCGAGCAGGAGATCGGCCGCCCCTTCCCCCAGGACCCGGAGGAGCAGTTGTGGGGCGCCATCGGCGCGGTGTTCGGCTCCTGGATGAACGGGCGCGCCATCACCTACCGCCGGCTGCACGACATCCCGGGCGACTGGGGCACGGCGGTGAACGTGCAGGCCATGGTCTTCGGCAACATGGGCGAGGATTGCGCGACCGGCGTCTGCTTCACCCGCGACCCCTCCACCGGCGAGAACATCTTCTACGGCGAATATCTCATCAACGCGCAGGGCGAGGACGTGGTCGCCGGCATCCGCACGCCGCAGCCGATGAGCGAGGCACGCGCCAAGCCCGGCGAACGCAGCATGGAGCGGGCCATGCCCGCCGCCTATGCGGAGCTCGTCAAGGTCCGGGAGACGCTGGAGCGGCACTACCGCGACATGCAGGACATCGAGTTCACGGTGCAGCAGAACCGGCTCTACATGCTGCAGACGCGCAGCGGCAAGCGCACCGCCGCGGCCTCGCTGAAGATCGCCGTGGACATGGCGCGCGAGGGGCTGATCGACGAGGCGGAGGCGATCCGGCGCGTGAACCCCGGCGCGCTCGACCAGCTTCTCCACCCGACGCTCGACCCCAAGGCACCGCGCCGGCTGCTGAGCAAGGGCCTGCCAGCCTCCCCCGGTGCCGCCTGCGGCGTCGTGGTGTTCTCGGCCGACGAGGCGGAGGCGCGCGCCACCAAGGGCGAGTCGGTCATCCTCGTGCGCATCGAGACCTCCCCCGAGGACATCCACGGCATGCACGCCGCCCGTGGCATCCTGACCACGCGCGGCGGCATGACCAGCCACGCCGCGGTGGTGGCGCGCGGCATGGGCCGGCCCTGCGTCGCCGGCGCCGGCGGCGTCACCGTGGACTATGCCGGCCAGGCGCTGATGGCCGGCGGCCAGGTGGTGCAGGCGGGCGAGACCATCACGCTGGACGGCGCGACGGGCGAGGTCTTCCTCGGCGCCGTCGCCATGATCGAGCCCAAGCTCTCCGGCGACTTCGCCACCCTGATGGAATGGGCCGACAAGGTGCGCCGCCTCAAGGTGCGCGCGAACGCCGAGACGCCGCTCGATGCCGACACGGCGCGCAAGTTCGGCGCGGAGGGAATCGGCCTCTGCCGCACCGAGCACATGTTCTTCGACCCGGAGCGCATCGGCGCCGTGCGCCAGATGATCATGGCCGAGACCGAGCGCGGGCGGCGCGACGCGCTCTCGCGGCTGCTGCCCTTCCAGCGCCAGGATTTTTCGGACCTGTTCCGCATCATGGCGGGGCTGCCGGTCACCATCCGCCTGCTCGACCCGCCGCTGCACGAATTCCTGCCGCACGCGGATGACGAGATCGCCGCCGTGGCGCAGGCGCTCGGCACCGACGTGCGCGCCATGCAGCGCCGCGCGGCGGAGCTCTCGGAAGCCAACCCGATGCTCGGCCATCGCGGCTGCCGCCTCGGCATCTCCTACCCGGAAATCTATGAGATGCAGGCCCGCGCCATCTTCGAGGCAGCCATCGCCACCGCACGCGAGGCCGGCCGCGCGCCGGTGCCGGAGATCATGATCCCCCTGGTCGCCACGCGGCGCGAGCTGGAGATCACCCGCGCGCAGATCGACAAGGTCGCGCAGGAGGTCTTCGCCGAGACCGGCCACCACATCGAATACGACGTCGGCACCATGATCGAGCTGCCGCGCGCCGCGCTCACCGCCGACCGCATCGCCGAGGTGGCGGACTTCTTCAGCTTCGGCACCAACGACCTGACGCAGACCACCTTCGGCCTGTCGCGCGACGATGCCGGCAAGTTCCTGCCGCTCTACGTCGAGAAGGGCATCCTGGCGAAGGACCCCTTCATCTCGCTCGACATCGAGGGCGTCGGCGCGCTGGTGCGCATCGCCGCGGAAAAGGGCCGCGGCGTGAAGCCGAGGATCAAGCTCGGCATCTGCGGCGAGCATGGCGGCGACCCCGCCTCCATCGCCTTCTGCGAGGAGATCGGGCTGGATTACGTCTCCTGCTCGCCCTACCGCGTGCCGGTGGCGCGTCTCGCCGCGGCACAGGCGGCGCTGCATGCGGGGGGCGTCGATAGCACGGCGTGATCCCGGTCGGCCGGGCCGATGCGCGCGCTCCCCGCTACGCCGAAGCGTACAGGTACACCGGCATCGGCTGGGTGCTGTCGATCACGCCCTTCACGCCCGGCACGTTCTCGGCCAGCACGCGGAGCCCCCGCTTCACCGCCTCGGTGCGGGAGAAGCCGTGGAACTCCACCACCCCGTCCTTCACCTCCACCATGGTGTAGAAGGTATCCGCCCAGGGTTCCTTGCGCATCGCCGCCAGCACGGCGCGGCGGATGCGGTCGTCCGACAGTTCGCTCTCGGCGGGCGGCGGCGTCACCAGCGCGCGCAGCAGGTCGGCGCGGGAGACGATGCCGCGCAGCCGCCCATCGTTCACCACCAGGACGCGGCGGATGTGGCTGTCCTCCATCAGGTGCGCGATCTCCGCGGCCGTCGTGGATTCGGCCACCGTCACCACGCTCTCGGTCATGATGTCGGCGGCGGTCACGCCATGGGTGCGCGCGTAACGCTCGGCCTCCGTGGCCGGATCGTTGAAGAGCGAGGACCACCAGCCGCGCGGCGCGTCCGTCTCGCCGGCCAGTCGGCGGATCAGGTCGGCCTCGGTCACGATGCCCTTGAGCGCGCCGGACTTGTCCAGCACGGGCACGGCGGAAATGCCGCGCTCGGACAGCAGGCGGGCCACGGCGGTCACCGGCGTCTCCGGCGGCACGGTAACGACGTCGGGGGTCATCAGGTCACGGGCGGCCAGGGGGCTCATGGCATGGTCCTTCGCTGCGCGAGCATGGCACATCCTGGCGCCCGGGCGACAGCGCGGCCTTGAGGCATCGCAAGCGACGCGCCGCCCTTCCGTCATGCCGGTGTCATGGCTATGTCACGCCAAACCCGCCGGGAGGATGATCCGCATGGCCGCGTTCGAACGCCGCATGCTTCTTGCCACTGCCGCCGCGGCGCTTGCCGCGCCCCGGCTCGCGCAGGCCCAGGCCGCGCCGCAGCAACTGGCGATCGCCACCGGCACGACGGGCGGCGTCTACTACCCGCTCGGCGGCGCGCTGGCGAACTACCTCTCGCGCGGCATCCCGGGCATGAGCGCCACCGTCGAGGTCACCGGCGGCTCCATCGCCAACCTCCAGCTGCTCGGCGCCGGGCGGGTCGGCATGGTCCTGACCCAGGTGGATGCCGCGGTGGACGCGGTGCGCGGCAGCGAACGCTTCCGCGGCCGGCCCGTGGCGGCGCGCGCCATCGCCGTGCTCTACACCAACCGCATGCAGGTGGTGACCACGGCGGCCACCGGCATCCGCAGCATGGCGGACCTCAAGGGCAAGCGCGTCTCCACCGGCGCGCCGGGCAGCGCCACCGAGATCATGGCCTTCCGCCTGATCGAGGCCGCCGGGATCGACCGCGAGAAGGATTTCCGTGCCCGCGAGCGGCTCTCCCCGGCCGAGAGCACCAATGCGATCAAGGACGGCAAGCTGGACGCCTATTTCTTCGTCTCCGGCGTGCCGACCAGCGCCATCACCGACCTTGGCGCCAGCCCAGGCATCCAGCTGCGGCTGGTCGATCATGCGGACCTCGTGCCGAAGATCGTCGAGAAATACGGGCCGGTCTACTTCCCGGAAGTCATCCCCGCCGGCACCTATCCCGGCCAGGCCACGGACAACCACCAGATGTCGGTGGCGAACATCGTCGCGGTGCGGGAGGACATGCCGGCCGCGCTGGTCGGCCAGATCCTGAAGATCATGTGGGACAACCGCACTGACTGGGAGACCGTCCACGCCGAGGCGCGGAATTTCAAGCTGGAGGGGCAGAAGAGCGCGGCGGCGGGCATCCCCTGGCACCCGGCGGCCGAGGCTTTCTGGAAGGGGCTGGGCGCCAATCTGGGGTAGGCGTGCCCCGCCGGCCCGACCGCCGCGCCCAACTGGGCCGACCCGGCTGGCGCTGGAGATCCTCGGCGTATGCCTCGCGCTCGCGGCCCTGCTGGCCTTGCGGTCGGACCAGGCGCCGGTGCCGCGCGGCGAGGCCTGGTGGCCCCGCATCGCCGCGCCCGGCGCCCCGCTCCGCCGGCCCTGGGAGGCGGCATCGGCGACCTTCACCCTCGCGGCCGTCCGCGTGGTGGATGGCGACAGCCTGGAGGGTGACGGACGCCGCCTGCGCCTGATCGGCATCGACGCGTTGGAACTGTCTCAGACCTGCGAACCGGGCGCGGTCCCCTGCGGCCGCCTGGCGCGCAGCGCGCTGGAGAGCCTGGTGCGCGGCGGCAGCCTGCACTGCGCCGGTCTCGGCACCGACCGCTACGGGCGCACCCTGGCGCGGTGCAGCAACTGGCGCGGCGAGGAGGTCAACCGCGCCCTGGTGCGCGAGGGCTGGGCGCTGGCCTATGCCGGCGACGCCACCTACGCCCGGGAGGAACGCGCCGCCGCCGCCCAGCGGCGGGGCATCCATGCCTGGCGGTTCATCCGTCCTGCCGAATGGCGGCGGGGAGAGCGGTGACGCAAGGTTGACTCCGCCCCGCCCCCCCGCCATCGCCCCGCGATGAGCGCCACCTCCCCTCTGCCGCCGGAGATCGCCCCGGGCGCGCTGGACGAAGCCACCGCCGCCCGCCTGGAACGCCTGCTCGAGGAGGAGGAGGGCGCGCAGAACCGCTTCCGCGGCGCGCTCGGCTGGGTCGCCACCGGAACGGCGCTGGCGATGGCGCTGTTCCATCTCTGGGCGGCCTGGGACATCGTGCCGACGACGACGCTGCGCTTCGTGCATGTCGGCTTCGCCCTCGTGCTCGGCTTCCTGCTGTTTCCCGCGGCGCGGCGCTTCCGCCACCGGCTGATGCCCTGGGACCTCGCGCTGATCGCCGCCGCGCTCGGCGTCACCTGGTACCTGCTCTGGGGCGGCGACAGCATCGGCGTGGAGCCGCTGCTCGATCGCTACGTCTTCCCCGAATGGTGGGACCTGGTGGTCGGCTGGGTGCTGATCGTCCTCGTCATCGAGGTGACCCGGCGCGCCACCGGCTCGGTCATGCCCGTCGTCGCCGGGCTGTTCCTGCTCTACGGCTTCTTCGGCAACCTGCTGCCGCCGCCCTGGCAGCACCAGGGCTATGGCACCGAGCGCCTGATCCCGCACCTGACCATCACGCTGGACGGCATCTTCGGCACGGCGGTGGACGTCTCGGCCTCGCTGATCATCCTGTTCACCATCTACGGGGCGATCCTGCAGGCGAGCGGGGCGGGGAAGTTCTTCGTCGATTTCTCCTTCGCCGCCACCGGCGGGCGCGCCACCAGCGCGGGGCGGACGGTGGTGCTCTCCTCCTTCCTGCTCGGCGGGCCGTCGGGTTCGGGCGTCGCCACCACCGTGACGCTCGGCACCGTCGCCTGGCCGATGATGCGGCGCGTCGGCTACCGGCCCGACGATGCCGGCGGGCTGCTGGCGGCGGGCGGGCTGGGCGCCATCATCTCGCCGCCCGTGCTGGGGGCGGCGGCCTTCCTGATCGCCGAGTACCTGAAGATCGGCTACCTGGAGGTGCTGCGCATGGCGGCGGTGCCGACCGTGCTCTATTACGCCTCGCTGCTGTTCATGGTGGAGCTCGACCAGCGGCGCATCGCC
This sequence comes from Acetobacteraceae bacterium, assembly GCA_019750465.1. GTDB lineage: Bacteria > Pseudomonadota > Alphaproteobacteria > Acetobacterales > Acetobacteraceae > JAIEOP01. The sequence goes on along the minus strand of JAIEOP010000074.1, from coordinate 13,139 downwards.
AGCCAGCGCGGCGGCGTGCTGCCGGACGAGCGCGTGGCGACCGAGGGCGCCTGGTCCCTGGTGAAGCGCCAGGGCTTCCACTTCACCTCGCTGCTGGCGATCATCGTCTTCATGGTGGTGGGCTATTCGCCCACGCTGTCTGTGCTCTACGCCATGGGCGTCGCCGTGCTGCTCTCCTTCCTGACGCGGGAGGGCGCGCTCTGGCCGCGCCGGCTGGCGGCGGCGCTGGCGGGCGGCGCCATCCAGGCCGTGGGCATCGCCGCCACCTGCGCCTGCGCCGGCATCATCGTCGGCGTCATCACCCTGACCGGGCTCGGCCTCAAGTTCAGCGACATCGCCATCCAGGCCGCCGGCGGGTCGCTGCTGGTGACCGCGCTCTACACCGCGCTGATCGTCTGGGTGGTCGGCCTCGCCGTGCCGGTGACGGCCAGCTACATCATCTGCGCCGTGGTGGCGGCGCCGGCGCTGATCAAGCTCGGCGTGCCGGACTACGCGGCGCACATGTTCGTCTTCTACTATGCCGTGCTGTCGGAGGTCTCGCCGCCGACCGCGCTCAGCCCCTTCGCGGCCGCCGCGATCACCGGCGCGGGACCTTACCGCACCACCCTGCAGGCCTGGAAATACACGCTGCCGGCCTTCGTGCTGCCCTTCGTCTTCGTCACGGACCCCGAGGGGGTGGGGCTGCTGCTGGCGTTCCGGGAGGGCATGACCTGGGTGGACGTCGCCTGGCAGATCCTGCTGGCCACCGCCGGCCTCGCGGCGCTGGCCGCGGCGGCGCAGGGCCAGGCGCGGCGCACCCTGGCGGCATGGGAGCGCGCGGGCTTCGCGCTGGCCGGCCTGCTGCTGGTCTTTCCCGCCCTGGTCGAGGCCGTGGCGGCGGATGCGCTGCCGGCGCCGCACTGGATCGGCGCGGCGCTGCTGGCGGGGCTGCTGGTCTGGCAGTGGCGCGGTGCTGCTAGGCCTGGTCCAGCACCACCCGCACCCCGCTGAGCCAGATCGCGCCATCGCGGACCAGGCCGCGCGCCTCGGCCATCCCCCGCACCGCCGCCGGGTCGCGCACCGCCAGCCGGAGCCCGTCCAGCCGCTCGGCCTCGCCCGGGATGAAGTCGATGCGGCCGTGCTCCAGGCGGATCGCCGGTCCCGCCGCGACGGGCACGCGCATGATCGCCGCCCAGTGCGCCGCCAGCGCCGCCGGGTCCGGACCGGCCACCTCGGCCGCGACCAGCCGCGGCAGGCCGTCCACGCGCACCGTCTTCGGCCAGTCCGCCCCGGCCGGATGATACGGCCCGTCGAGCGCCGCGCCGCCCGCCGTGGTGCTGAACTCGATCATCGCCGCCCGGCAGTCGCGCGGGTGCAGCTGCACGCCGCGATAGTCGTGATGCGCGATCAGGTTCGCGGTGCGCACGCCCATCGCATTGGCGTGCTGCTCCAGGGTCGCGGAATCGTCGCAGTCGAAGATCGCCATGTAGCCGCCGCGCCCGCCGGAGCGCTCGATGAAGCGGCCTGCCGCCGTGCCGTCCCGCGTCGGCGCCACCACCTCCAGGATGTCGGGGCCGAGCGGCCAGAGGGCGTTCTCCAGCCCGTAGGCGGCGACGTTCGGATCGCGATGGCAGACCGGCACGCCGAGCAGCGCGGTGATGTCCGCCTCGGCCGGGCCGAGCGCGGGCGCGACGAGGCAGATCTGGCGCAGGCGCAGATAGCCGGCCATGGCTCAGCGCCCCTTGAACACGGGCGCGCGCTTCTCCACGAAGGCGCGCGCGGCCTCGCGGTGGTCCTCGGTCTCGCGGCAGCGGGTCATGTGCAGCGCCTCCGCGTCCAGCAGGTCGGAGAGCGTGCCGGTCAGGGCAACGACGTGGTTGCGCTTGATGTAGGTCAGCGCCACGCGTGGCCCGGCGGCGATGCGCTTTGCCAGGGCCATCGTCTCCGCCTCCAGCGCCTCGTCCGCCACGATGCGGTTGGCGAGGCCGAGCGCGGCGATGCGGTCGGCGTCCAGGATCTCGGAGGTGTAGTAGAGCTCGCGCGCGCGCGCCGGCCCGACGAGCTGGTTGAGGAACCAGGTGCCACCGAAATCCCCCGACAGCCCGACCTTCGCGAAGGCCGAGGTCATGCGCGCCGACGTGCCGGCCAGGCGGATGTCGCAGGCCAAGGCCAGGCCGAGCCCGGCGCCCGCGGCGACGCCGTTCACCATGGCGATGGTCGGCTTCGGCCCCTGGTGCAGCAGGCGCACGATGTCCATGCGCGCCCGCAGGTCGGCCGCCTTGGCCTCGAAACTGCCGAGGCTCTTCTCGCCGCTCGCCATGGCCTTCACGTCGCCGCCGGCGCAGAAGCCGCGGCCGGCGCCGGTCAGCACGATGCAGCCCACCGCCGGATCGGCGCCGTACCGCTCCAGCGCGTCCCACATCCCCTTCATCATCGGGCGGGTGAGCGCGTTCAGCGCATCGGGACGGTTCATCGTCAGCACGGCGACGCCGTCCTCGACGCGCGTCAGCAGGTCCGTCTCGCCCATGGCCTCTACTCCGCTCCGGTGCCCGTGTCGCCGTCATCATCGGCCGGGCGCGGCGCGGCTGTCCATCCGGGCCGCTGTCCATCGGGGCCGCTGTGCCGCTACCATGCCGCCATGCCGATTCGCGCGGCCTGGCCTGCCCTCCTGGTCGCTGCGGCCGGGCTTGGCGGGTGCAGCCTCCCCGATCTTGGCCTTGGAGCCTGGGGCCTCGCCCCATGGACGGCGCCGGAAACGGCGATCGCCCCCGATGATCGGCCGTCGCCCGCGGCGGCGGCCATGGCTGCGATGCCGGAAGGCCGGGCTGCGCTCCGCGTCAGCCTCGGGCCGGCGCCGCCCCGCACGGCCGAACTGCTCCAGGAACAGCGCGAGCGCCGGCTCTGGCGCAGCGGCGACAGCTTCGCCTTCGCCACGGACGGGCCGCGCGTGACCGCCACCGCCGGCCAGCCGCAGGTCATCATGGCCACGCGCATCGATGGGCCGGACCCGCTGGCGACGCCGGAGGCGCTGCTGGCCGAGGAGGCCACGGCCCGGCGCCTGGTGGATCTCGCCACGCCCTCCCGCGACCCGGCGCAGATGCGCTTCGGCCTGGAGATCAGCTGCCGCCTGCGCGCAGCACCCGCCGGGGAGCCAGGACTGCTGGTGGTGACGGAGCGGTGCCGCGGCCCGCGCGGGATCGGCGACTTCACCAACCGCTTCTGGCTGCGCCGCGGAGACGGGGCCGTGCTGCGCTCCGAGCAGTGGATCGGGCCCGGGCTGCCGCTGCTGGTGCTCGACGCGTCGGGCGCCTGATCCTCAGCCGGACCAGGAGAGACCGGCGCGCCGCATCCGCCGCAGCACGAAGGCCAGCCACGCCGCCTGCACCGCCAGGGCCGGCACCACCACCAGCGGCTTCAGCGAGGCCGGCAGCGCCAGGAACAGCATGCCCAGCGCGGCATGGAAGACGGCGAAGCCCCAATGCGCCGCGGCAATGGCGCGCACCGGCACGCCGCTGCGCTGCGCCATCTGATAGAGATGGGTGCGATGCGCTTCGCCGAGCCGCTGCCCGGCCAGGGCGCGCCGCGCCAGGGTGAAGGCGGCGTCGAACAGCAGGCCGAACAGCAGCAGCGGCACGATGAGGAAGCTCACCTGGTTCACGTCGAAGCGGCTCGCGGCGATGGCCAGCACCGCCAGCATGAAGCCGGCGAACTGGCTGCCGACATCCCCCATGAAGATGCGCGCGGGATGCAGGTTGAAGGGCAGGAAGCCGAGGAAGCCGGCCGCCAGGAACAGCGCCGCGGCATAGACGAAGCCGCCGCCCTGCTGCGCCGCGATCAGGCAGAGCGCGGCGCTGGCGATCAGCACCGTCCCCCCCGCCAGCCCGTCCAGGCCATCCATGAAATTCACCGCGTTCGTGCAGCCGAGGATCCAGAACAGCGTCAGCGGCACGCCCAGCCAGCCGAGCTCGACGGCGCCGATCCAGGGCAGGGCGATGCGGGTGAGCACGAGGCCGCTGCCGATCGCCACCAGCGCCGCCAGCAGCTGCGCCGCCAGCCGGAGCCGCGCCGAGAGGTGGCGGACGTCATCGACCAGCGCGACGCCGGCGATGGCGACGGCAGCCAGCAGCACGCCGACGAACTGCCGCTCCGCCAGGCGCGCCGCGTCGGCCACCCCGTAGAGCACCAGCACGCCGAGCATGAAGGCCAGCACCGGCCCCACGCCGCCGCCGCGCGGCGTCGGCACGCTGTGGGCGCTGCGATGGTTCGGATGGTCGAGGATCGGCCAGGCGATCATCGCCCGCACGGCGCCCGCCGAGATCAGGGCGAGCAGGACGGCGAAGGCGAGATGCCCGGCAATCGCGGAGGGGAGCATGGGCGGCGGGGTGTGGCGGAAGGCCGGGGCGGCGGCAAGGGCGGCGCCTACTCCGTCTCCTCCGCATGCGCGCGCAGGTCATCGAGCGCGCAGACCTCCAGCGCCGCGACATGCGTCGCCTCCAGCAGCACGCGCGGCGCGGCATGGGCGCGGCGTGCCTCCTCCCACCGCGCGGCGCAGAGGCACCAGCGGTCGCCGGGCTTGAGGCCGGGGAAGCCGTAGGCCGGCACCGGCGTGCTCAGGTCGTTGCCGGCGGCCTTGCTGAAGGCGAGGAACTCGGCCGTCATCACCGCGCAGACCACGTGCAGCCCGTGGTCCTGCGGCCCGGTGTTGCAGCAGCCGTCGCGGAAGAAGCCGGTGAGCGGCGCGACCGAGCAGGGCAGCAGCACCCCGCCCAGCACGTTGACGGAGGGCGATTGCGGCGGCCGCCGCCCGCGCCCATCGCCGCCGCCGGTGCTGTCGAGCGGGGGCGACATGGGCTCAGGCCGCGGCGCGGATGGCGGCGGCCTTCACGTCCTCGCCGACGGCGCCTGCGAAGCTCTCGAAGTTCTTCTCGAACCGCGCCACCAGCTCGCGCGCGGTGCGGTCATAGGCATCCTTGTCGGCCCAGGTCTCGCGCGGGTTCAGCACGTTCGCCGGCACGCCGGGCAGCAACTTCGGGATCATCAAGCCGAAGAAGGGGTCGCGCACGAACTCCACCTTCGCCAGCGATCCATCCAGCGCGGCGCGCAGCAGCGCGCGGGTGTGGTGGATCGACATGCGCTGCCCCGTGCCATAGGCGCCGCCGGTCCATCCCGTGTTCACCAGCCAGCAATCGGCGCCGTCGCGGGCGATCCGCTCGGCCAGCATGCGGCCATAGACCTCCGGGTGGCGCGGCAGGAAGGGCGCGCCGAAGCAGGTGGAGAAGGTTGCCTGCGGCTCGCGCCCCAGCCCCTTCTCGGTGCCGGCGACGCGCGCCGTGTAGCCCGAGAGGAAATGGTACATCGCCTGCGCCGGCGTCAGCCTGGCGATGGGGGGCAGCACGCCGAAGGCGTCGGCGGTCAGCATCACCACGTTGCGCGGCTTGCCGGCGACGCCGCCCGCGACCGTGTTCGGGATGAACTCCAGCGGGTAGCAGGACCGCGTGTTCTCCGTCAGGCTGCCGTCACCGAGGTCGAGGTTGCCGTGGGCGTCGGCGACGACGTTCTCCAGCACCGCGCCGAAGCGGTGGCTGGCATCCCAGATCTGCGGCTCCGCCTCGCGCTCCAGGCGGATCACCTTGGCGTAGCAGCCGCCCTCGAAGTTGAAGACGCCGGTATCCGACCAGCCATGCTCGTCATCGCCGATCAGGCTGCGCTCCGGATCGCTGCTCAGCGTGGTCTTGCCGGTGCCGGAGAGGCCGAAGAACAGCGCGGTGTCGCCGGCGCGGCCGACATTGGCGGAGCAGTGCATGGGCAGCACGCCGCGCGCCGGCAGCAGCCAGTTCATGACGGTGAAGATGCTCTTCTTGATCTCGCCGGCGTAGGAGGTGCCGCAGATCAGGATGGCCCGTTCCGCAAAGCTCAACGCGATGCAGGTGCCCGTGCGGCAGCCGTCCTGCCCGGGGTCCGCCTCGTATTCCGGGGCGTGCAGGATGGTGTAGTCCGGCGTGAAGCCGTCCAGCTCGACGCGCGGCGGGCGGATGAACATGTTGCGCGCGAACAGGGCATGCCAGGCATTGGTGGTGACCAGGCGCACCCGGATGCGGTGCGCCGGATCGGCCCCGGCGTAGAGATCCTGCGTGAACAGCACCGGGCGCTGCCCGAGCCAGCCGCGCACCTTGGCGGCGAGGCCCTTGAACTTCGCCGGTGCCATCGGCTGGTTGATCCGGCCCCACCAGACCTGGTCGTGGACCTCCGGGTCATCGACCACGAACTTGTCCTGCACGGAGCGCCCGGTGTGCACGCCGGTCACCGCCATGAAGGCCCCATCCGCCGAAAGCCGCCCCTCGCGGCGGCCGATCGCATGCTCGGTCAGGCCGGAGGCGGCCAGGTTGGCGTGCACGGTGGGCGAGCCGGCGACGCCGGTACCGCCCAGGGGCAAAGCGGACGAAGACATTTCTGGGACGTCCTCCAGCACAGCAGAAGGGCCGCGCGGACGCCCCCTGAGCCCAGGGGACGGGAGGCGTCGGCGCAGCCCCGATCCATGTCGGTCAGGAACCTGACCAAAATACGGCGCGCCCGGACTCCCGTTCGGAGACGCCAAAGACGGTGTGACCGATTGGCCCAGGAATCGCAACAGTGTCCCGAAGCACGGGATTCCCGGATCGATCCGCTCACGGGGTTGCGATCGGAAGCCGGGATGCAACCGACTTACGATTCGGCGGCGGCAGGCACGAGGCGGGCCCGCGCCGCGCGCGCTGCGCGCACCAGCTCAGCCCGCACCCCGTCGGCCGCGACGACGGATGCCGCGAAATCGAGGCGCAGGACCTGGTCCCCGGCCGCGATGTCCGCCCCGTCCACGTCCACCGCCGCCAATCGCCAATCGGCCTCGCCGCCGCCGAGCAGGCCACGGGCAATGGCGGCCACGGCATCGGCATGGTCCGCGTTCACATGCGCGATGATGCCGGCCTCCGCCGCGGCGATCGCCGCCACGGCCGTCGGGTCCGGCAGCAGCTCGGCCAGGCGCAGCCGGGTGGCGCGGGCGAAGCCGCCGACCAGCAGCGCTCCGCCGGGGCGGATGCGCCACAGCGCGAAGTCGCCGAAATCGGCGTAGAGCGCGGCGTAGGGGTGGCGCGCCAGCCAGCGCGCCTTGAGCGGCGGCACCTCGGCCTCCGGCACCGGCTCGGCCAACCCGGTCAGCGTCACGCGCGGCGCGGTCTGCGGGTTGGCCGATTCGGCGGCGCCCTGGACCAGCAGGGCGCAGCGCGGCTCGGCCCGGAGCTGGCGGGTATGCTCCGACAGGGAGGACAGCCACAGCAGCGGGGTCAGGTCCGGCGCCATGGCGGGCGTCACCAGGCTGGCGAAGGGCTGGCCGGCCTGCTGGGTGGCCAGCGCCGCCGCGGCGGCGCCGCGCAGCAGCGTCCGCGCCTGGAAGCCCGGGGCCCGGCCTCCCTGGTCAGGGTCCGTCTCCGCCCCGCTCCCGGCCTGTCCTGCCATGCCACCCTCGATTACCGTCCGGGTTGCGCCACATTTGTCGGCGAGACTGATCGCATCAAGGTCCGGCGGGATACCCGCCGGCGGAGCACCGAGGACGATGCCGCACACGATCGCGCTGGTGGACGACGACCGCAACATCCTGACCTCGGTCTCCATGACCCTGGAGCAGGAGGGGTTCCAGGTGCGCACCTACACGGATGGCGAGAGCGCCCTGCAGGGGCTGCTGGCGCGGCCCGTGGACCTGGCCGTGCTGGACATCAAGATGCCGCGCATGGATGGGATGGAGCTGCTGCAGCGGCTGCGCCAGCGCAGCGCCATCCCGGTGATCTTCCTCACCTCCAAGGACGAGGAGGTGGACGAGCTGATGGGCCTGCGGCTCGGCGCCGACGACTACATCACCAAGCCCTTCAGCCAGCGCCTGCTGCTGGAGCGCATCCGCGCGCTGCTGCGGCGCAACGAGGCCTCCCGGGCGGAAGGCAGCGGCGCCCCGCCCGGCGGCGTGGTGGTGCGCGGCGACCTCGTGCTGGACGAGACCAAGCACACCTGCACCTGGAAGGGCGAGGCCATCCAGCTGACGGTGACCGAGTTCCTGCTGGTGAAGGCGCTGGCGCTGCGCCCCGGCATGGTGAAGAACCGCGACCAGCTCATCGACGCCGCCTATGGCGAGAACATCTACGTCGATGACCGCACGATCGACAGCCACGTGAAGCGGGTGCGCAAGAAGTTCCGCCAGGTGGATGACGGCTTCGCCCAGATCGAGACGCTCTACGGCATCGGCTACCGCTACAAGGAAAGCTGAAGGCCCCGTAAAGATGAGCAGGATTTAATCAGAATCCGATGCTAGAAATAATAAGATTCCGGCATGTTTTCGGCGTTCAAGCCTTGCCTTGGACGGCTCCTCCCACCGAGGCGGCGCCGGCACCCTGGGGGTGGGCGTCACTCCGGCACTTCCGGGCCGGCGGGTCTTCCCGCCGGCCCGCTTTTTTCGCAACCGGTGGTTGTCTCAACTCAACCTCCGCCGCGACAGGCTGAGCAGCCCCGCCAGCAGCGCGAAGCCGATCCCCGCCGTCAGCCCCACCACCGGCCCGTCCGCCGTTCCAGCCACCTGGAAGCAGATGGCGACCGTCGTCGTCCCCGTCGTCGTGCCCAGCAGCCGCGCCGTCGCCTGCATCCCCCCCGCCGAGCCGCTGCGCGACTTCGGCGCCGAGCCCAGCATGGTGCGGTTGTTCGGCGTGGAGAAGCAGCCGAAGCCGGCGCCGCAGAGGAACATCATCGCCCCCAGCAGCAGCGGCTGCCCGCCCATCGGCACCAGGGCCACCACGCCCAGGCCGACCGCCAGCGCCGCCATCCCGACCATGCAGAGGATCGCCGTCGGCACCCGGTCCGAGAGCCGCCCCGCCAGGGGGGCGGAGATCGCCATGCCGACCGGCCAGGGCGTCATCACCAGGCCGGTCGCCACCTGGCTGTAGCCCTCCGCCTGCAGCAGGAAGGGCATGGAGATGTAGGCCGCGTACCAGGCCGAGAAGGCCGAGACCGAGGCGGCGACCGCGGTGGCGATCACCCGCATGCGCAGCAGGTCCAGCGGCAGCAGCGGCGCCGGCTGCGCGAGCTGGCGCTGCACCAGGACCACCCCCGCCCCGATCCCGCCCGCCAGCAGCAGCGCCGCCGGCAGCGGCGCGTGCAGCACGAGGTCGAGGCCGAGGAAGAACAGGCCGAAGGTGACGATGTTCAGCAGCGCGCTGACGGCATCGAAGGCTCGCCCGGTGCCCGGCACGCGCGGCAGCGTCCTCGCCCCGATCAGCATGCCGACCAGGGCCGGCACCACCGTCACCCCGAACAGCGCCGGCCAGGGCGCGACCGCCAGGATCGCCGCCGCCAGCGTCGGCGCCGAGGCGCCGGAGACGGCAACCACCAGCGCATTGATGCCGATCGCGCGGCCAAGCTGGCGCGCCGGGTAGGTGTGGCGGATCAGCCCCCCGGTCAGGCTCATCACCGCCGAGGCGCCGAGGCCCTGGAGGATGCGGAACCCGAGCAGCGCCTCGAAGCTGCCCGCCGCCAGCGCCGCCCCGGCCGAGGCGAGCGCGAACAGCCCGAAGCCGTACAGGAACACGCGGCGGAAGCCGATGCTCTCGCCGAGCGAGGCCAGCGGCAGCAGCGTGGTGACGACGGTGAGCTGGTAGGCATTCAGCAGCCAGGTCGCACTCGCCGGCGAAATGCCGAGCTCCCGCGCGATGCCGGGCAGCGCCACGCCGAGCATGGAGCTGTCCAGCACGGTGACGACGATGGACGCCGAGATGGCGACGACCGACCAGGCGCGCCGAGGCTGCGGCAGCCCGTCCGGGCCAGCGGGCGCCCCTCCCGGTGGATCCGATGCGCCCGCCGCAGCACCCGGGCCGGGAGAGGAAGGCGATGTCAGGCCGGCGTCTCCCCCGGCTTCGCCAGTCGGCAGCGGGCGACGCAGCCCAGCAGCAGGGCGCTGTCGTAGTATTCCCGGAACTCGATGATGCGGCCGGCGTCCAGCCGGAGGACATCCGCCTTGTTCAATACGACTGCCTCGCCGGTCGTGTGGAACCGCCCTTCGGCGCGGGCCAGCGCGACCACGCAATCGCCGTCGGCGACGTAGCGCTCGATCGCATAGGCGGTGATGGCGACCAGCCGGTCGAGTTCGGCGAAATACGCTTCCACCCCCGCCCGGCCGCGCCAGGTGCCGCCCCAGGGCAGCGCAGGCCGGTCGGCGACCGAGGTCCAGATCACGTCCGGCGCCAGCGCATCCAACGCGAAGGCACGGTTCCCGCGCGCGTATTCGGCATAGATTTCCTGCACGCGGCGCAGCGTCCCGGCGGTTGCGTCGGCCATCCCCGACCTCCCCTTACGGCCGCGCGGACCTACTCAGCCGCGGCGGCCCGCGGCGGCACCGGCAGCGCGACGCCCACCAGCACATCCCGCGTCACCAGCGCCATGAGCTGCTCCTCCGACCAGCCCTCGGTGCCGGCGGGGCGCAGCGGCAGCACCATCCAGCGGTAGTCCGCCGTGCTGTCCACCACGCGTACCTCCACATTGTCCGGCAGGGTGGTGCCCCACTCGGCCAGCACGGCCCGCGGCTCGCGCACCACGCGGGCGCGGTAGGCGAAGCTCTTGTACCAATGCGGCGGATAGCCGAGCACGGCACGCGGATAGCAGGAACAGAGGGTGCAGACGATCACGTGGTGCCGCCCGGCGGTGTCCTCCAGCACGCCGAGCGGCGGCGCGCCGGCCATGGAGACGCCCATCGCCTCCGCTGCCGCGGCGCCGTCGGACAGCAGCAGGGCGCGATAGGCAGGATCGGTCCAGGCGCGGGCGACCATGCGGGCGCCGATCTCGGGGCTGGCCCGGTCGGTCTGCGCCTGGCGTGCGGCCAGCTCCTCCTCGGTGACGATGCCCCGCGCCTTCAACGCGGCGACCAGCGCCTCGAGGTCGGCGAGGGACTGGGGGCGGGCGGGGGTGCTCATGCCGTCGTCCGATCATGGGAGCAGCGCGCCGGGGGTGCGGCGCGGAGGCGTGAATCGGCGCGTCTCACGCCGCCTGCCTTTCGGCGGCGGGTTCCAGCCAGTGCTCGAAGACCTCGACCAGCACGTCGTCGCCGGGGCGGCCCTCGCCGAACAGCGGCGGCTGCTCGAACAGCACGTGGTAGAGCACGCGCTTCGGCGCCGGCCGGCCGAAGGCCAGGTCCTCCGGGTTGGCGAAGGCGCCGAGCACGCGCTGCACCGTGCCGGGGCGGCCGCGCAGGTAGTGCGGCGTGCGGATATGGCAGGGGCCGCGGCGCTCCGGCCAGTCGTCCCGCACGGTCACGCGGGTGCCGGGGGCGAAGCGCGGGGCGGGCGTATCCGTCATCGCTTCAGCTCCTCCGCGCTGACGGCGCCCTTCTCCAGCATCAGCGTGGTGATGCTGCGCAGCCAGCGCTCGTAGTAGGTGAGCTCGAAATACTCATCGGGCGGGATGGCTTCGATGCCCCGCCGCAGCTCGTCCACCGTCATCATCCGCTTCGCCGCGAGGATCTGGCGCAGCGCATCGACACGCCTGCCGAATTCGTCCGGCGGCGCCTCGTCGTGCTCCACGGGGACGCAGCGGTAGCGGCTGAGGCCGCCGATGTCGTGGGTCGCGGGGGTGCGGTCGGGGTCGGGCATGCGCCGAAGCCTACGGCGCCGGGGCGGCAAGCGTCCAGCGCCGGCGGCGGCCCGTCCCCCGCCGGCAACCCCGCATCGCCAGCCGGACCCGCGAGCCGGACCGCGCCGCCGGCAGCCATCGTCGAAAATGGGCCTTGCGGCCCGGCCCGGCCCCTGCGCCTGCTGCCTGCCGACCCGAAGGACCCCCCAATGCGCATCAGCGCCGGCTGCCAGATCGTCCATGAGTGCCCGCAGCCGACACCGATGCTGCTGATGCTCAGCCCGCACCCCTCGCGCCTCGCCGACCTCCTCGCCCCGCATGCGATCACCTTCGACCCCCCGGTCGCCGCACGCCACTACCACGACGGCTTCGGCAATTTCTGCACGCGCGTGGTCGCCCCGGCCGGGCGCTTCGCCATCGCGACGCGCCTGCTGATCGAGGATTCCGGCCAGCCCGACCCCGTCCTGCCGGCGGCCCCGCAGCGCCCGATCGAGGAATTGCCCGACGAGCTGCTGATCTACCTGCTGGGCAGCCGCTACTGCGATACCGATCGCCTTGCGGACCTCGCCTGGACGCTGTTCGGCCAGGGGCCGACGGGGTGGCACCGCGTGCAGGCGATCTGCGATTACGTCCACCAGCGCATCGCCTTCGGCTACGAGCACGCCCGCGCCACCCGCTCCGCCTCCGAGGCCTTCGCGGAAGGCAAGGGTGTCTGCCGCGACTATGCGCATCTCGCCGTCACGCTCTGCCGCTGCGTGAACATCCCGGCGCGCTACTGCACCGGCTATCTCGGCGACATGGGCGTGCCGCCGCCGCATGGGCCGATGGATTTCGCCGCCTGGTTCGAGGTGTACCTCGATGACCGCTGGCATGCCTTCGATGCGCGCAACAATACCCCGCGCATCGGCCGCATCCTGCTGGCGCGCGGCCGCGACGCGACCGACGTGGCGATGGTCACCAGCTTCGGGCCCTGCACCCTCACGGGCTTCAGCGTGACGACCGACGAGGTGGCGGCGTAGCGGCGCCGACGCTCAGTTCACCGCCTCGTCGAGCGCGACGCCCCAGATCTCGCCGCGCTTCAGCCAGCCGCGGTAATCGCCGGCCTGCACCTCGCACCAGGGATTGCCGGCTTCGCATTTGCGCAGCCGCCCGACCACGCCGGGGCGCAGCCGTGCCACCTCCGCCGCACCCTCCTCCGGCCGGCGGCGCAGCACGCGGTCCGCGCCGGCCGGCACCACGAAGCTGCGCCGGCTGGTCAGCAGGGGGCGCTGCACCCAGCCCTCGGTGCCTTCCGGGTCGCGGATCCGGCGCCAGAGCTGATGCTCGTCGATGATCTGCACCGGCAGGTCGCGGCGCTGGTAGGTCCACTCGATCGGGTAGCGCAGGTCGGGCCCGACCCGCAGGTTCACCTGGTTGGAGCCAAGCGAGGCGTAGCGCGGCAGCGGCAGGTTGGTGGCGCTGCCCAGGCGTGGCGCCGGCGGCTCCTGGGGCGGGGCGGGCGCGGGCGCGGGCGGGCGGGCCGCGGTGGC
>JAIEOP010000461.1 GCA_019750465.1 Acetobacteraceae bacterium | reverse complement strand
GTGGGCGGGGCGGGGACCGACACGGTGAGCTTTGCCGAGCGCACCACCAGCGTGTCGGTGAACGTCGCCACCGGCACCGAGGCGAACTCGCTCTCGACCTTCTCCGGCTTCGAGGCGGTGGCCGGCAGCAGCTTCGGCGACAACATCACCGGCAGCGGCGCGGCCGACGACCTGCGCGGCCTTGCCGGCGACGACGTGATCGCGGCGGCGGGCGGCGACGACACGGTGAATGGCGGGCTCGGCGACGACGACCTGGACGGCGGCAGCGGCGTCGACCTGGCCTCCTTCGCCGGCGGCGCGGCGGTGGTGGCGAGCCTGGCGACGGGCCAGGCGAGCGGGCAGGGCAGCGACACGCTGGCCGGGTTCGAGGGGCTGGTCGGCTCGTCCTTCAACGACTCGCTGACCGGCGATGCCGGCAACAACCTGATCGACGGCGGCGCCGGCGGGCGCGACACCCTGGTGGGCGGGGCGGGGACCGACACGGTGAGCTTTGCCGAGCGCACCACCAGCGTGTCGGTGAACGTCGCCACCGGCACGGAGGCGAATTCGCTCTCCACCTTCACCGGAATCGAAGCCGCGCGTGGCAGCAGCTTCGATGACAATTTGGTGGGCGATGGCGGCGCCAATTGGCTGGACGGCAGCGCGGGCGACGATGTCATCCTGGGCGCGGCGGGCAACGACACCATCCTCGGCGGACTCGGCGATGACGACCTGGACGGCGGGACCGGCACCGACCTCGTCTCGTACGCCTCGGCCAGTAACGCCGTGGTGGTGAACCTGGCGACCGGCCAGGCATCGGGACAGGGCAGCGATACGCTGGCAGGCTTCGAGGGTGTGATCGGCTCCGCCTTCAACGACTCGCTGACGGGCGGCACCGGAAACAACATCCTGAACGTCGGCTCCGCCGGCCGCGATACCGTCGTGGGCGGGGCGGGGTTCGATACGGTGAGCTTCGCCAGCCGCGCGTCGAGCGTGGCGGTGAACCTGGCGACCGGCACGGAGGCGAATTCGCTCTCCACCTTCACCGGCATCGAGGCGGCACTCGGGACCGGCTTCGATGACAACCTGATCGGCGACGGCGACGCCAACTGGCTGGGCGGCGGTGCGGGCGACGATGTCGTCCTGGGCGGCGCGGGCAACGACACGATCAACGGCGGCGCCGGTGACGATGACCTGGATGGCGGCATCGGCTTCGACCTCGTCTCCTACGACTCCGCGTCCAACGCCGTTGTGGCGAACCTCGCGACCGGCCAGGCGAGCGGGCAGGGCAGTGACACGCTGGCAGGCTTCGAGGGCATCATCGGCTCCGCCTTCAACGACTCGCTGACGGGCGACGCCGGGAAGAACCTGCTGAACGCCGGCTCGGCCGGCCGCGACACCATCGACGGCGGGATTGGCTTCGATACGGTCAGCTTCGCCGCCCGCACCTCGAATGTTTCCGTAAACCTGACGACGGGGACGGAGGCGAACTCGCTCTCCACCTTCACCGGCATCGAGGCAGCGCTCGGCAGCGGCTTCGACGACAACCTGATCGGCGACGGCGACGCCAACTGGCTGGGCGGCGGTGCGGGCGACGATGTCATCCTGGGTGGCGCAGGCGGCGACACGATCAACGGTGGCGCCGGCGACGATGACCTGGATGGCGGCACCGGCTTCGATTTCGTCTCCTACGCCACGACTTCGGTTGGTGTCGTGGTCAACCTGGCCACTGGCCAGGCAACCGGCGCCGGCAACGACATCCTGGCCGGCTTCGAAGGCGTCATCGGCTCCGGGTTCAGCGACCTGCTTACGGGCGGCGCGGGCAATGACGTGCTGAACGTGGGATCCGCCGGGCAGGACACGGTCTTCGGCGGCAGCGGCTTCGACACGGTGAGCTTTGCCCTTCGCACCGGCGCGGTGTCGGCAAATCTGGCGACCGGCGAGGAGACGGCCTCCGGTACCACCTTCAGCGGTGTCGAGGCGCTTGTCGGCACCCTGTTCGGCGACAGCCTGACCGGCAATGGCAGCGCCAATTTCCTCAGCGGGCTTCTTGGCAACGACACCATCCAGGCCCGCGGCGGCAATGACACGGTGAATGGCGGTGGTGGCGACGACAGCCTCGACGGCGGTACAGGGTTCGATTTCGTCAGCTTCGCCGGCGCGGCGGGCGGCGTCGTGGCGAACCTCGGCACGCAGAGTGCAACCGGCTGGGGCAACGATACGCTGCTTGCCTTCGAGGGGCTGATCGGCTCCGCCTTCGATGACGTGCTCACCGGTGACGCGGCCGACAACACGCTGAACGGCGGTGGCGGCGCCGATACGCTGACCGGCGCCGGCGGTGCGGACAATTTCCGCTTCACGGCGGGCGACGCGAATGGCGACAGCGTCACCGACTTCAGCGGCACCGGTGGCGACGGCGATCGGCTCACCTTCGCCGGCTACGGGGCCGGCGCCACCTTTACCAATGTCGGTGGCGACCAGTGGCAGGTGGCAAATGCCGGCTCGACCATCGTGGACGTGATCACCGTCGTCGGCACGGTGGGGGCGGGCGACTTCGCCTTCGTCTGAAGGCCCCGGCGCCCGATGCATCCGGCCGCCGGGGGAACCCGGCGGCCATTCTGCTAAGCAGGCTTTCATGGCTTGGCCCACACATTGTGTGGTCCAATCCATTGTAGCGAAAGCCTGCTTAGGTTTTTTGTCGTGCGCAAACCTCCAGAGGTTTGCTTAGCAGGCTGCGGAAATTCTCCATCGGACACGCAACAAAAGGCATGAAGGAATCCAGAAATGCCGTCGCCTGAATTTTCCTTTCGAACCAGGCGGATCCCGCGAATCAATGTTGCGCTGGCTGCCGTCGAAAATCGAATTTCCGCAACCTGCTAGAGCGTGTTGCGTTCGCATGCGCTCACGCAACACGCTCTAGCCTTCGCTGGGTCGCGGGATTCAGCGTTTGCGGCGATTCTGCCTCAACGCATCCCGCTCTATTTGCCCGTCCGATCGGGACTGCGTCGGGTCCCCCTGCGGACCTCGCCGCGCTGTACGCGGCGTGCGGCGCGGTCCTCGCCAGCGTCTCGCTGCGCTTTCTCTCCTGGCTCGAGGGCCGCTGCATCTGTCGCGCTCCGAGTGCGGCGGTCCTTGCGCTCCTGATTGCGGGAGCGGTCGGTCCCTGCCGGCCCGCCCTCCTCCGTATCGGTCGGCCCGGGCTTGCGCAGCACGCAGAGCGACTGCCCGAAGGCATGCGGACCGGCCACTATCGTTGGCGTCGCCTCCGCCTCGCTCACCGTCACGGAGCCGGGTTCGCCGGAGCGCAGCAGCTCGACGCGGAAGCCGAGGCGCCGTGCCCATTGGCGGATATCGCCGCGGTGCAGGAAGACGTTGATCTGGCTGGCGACGATGCGCTTGCGCACCCAGTCCAGGTTGGCCTTGAACACCGTCCAGCCGATCGGCGTGTCGTATTCCAGGAAGGAGAACACCACCTTGCCGCCTGGCTTCAGCACCCGGTGCGCCTCCTCGAGGTAGAGGAAGCTCTCCTCGTGCAGCAGATGCGTCAGCACGGAGAAGAAGGCGACGATGTCGGCGCTGGCATCCGGTGCCGGGATGCCCACGCGGTCGACGTGGATGAAGCGGAAGTCCGGCCGCGCGGTGCGCCTGCGGGCGTATTCCAGCATCGCCGGCACCACGTCCGTGCCCAGGTAGCGCAACCCGGCATGGCGGGAGAGCTGGGTTGCCAGCCGCCCCGACCCGCAGCCGACATCGACCACGTTCGATTCGGGCGTCAGGCCGGCCTCGCGCAGCACGGCGTGCTCCAGCACGCCGAAACGCTCGAAGTCGCCGCCGACCGCGCGTTCCATCGCCTCGGCCTCGGGGTAGCTGCGCAGCAACGTGGCGATGACCTGCTCGGCGCTGAGCAGGTAGCGGAACTGGTTGCTCATGGCATGAACCCTGGAGGCGCGGCCTGCGTCAGGCCCGATAGAATTCCCGATACCAGGCGACGAAGGCGGCGACGCCGTCGCGCACGTCGGTCGACGGGGCGAAGCCGGTTAGCGCCTGCAGCAGGGTCGTGTCGGCCCAGGTGCGGGTCACGTCGCCGGGCTGCATCGGCATCATGTTGCGGATCGCCTTTTTTCCTGCTGCTGCCTCGATGGCTGCGACGAAGTCGAGCAACTGCACCGGCCGGCCATTGCCGATGTTGACCAGCCGATAGGGCGCGACCGGGCTGAGCGAATCGGAAGCTCCAACCGTCCGTCCCGGTTCCGGTACCACGGGGATCAGCCGTGCGATCGCCTCGATGATGTCGTCCACATAGGTGAAATCGCGCTCCATCCGGCCGTGATTGTAGATGTCGATCGGCTCGCCCCGCAGGATCTTCGCGGTGAACTTGAAGAAGGCCATGTCGGGCCGGCCCCAGGGGCCATAGACGGTGAAGAAGCGGAAGGCGGTGATCGGCTGCTTCCAGAGGTGGGCGTAGGCATGCGCCATGTGCTCGGTGGCGAGCTTGCTGGCGGAATAGATGTTCAGGGGTGTCGCGGCGGCGTCGCGCTCGCGGAACGGCATTGCCTCGCTGGCGCCGAAGGCCGAGCTGGTGGAGGCGATCAGGAGGTGCCGTGCGGGCCGCCGGCGCAGACCCTCCAGCAGGTTGAACGTCGCCTGGATGTTGCTGGCGATGTAGGTTTCGGGGTGTTCCAGCGCATATCGCACCCCGGCTTGTGCAGCCAGGTGCACGACGATTTCGGGCGCGGCCTCCTCCAACGCGCGGTCCACCACCTTGCAGGCTGCCAGATCGGCGCGCAGGCCGCGGAAGCCGGGCTCGGCTTCCAGCAATGCGTGCCGCGCCTCCTTCAGCCGCAGGTCATAGTACGGGACGAAGCTGTCGATGCCGGTGACCAGATGGCCCTCGCGCAGCAGCCTGCGGGCGAGGTGAAAGCCGATGAACCCGGCGCTGCCGGTGACGAGGATTTGCATGCGCGCGTGCGGCCCGGGCGTGATCGCGCGGTAATGCGCGAATCCGGGCGAGCCTGTCCAGGGCGGCAGCGCGATCTGTTGCGAAATCCTAAAGAAATCGTTGCAATTCAACCCGTAGTTGCCTAGGAATTGCATTCCAAAGACGGAATGGACGCCTCCCATGACGGCGCTGGTTCTCGATCAGGCCATGCGGCCCGGTGCCGTGGACGCGAAGACCAGTACGCGTCCGGCCGCAGCGGCGGCCCAGCTTGCCGGCCGCATCGCGGCGCGGGATGCGACGGTCGCCGTCGTGGGGCTTGGCCATGTCGGCCTGCCGCTCGCCCTCGCCGCCGCGCAGGCCGGGTTCCGGATCGTCGGGCTGGACACCGACCGCGGAAAGGTCGCCTGCGTCGCCGCAGGTCGATCGCCGCTCAACCATGTCGAGCCCAAGGTGTTGCAATCCCTGGTTGCCGAAGGACGCCTGATGGCGGCGACCGATCCCGGCTGCCTCGCCGAGGCGGAGATCGTGCTGATCTGCGTGCCGACGCCACTTGGTCGCGATGGCACACCTGATCTCGGGCATGTCCGCGCCGCTGTCGGCACGGCCGCCCGGGTGATGCGGCCGGGCGGCCTGCTGGTGCTGGAATCCACCACATGGCCCGGCACCACGCGCCAGGTCGTTGCGCCGCTGCTCGAGGCGCGGGGCTGGCGGATCGGCGAGCACGTCTTTCTCGGGTACTCGCCGGAGCGCGAGGATCCTGGGAACGCACGCTTCCGCACCGCAGACATCCCGAAGCTGGTCGCCGGCGCGGATGACGCGTCCCGGCAACTCGCGCTGGCGCTCTATGGCGCCATCGTCGCGCGTGTCGTGCCGGTGGAGACGCTGGAGATCGCCGAGGCTGCCAAGCTGGCGGAGAACGTGTTCCGTGCCGTCAACATCGCGCTGGCGAACGAGTTGAAGCTCGGCTTCGCCGCCATGGGCCTCGATGCCTGGCAGGTGATCGAGGCCGCGGCGACCAAGCCCTTCGGCTACATGCCCTTCTGGCCCGGGCCGGGGCCGGGCGGGCACTGCATTCCCGTCGATCCCGTCTACCTCGCCTGGGCGGCGCGCGCGCATGGCGTGGCGATGCCACTGCTGGATGCCTCCATCGCGGTCAATGCGGCGGCGCCGGAGCATGTCGCGGCGCGGGTTGAGCAGGCGCTCGGCGGCCTCGCGGCGCGCCGCGTGCTGCTGCTCGGATTAGGCTACAAGCGCAACATCGCCGATGTCCGGGACAGCCCGGCACTGGTGCTGATCGAGGCGATGGAGGCGCGCGGGGCCACTGTGGGCTTCCACGATCCGCTGGTGCCGGAGATCCCGCATACGCCGGAACACCCTGCCCTGGCAGGGCGGCCCGGCCTTGCCTGGGAAGCGGCCATGCTGGCCGGGTGGGACGCGGCACTGATCGTCACCGACCATGACGGCGTGGACTATGCCGCGCTGCGCGCGCACGTGCCCCTGGTCGTCGACACGCGCAACACCTACGCCCGCCGCGGCCTCGACGCATCGGGCGTCCTCGGCGCCTGAGCAGGCCTTCGTGGCCTGGCCCACACGTCGTGCGGTCCAGGCTCCTGAAATGCAAGCCCGCTTAGGCTCCTGTTCGAGCGCAAACCTCCGGAGGTTTGCCTAGCGCATCGCGGCCTGCAGCGTCGTCTCCATCTCCTCCAGGATCACCGGATCATCGATGGTCGGCGGAACGACGTAGCTCTCGCCGTCGGCGATCTTGCGCAGCGTGGCGCGCAGGATCTTGCCGCTGCGCGTCTTCGGCAGGCGCGCCACCACCTTCGCGTCCTTGAAGGCGGCGACCGGCCCGATGCGCTCACGCACCATGCCGATCAGCTCGCGCGCGATCTCCGGCTCCGCCTTCGACGCGCCGGATTTCAGCACCACCAGCCCCAGCGGCACCTGGCCCTTCAGGCTGTCCTTCACGCCCACCACGGCGCATTCGGCGACGTCGGGGTGGCTGGCCAGCACCTCCTCCATCGCCCCGGTGGAAAGCCTGTGGCCGGCGACGTTGATGATGTCGTCGGTGCGGCTCATGACCCAGACATAGCCCTCGGCATCCACCATGCCGGCATCGGCGGTGCTGTAGAAGCCGGGGAAGCTGTCGAGATAGGCCTCGCGGAAGCGGTCATCGGCGTTCCACAGCGTCGGCAGGCAGGAGGGCGGCAGCGGCAGGCGCACGGCGAGCGAGCCGATCTGCCCGCGCGGCACCTCCTGCCCAGCCTCGTCAAGCGCGACCACGTCGTAGCCTGGTGCCGGCTTGCCGCCGGAGCCGGGCTTCAGCGGGAACAGGCCGAGGCCGCGGAACCCGCCGGTGATGGTCCAGCCCGTCTCGGTCTGCCACCAGTGGTCCACCACCGGCTTCCGCAACAGCTCCGTCGCCCAGACCTGGGTGTCCGGGTCGCAGCGCTCGCCAGCCAGATACAGCGCATCGAGCCGCGAGAGGTCGTACCCCGCCATCAGCGCGCCGCGCGGATCCTCCTTCTTGATGGCGCGGATGGCGGTCGGCGCGGTGAACAGCACGCGGACTGCATGCTCGGCGCAGACGCGCCAGAAGGCGCCGGCATCCGGCGTGCCGACCGGCTTGCCCTCGTAGAGGACGCTGGTGCAGCCGGCGAGCAGCGGCGCATAGACGATGTAGCTGTGCCCCACCACCCAGCCGACATCGGACGCCGCCCAGAACACGTCGCCTGCGGTGCGTTCTTCCGCGGCGCCCGCGCCGACGCCATAGACCATGCGCATGGAATTATGCAGCGCCACCGCGTGGCCGCCATTGTCGCGCACGATGCCCTTCGGCTTGCCCGTGGTGCCGCTGGTGTAGAGGATGTAGAGCGGATCCGTCGCCGCCACGCTCACGCATGGGTGCGGCGCGGCCGCCGCCGCCGCCGCCACCAGATCCTGGTCGCGACCCGGCGTGAGTGCACAGGGATGCTCCGGCCGTTGCAGGATCAGGCAGGCCCCGGGCTTGTGCGGCGACAGCGCGATCGCCGCATCCAGCAGCGGCTTGTAGGGCACCACCCGCCCCGGTTCGACGCCGCAGGAGGCGGAGATGACCGCGCGCGGCTCCGCATCGGCAATGCGCGCGGCCAGCTCGGCTGCCGCGAAGCCGCCGAACACCACCGAATGCACCGCACCGAGCCGGGCACAGGCCAGCATGGCAATGGCGGCCTCGGGCACCATCGGCATGTAGACCACCACCCGGTCGCCGCGCCCGACCCCGCAGGCCGCCAGTGCGCCCGCCAGCTTCGCCGTGCGTGACTGCAACTCCGCATAGGTCAGCGTCGTGGGGGCGCGGCCGGTGATCGGGCTGTCGTAGATGATCGCTGCCTGTCCGCCGCAACCGGCGGCGACGTGGCGGTCCACCGCGTTGTGGCAGGTGTTCAGCATGCCGCCGGGGAACCAGCGGCCGTAGACGCCCTGGCCAGGGTCGAAGGCACGGTCCGGCGCGCGGTCCCAGTCGATGCCTCCGGCGGCCCGCATCCAGAACGCCTCCGGGTCGCGCCGCCAAGCCTCGTAGGTCTCGTCGTAGCGCGACTCCGCCGCTCCGCTTCCGTCCTGCATCCTGGATCTCCCCGCCGCCACCGAGGCGCCGCTTTCCGACGCCGCTTTCCGACAGCGTGGCAAGCCGGCTCGGGCCGGGCAAGCGGCACCTGAGCGCAAGGGCCCCGGCGGGACGCTTGATCCGAATCAATGTGACCGTCACCCGCGGGCGATAACGGTGCTACAGAAGCCGGGCTGGGGGGGGCGGCACGAAGGCCCCTCCGCATGCCGGCTTCCGCCCCGCGGCAGCCTGCCCGACCGAAGGACCGAACCATGGCGCAAGGCGATCACACCCGCATCCTGGGCAATCCCAAATTCCAGGAACTCGTGCGAACGCGATCGGGATTTGCCTGGACGCTCTCCGCGGTCATGCTGGCGATATACCTCGGCTTCATCTTCCTGGTCGCCTTTGCGAAGCCGCTGATGGCCATGAAGATCGGCGGCGGCGTCACCTCGCTCGGCATTGTCTTGGGCCTGGTCGTGATCGTCTCGGCCTTCCTGCTGACCGGCATCTACGTGCAGCGGGCGAACAGCCGCTTCGACAACCTCACCCGCGACCTGACGAAGGACCTCACGTGATGCGCCTGGGACCCGGGCGGCGCTTCGCGCTGCCGCTCGCCGTCACCCTGCTGGGTGGCGCGGGCGCCTTTTCCGCGGCCTGGGCCGCCGGCGCCGTGGAGGGCGCGGTGGATCGGCAGGGGCTGAACCTCGCTGCCATCGGCATGTTCTTCCTGTTCGTCGTCGGCACCCTCTGGATCACCTGGCGGGCTGCCGCACAGACCAAGTCCGCGGCCGACTTCTATGCCGCCGGCGGCGGCATCACCGGCTTCCAGAACGGCTTGGCGATCGCCGGCGACTACATGAGCGCCGCATCCTTCCTCGGCATCTCCGGCCTGGTCTTCGCCACCGGCTTCGACGGGCTGATCTATTCCATCGGCTTCCTGGTGGGCTGGCCGATCGTGCTGTTCCTGGTCGCGGAGCGGCTGCGCAACCTCGGCAAGTTCACCTTCGCCGACGTCGCCTCCTTCCGCCTGGACCAGACGCGCATCCGCATCCTGTCCGCGACGGGAACGCTGGTGGTGGTGGCCTTCTACCTGATCGCGCAGATGGTCGGCGCGGGCAAGCTGATCCAGCTGCTGTTCGGGCTGGACTACCTCTACGCCGTCGTCATCGTCGGCGCGCTGATGATCGTCTACGTGGCCTTCGGCGGCATGAAGGCCACCACCTGGGTGCAGATCATCAAGGCCTGCCTGCTGCTGGGCGGCGCCACCTTCATGTCGCTGGCCGTGCTCTGGCATTTCGGCTTCAATCCGGAAGCGATGTTCGCCGAAGCCGTGCAGGTGCACCCCAAGGGCGACGCCATCATGGCGCCGGGCGGGCTGGTGAGCGACCCGGTCTCCGCCATCTCGCTCGGCCTGGCGCTGATGTTCGGCACCGCCGGCCTGCCGCACATCCTGATGCGCTTCTTCACCGTCTCCGACGCGCAGGCAGCGCGCAAGAGCGTGTTCTACGCCACCGGCTTCATCGCCTATTTCTACATCCTGACCTTCATCATCGGCTTCGGCGCCATCACCTTCCTGATGACCGACCCGTCCTACTACACGGCGGGCGCCGGGGGCGTGATCAACAAGGTCACCGGCCTGCTGGGCGGTACCAACATGGCCGCGGTGCACCTGGCCAATGCGGTGGGCGGGTCGCTGTTCCTCGGCTTCATCTCGGCCGTCGCCTTCGCCACCATCCTCGCGGTGGTGGCGGGCCTGACCCTCTCCGGCGCGTCGGCCGTCAGCCACGACCTCTACGCCGAGGTGATCGCCCGCGGCCGTGCCAACGAGCAGAAGGAAGTGCGGCTCTCGAAGATCACCGCCGTGGTGATCGGCATCGTCGCCATCATCCTCGGCTACGTCTTCGAGAACCAGAACGTCGCCTTCATGGTGGGCCTGGCCTTCGCGGTGGCGGCCTCCTGCAACTTCCCCGTCCTGCTGATGAGCACGATGTGGAAGGGCTGCACCACCAGCGGCGCGCTGGTCGGCGGCTTCCTCGGCCTGGTCTCGGCCGTGGTGATGGTGGTGCTGTCGAAGGCGGTCTGGGTGCAGACCCTGGGATATGCGCAGCCGATCTTCCCCTACGACAACCCGGCGCTGTTCTCCATGACCATCGCCTTCGTGGGAATCTGGCTGGTCTCCAAGCTGGACTCCACCGCGCGCGCCCGGGCCGAGGTCGCGTCCTTCGACGCGCAATACGTGCGCTCCGAGACCGGCATCGGCGCGGCCTCGGCCCACGTGCACTGACGGAACGGCGGGCCGGGGACCCCCGGCCCGTCCACCCCTCCCGATGACCGCAGGCTTCGACGCCCACAACCCGCCCTTCGACCGCCTGACCCAACAGGAGATCGAGGAGGTCCGCGCCGCCCTCGACATCGGCTATTTCGCGCCCGGCGAGGTGATCATCGCGGCGGGCAGGTCGGCCGAGGCTCTGCACGTCGTCATCAAGGGCGCCGTGGAGGTGCGCGAGGGCGAGGCGCTGCAGGACGTGCTCGGCCCGCATGACAGCTTCGACAGCCGCGCCCTCGTGCACGGCGCTGCCGGCGAGGATTTCCGCGCCACCGAGGAAACCCTGTGTTTCCTCATTCCCGGCGAGATCGTCCGCCGCCTGATCGCGCGCAACGGCGGCTTCGCCGCCTTCTTCTACTCCGAGGTCTCGCGCAAGCTCGATGCCTTCGCCGACGCGCACCGCACCGACGGGGTGGAGAGCGTGCTGCGGGCCCGGGTGCGCGACGCCGCGCGCGGCAGGGCGGTGTTCATCGACGGCGGCGCCACCATGGAGGCGGCCGGCCGCATGATGAGCGAGGCCGACATCAACGCCCTCTTCGTGCGCGACGGCGGGCGGACCGGCGTGGTCACCGGCATGAACCTCTCCAAGGCCGCGGTGCTGCGGCGCCTGCCGCTGGAAACCCCGGTGCGCGAGATCTCGCACTTCGACGTCGTCGCGGTGGACGCCGACGACTTCATCTTCGATGCCCTGCTGGCGATGACGCGGCACGACAAGCGCCGGGTGGCGGTGCGCGACCCGGCGGGCGGCTTCGCCGGCTTCCTCGAGGACATCGACATCCTCGGCCTCGTCGCCGGCAATTCGCAGCTCATCCCGGGCCGCATCGACCGGGCGCGCGGCCTGGAGGAGCTCGGCATCGCCGCGCGGCAGATCCAGGAGCAGGTGGAGCGCCTGCACCGCCAGGGCGTGAAGGTGGAGGCGATCGCCGAGATCACCTCCGACCTCAACCGGCGCCTCTTCGTGAAGCTGTTCGAGCTGCTGGCGCCGCCCCCGATCCGCGAGGCCGGCTGCCTGCTGATCATGGGCAGCGAGGGCCGCGGCGAGCAGACCGTGCGCACGGACCAGGACAACGGCCTCCTGCTGGCCGGGCCGGTTCCCGAGACCGAGCTGCGGATGTTCCGCGAGGGCTTCTCGGGTGCGCTGCTGGGCTTCGGCTTCCCGCCCTGCCCGGGCAATGTCATGGTCTCCAACCCGCTCTGGTCGCAGCCCGTGGACGGGCTGGTCCGCCAGCTCCGCCACTGGGTGCTGGACCGCACGCCGGAGGCGGCGATGAACCTGGCGATCTTCTTCGACGCCGTCGCCGCCGCCGGGCGGCCGGAGCTGCTGGCCGAGGCCAAGGGCGCCCTCATCGCGCTGATGCGCGGCGAGCAGGCGCTGCTGGCGCGCTTCGCCAACCTCATCGAGACCTTCGCCACCCCGAGCCTCGGCATGCTCTCCAGCATCATGGCCGGCGTCGGCCTCGGCGCGGCGGCCGACGAGATCGACATCAAGAAGGCCGGCATCTTCCCCATCGTGCACGGCATGCGCACCATGGCGATGGACCGCGGCATCCTCGCCACCCCCACCGCCACGCGCATCGAGGCGCTGGTGGAGGCAGGCGCCTTCGAGGCCGAGTTCGGCCGCGAGCTGATCTCCTCGCTGCGCGTCTTCATGGCCTACCGCCTGCGCAGCCAGCTGGCGGCGGTGCGCCGCGGCGACGTCTCGCGCGAGGCGCTGGTACGGCCGGCGGCGCTCTCCACCGCGGATCGCGACATCCTGCGCGACGCCTTCCGCATCGTGCGCCAGTTCCGCGAGAGCTTCCGCAACCGCTACCGGCTGGGGAGCTTCTGAATGCGTGCCGCTGCCCTGGGGGAAGGAAGGGAACTCCCTTCCCCCAGACCCCCAACCCTCCTTTTTCTGCCTTCTCACGTGCCGCCGGCACCAGCCTGCGACCCCTGGCTGCACCCCTTCCGTCCGGGAAAGCCCAAGCATGCAGAAAAGGGAGGGTGGGGCCTGGGGAGGGAGTTCCCTCCCTCCCCCGCCTTCGCGCCCTACAGGTGAGCCCGCATCGCGGCCTCGCCTGGCGCCTGTTCTGGCGTGCCAGCCTCGCCGACCACGCCTACCGCTTCCTCTTCGAACCCGGCCCCGAGGGCGAGGCCGTCTCGCTCGATTGCGAGACCACCGGCCTCGATCCGGCGGTGGACGACGTCGTGGCGGTGGCGGCGGTGCGCATCCGCGGCAACCGCATCCTGCTGTCCGAGCGCTTCGAGGCGCTGGTGCGGCCAGAGGAATCGGAGGCGGGCGCGGAGTCCATCAGGGTGCACCGCATCCGCCGCGCCGATGTCGCGGATGCCCGGCCGATGCGCCGGGTGCTGCCGGAGCTGCTGCGCTTCATCGGCGGGCGGCCGCTGGTCGGCTACTATATCGACTTCGACGTGCGCATGCTGGACAAGTACGCGAAGGACCTGCTGCAGGTGAAGCTGCCCAATCCCCAGATCGAGGTCTCCGCGCTCTACTTCGACCGCAAGTACGGCAATGCGCCGCCAGGCACCGTGTTCGATCTGCGCTTCGCCGCGATGCTGGCCGATCTCGGCATCCCGATGCTGGCGCAGCATGACGCGCTGGACGACGCGCTGATGGCGGCCATGGCCTGGCTCGCGCTGCGCGACATGAAGGCGCGCGGCGCCCGCATCCCGCGTGCCCGCGGCAGCGGCGCCGGGCCGCCACCGACCGGAGGGTAGCCGAGGATGGCGCCCGCGCTGGTCCGCCGCATCCTCGGTGCCGCACTGCGCGGCGCCCCGCCGCGCGACCTGCTGAACCACCGTGCGCGGGACCAGGCGCGACCGCCCGAGGGTCCGCTCGAGGCCGGTCGCCACATCGTCTTCGACCTGGAGACCACTGGCCTCAGGCCCAGCCACGGCGACGCCATCGTGGCGATCGGCGCCGTGGCCATCGAGGCGGGCGAAGCCGCCGAGGAATTCCTGCTGCTGGCCCATCCTGGGCGGCGCATCCCGGTGGCCGCCAGCCGCCACCACGGCATCACCGATGCCGATGTCGCCGGTGCCCCGCCCATCGCCGAGGCCGTCGCCCGGTTCCGCGACTTCTGCGGCGGGGCGCGGCTGCTCGTCGCGCACAACGCCGCCTTCGACCGCACCGCCCTGTACATGGCCGAGCTGCGCGACCGCGCACCGCCGGTCCTGGCTCCCATCCTGTGCAGCCTGCTCGCGGCACGCTGGCTCGACCCGGGCGTGGACGACCACGCGCTGGACGCCGCCTGCGCCCGGCACGGCATCGAAGCGCCGGCGCAGCGGCACGACGCGCTCTCCGACGCAAGGGCCACCGCCGCGCTCTGGCGGCGCCTGCTGGACCGCGCCCGGCGGCGCGGCGTCGCCTCGCCGGCCGAGCTGGCCCGCCGCGCCGGCATGGAGCGCGCCATGCTGGAGCAGATGGAGCGCTTCTGACGCGCCCTACCAGAGCTGTCCCGTGAAGCCGGCAATGGTCGTGCCGGCGAAGCCGCGCACGGCGCGCAACGCATCGCGCAGCCGCACCCGCTCCTCCCGGCGGAGCGAGGCGGTGTCCACCAGGTTGCCCGGCGTCCGGCCGGCGGCCGCGTCCTCCAGCTGCTGGCGCAGCACGGCGCCGAGCAGCACGCCGAAGGCCTCGCGCAGCCGGGCCGCCTCGCCGGCGGTGATCGTACCCGCCGCCGCCAGGCCATCGAGCCGCGCCACCGTGCCGGTCTCCGCCACGCCGCGCTGCAGCGCCGCCAGCCGGGCCGCGGCGACCAGCGGCATGAGGCCGTGCAGCTTCAGGTCGGTGCGGGCGCCCGCGCCGGGCTCGTCATCGGCGAAGCCGCCCCAGAAGGTCAGGCCGACGCGCAGCGCCGCATTCTGCTGTGCCAGCGCCGCCAGCAGCGCCGGCACCTCGGCGAGCAGGCGGGTCAGGGTCAGGCGCAGCCGTGCGGCGGGCGCGGCCGGTGCCGCGTCCGCCGCGGCGAGCCGGCCTGCCGAGTCGATGGATGCGCACGCGCGGAAGTCGAAGGCGATATCGGCGAACAGCAGCGCCGCCCCGCTGCGCCGTCTCGCCCAGAGCGCGAATTGCGCCTCCCATTCCGGCAGCCGCTTCCGCCACAGCGGGTTGCGCGCCATCACCCCGCCCGGGCAGAGCGGAAATCCGGCGGCATCCAGCCCGGTGTTCAGCGCCTCGGCGAAGCCGCGGAACCAGGCATCGATCCGGTCGTGCTCGGCGTCGCCGTAGCCGCCGAGGATCAGCGCGTTGTCCTGGTCCGGCCGCAGCAGGCTCTCGCCGCGCCCTGCGCTGCCCATGACCAGCAGCGTGAAGCCCACCGGCGGCGGCCCCTGCTGCGCCGCCAGCGCGCGCATGGCGACACGGCGGTGCAGGTCCAGGTTCACCTCGCCGACCAGCGCCACCACCTCCGGTGCCGGCACGCCCTCGGCCAGCAGGGCGGCGGCGACGCCGGCCTGGGCGCGCTTCACCGCCGCATCCTCCGCCGCGCCCAGCGCATCCAGGTGGCCCAGCAGCCGGCCCGAGGCCGCAGCCAACGTCTCCGCCCGGTGCAGCATGCCGATGGGAGCGCCGTCCGGTCCCAGCACCGGCAGGTGGCGCAGGTGGTGCGCCCGCATCAGCGCCACGGCGCGCCACAGCCCGTCCGATGCGCCGCAGGCGATCACCGGCGCGGTCATGGCGGCGGCCAGCGGCGTCTCCGGGGGCAGGCGGAAGGTGACGCGGCGCGCCACATCCTGCTCGGTGAGGATGCCGACCGGCCGCCCGCCTCCGTCCACCGCCAGCACGGCGGAGCTGCGTGCCGCGGCCAGGGCGGCCACCGCCTCGGCGAGCGTGGTGCCCTGTGCCGGCAGCAGCGGCGGCGCCGGCGCCATGGCGCCGGCGACGCTGCCCAGCAGCAGCGCGGCGGGGGAGGGGGGGTGGCTCATCGCAGGCGCACTCTACCCCGGGTCCGCCGCGCCCGGGGTTGCGGCGCCGCAAGGCCGGCGCCGGTCAGCGCGGCGCGTGGCGGTGCGCGAGGTCCTCGGCGAAGATGTTGCGGCGCCGAGTCTCCGGCATCAGCAGCGCGCCGATCACCGCGGTGCAGAATGCCACGGCGACCGGGTACCAGAGCCCGAAGTAGATGTCCCCCGTCTGGGCGATCATGGCGAAGCTGGTCGCCGGCAGAAGCCCGCCGAACCAGCCATTGCCGATGTGGTAGGGCAGCGACATCCCGGTGTAGCGGATGCGCGTCGGGAACAGCTCCACGAGCGCCGCGGCGATCGGGCCATAGACCATGGTCACCAGCAGCACGAGCAGGGTCAGGATGCCGATCACCGCTGCCGGCTGGGCACGGAACACGTCGAAGGGGCCTGCCATGCGCACGACGGTCGGGTTGCCTGCGGCCGGGTAGCCCGCGGCATCCAGCGCGGCCTGCAGGGCGGCAGCGAAGTCGGGCCGGTCCGCGGGGATCGGTGCGCCGCCGGCGACCCGCACGGCGGCGACCGCACCGGGTGGCACCGCCTGCACCGTGTAGCCGACCGAGGCGCGGGCCAGCGCCTCCTTCGCCATGTCGCAGGGCTGGGTGAAGCTGCGCGTCTGCGCCGGGTTGAACAGGAAGGAGCAGCCGGCGCGATCGGCGATCACCTGCACGGCGATCGTGCCGTGCGCGCGGTGC
Organism: Acetobacteraceae bacterium; assembly: GCA_019750465.1. GTDB lineage: Bacteria > Pseudomonadota > Alphaproteobacteria > Acetobacterales > Acetobacteraceae > JAIEOP01. The sequence goes on along the minus strand of JAIEOP010000461.1, from coordinate 9,911 downwards.
AGCGCGGGGTTGGCGGCCGCGCTCATGGCCTGGAACAGGGGGATGGTGGCGGCGGCGGCCAGCAGGCAGCCGCCGAGGATTACCGGCTTGCGGCCGACCTGGTCGGACAGCCACCCGAACAGCACGAAGCCGCCGCCGCCGAGCGCCAGCGACCAGGCCACCAGCAGCGCGGTCGTCGTGGCATCCACCTTCAGCACCGAGCCGAGGAAGAACAGCGCGTAGAACTGTCCCGTGTACCAGACCACCGCCTGGCCCGCGACCAGGCCGAACAGCGCGATCAGCGCGACGCGGGCATGGCGCCACTGGCCGAAGGCCTCGGCGATCGGCGCGCGGGAATGCGTGCCCTGCCGCTTCATGCGGATGAAGGCCGGGCTCTCCTCGAGCCGGAGGCGGATCCAGATGGAGATGCCGAGCAGGACGATCGACAGCAGGAAGGGGATGCGCCAGCCCCAGGCGTCGAAGGCGGCCTCGCCGAGCGCGCCGCGCGTGGCCAGGATGACCAGCAGCGCCAGCAACAGCCCGCCCGTCGCGGTGGCCTGGACGAAGGCGGTATAGAAGCCGCGCCGGGCCTGCGGCGCGTGTTCGGCCGCATAGGTGGCCGCGCCGCCGTACTCGCCGCCGAGCGCCAGGCCCTGCACGAGCCTGAGCGCCACGAGGATGACCGGCGCTGCAAGCCCGATGGTTTCGGCGTCGGGGAGCAGGCCGACCGCGAAGGTGGCGCCGCCCATGATCAGGATGGTGACCAGGAAGGTGTATTTCCGCCCCACCAGGTCGCCGAGCCGTCCGAACACCAGGGCTCCGATCGGGCGCACGAGGAAGCCCGCGGCGAAGGTGAGCAGGGCGAAGACGGTGGCGGTGCCCTCCGGCACGCCGCTGAAGAACTTCGCTCCGATGGTCGCCGTGAGCGCGCCGTAGAGGTAGAAGTCGTACCATTCGAACACGGTGCCGGCGGCCGAGCCGATGATCACCTTGCGCTGCGCCGCGGTAAGGCGCGCCTGGACCATCGGGGCATTGGTGTTCGGGATTGCCATGACCTGCCCCGTGCCGGGTCCCGCCCCGGCACGCCGGGCACGCTGCCGGGAATAGGTCAGAGCGGCGCGGCAGCGTCAACCGCGGCGCAGAGGCGCGTGGCGAGGCCGGCGCGGTCGAAGCGCCGCTCCATCTCCTGCTGCGTCCAGACGATGTGGAAGCGCAGCGCCCCGCGGATCGAGGGTGCCTCGCCCTTCCGCTGCTCGGCATGGATCGGCAGGGTGGCGAAGAGCGGCGCTTCGGCCAGCAGCGGCAGGAGGTTGGCGGGCCGCGGCGGCGCCAGTTGCAGCGCCGCGAGATGGCCGGGCAGGGCACTCGCCATGGCCGCCGCGGCCGCGGCCTCCCCGGGCGGCGCCGGCGCTGCGGCCAGTGCCGCGAGGTGCAGGCGCAGCAGCGCCTCGACAAGGGTGGCTTCGCTGCGGGGCGGAAGAACCGGCCGCAGCCAGGCCTCGGCGAGGGCCACGACGTCGGAGAGTGTCGAGAGATAGACCTGCCACCGGCAGTGGCTGAGCGCGACCTGGAAATCCGGGTCGGCGAAGATCTTCGCCTCCGAGCGTCCGGCCTTCACGCGGCAGTAGTCCAACACGGTCTTCTGCGCCACGAAGGCGGCCTGGGCCTGCAGGAACAGCCCGAATGCCTCGGGTTCGGCCGAGCGCGCCTGACCGAACAGGCGGGCAAGGAGACTGGCCAGGCGAACCTCCCTGATTTGTTGCTGTCACGCGGCGGCTCTGTTGGAGAATTATTGCGCCGCGATCGGCAACATGGTAGCGGCAAGAAAGGTGATCTAAAATTCATCCCGGGTCGGCGCAAGCGACTCCAGGACATGACGGCATCCTCGGGCGCGCGGGTGCATGATCGGAACAGGGACAGGGGGAGGGCCGAAACGCATGCCACTCGTCGAAGCGGGCCGGGAGCCGCGGGGAGCACCCGCCGCGGCGGTCGATGTCACCACCGGCAGGGCCTACTGGAAGAAGACCTCGGGGCTGATGTGGACGGTGCTGGCGCTGTGGTTCTTCGCCAGCTTCGTCGTGCATGCCTTCGCCCCGGCGATCAACCATATCCACATCCTCGGCTTCCCGCTGGGCTTCTACATGGCGGCGCAGGGCAGCCTGGTGATCTTCGTCGTCGGCCTGTTCTGGTTCGCGCGCCGCCAGAACCAGATCGACGAGGAATTCGGCGTGCAGGAGGATTGACCAGGCCATGTCCGCCAGCACCCAGGGGGCGAAGGACCCCTTCATCGCCAGCCTCGGCAAGATCTACGCCGGCTATACCGGCGGCTTCGCCGTCTTCGTCGTCCTGCTCGCCATCCTCGAGCAGATGGGCGTGCCGGACCGCATCATCGGCTATCTCTTCGTCTTCCTGACCATCGGCGTCTACGCCTATATCGGGATCATCAGCCGCACCGCGGCGGTGGCCGAGTACTACGTCGCGGGCCGGCGCGTGCCGGCGCTCTACAACGGCATGGCGACCGGCTCGGACTGGATGTCGGCGGCGAGCTTCATCGGCATGGCCGGCAGCCTCTATGCGCTGGGCTATGGCGGGCTCGCCTTCATCCTGGGCTGGACCGGCGGCTACATGCTGGTGGCGATCCTGCTCGCGCCCTACCTGCGGAAATTCGGCCAGTACACGGTGCCGGACTTCCTCGGCGCGCGCTACGGCGGCAACGTCGCGCGCCTGATCGGCGTGGTGGTGCTGCTCACGGCGAGCTTCGTCTACGTGGTGGCGCAGATCGTCGGCGTCGGCATCATCACCCAGCGCTTCCTCGATGTGTCCTTCACCGTCGCGGTGTTCCTCGGCCTCGCCGGCATCCTGGTCTGCTCGATGCTGGGCGGCATGCGGGCGGTCACCTGGACGCAGGTGGCGCAGTACATCATCCTGATCATCGCCTACCTCATCCCCGCCATCCTGATGTCGGCCAAGATCAGCGGCGTGCCGGTGCCGCAGCTGATGTACGGCTTTGCGCTGGAGCGGATCGAGGGGCTGGAGAACACCTTCCGGGCCGCCGGGATGACCCCGCCGCCCGGGGTGACGGGCTTCCACACCACGCCCTTCGCCGATGCCCGCGGCAATTTCAGCTGGCCGGTCGCGGTGAACTTCTTCGCCCTGGTGTTCTGCCTCATGCTGGGCACCGCGGCGCTGCCGCACATCCTGATGCGCTACTTCACCACGCCGTCGGTGCGCGAGGCGCGGCAGAGCGTGGCCTGGAGCCTGTTCTTCATCTTCCTGCTCTACTTCACCGCGCCGGCCTATGCCGCCTTCGCCAAGGTGGAGATCTACCAGAACATCATCGGCCAGCCGATCGCCGCGCTGCCCGAATGGATCAAGAACTGGCAGATCATCTCGCCCTACGGCACGCCCTGGGTGAACATCGTGGACGCCAACGGCGACGGCATCCTGCAATGGGGAGAGTTCCGCATCCACCCGGACGTCGTCGTGCTGGCCACGCCGGAGATCGCGGGGATGCCCTACGTGATCGCCGGCCTGGTGGCCGCCGGCGGCCTGGCCGCGGCGCTGTCCACCGCTGACGGGCTGCTGCTGGCGCTGGCCAACGCGCTCAGCCACGACGTGTACTACAAGATGATCGACCGCCACGCGCCGACGCAGCGGCGGCTGGTGATCTCCCGCGTGCTCCTGCTGGTCGTCGCGGTGCTGGCGGCCTGGACGGCCGGCAACATGGGCGCGGACATCCTGTTCCTCGTCGCCTGGGCATTCTCCATTGCGGCGGCGGGCCTGTTCGCCGCCCTCGTCATGGGGGTCTGGTACAAGAAGACCACCAACATCGCCGCCGCCCTCGGCATGGCGGTGGGCTACGTCGTCACCTTCGGCTACCTGCTCCATACCGAGTTCTTCGGGCTGGACTTCATCCAGCTCTTCGGCTCGAAGGACGCCATCCTGGCCGCCGCGCGCCAGGCGGCCGCCATCGCCACGGCGCCGGAAGAGCTGAAGGCGGAGGCGGCGGCGCTCATCGCCAATGCCGCCACCTTGAAGGACGGCGCGCTGTCCTTCATCGGCAATGCCATCATGCCGACGGACAGCGTGGTGCTGCGCGGCCGCGTGGTCGGGCGGCTCTGGGGCATCAACAACATCTCGGGCGCCATCTTCGGCGTGCCGATCTCCTTTCTGGTGATCTATCTCGTCTCGAAGATCACGCCGGCGCCCAGCCAGGCGATGCAGGACTTCATCGACGACATCCGCATCCCCCGCGGCAGCGTCCGCCTGGTGGACCGGCAGGAGGCGGTGGAGTAGTCCGCCGCGGCCGACGGCGCCACGGCGCGGTTGCCGCCGCGCGATCGATGCGCCAATCGGGGGCGGCCGCGGCGACGCGGCCGCCCTCTCGCCGACGGGAGCCTGCATGACCGAAGCCGGACCGGATTTCGTGTTCGGCCACCTGCCGTTCTGGGTGGTGACCTACCTGCTGGCCCTGACCGCCTGGGCCTGCCTCGGCCGCTTCATGATGCAGGCGATCGTACCGCCCGACAGCCCCAACTACATCTGGCGCGGCTTCCGCCTGCTGACCGACTGGGCGGTCTGGGCGGCGCGCCGCGCCGTGCCGAGCTACGTGGGCGTGCTTTGGCTGCCGCTGATCGCGGCCTGCTGGCTGTTCGGCCTGCGGCTGGTCGTCGGCATCCTGATGATTTCGGCCGGGATGGCGCCGCGCATCACCCCGCCGGGCGCCGGCGGGTAGGGCAGGCGCCATGACCCCGCAGGGTCTTTTCATCGCCACGGTAACGGTCTGCCTGCTCAACGGGCTGGCCAGCCCGATGGTCGGCGTCCTTTGGTATCTGCACCCGGTCTGGCTGCCGGAGATGCTGCATCCAACCCGGGAAGTGGTGTTCTACGGCGCGAGCCTGATGGTCTCCACCGGCACGCTGTTGCTTTCGGCGGTTCCGGCGGCCCTTGTCGAGCGGTTCGGCGGCCTTTCGCAGCGCGGAGCGAACGCGGCCTGGCTCGGGGCGGCGATACTGCTGGTGCTGGCGGGGCTGCGATAGGCGGAACCGCCAAGGGAGCTAAGCAGGCTTTCGTGGCTTGGCCCACACTTCGTGCGGTCCAAGCGCCTGAAATGCAAGCCTGCTTAGGCTCCTGTTCGGGCGCAAACCTCCAGAGGTTTGCTTAGGCCGGGTGCAATTGCGGCGATTCTTCCTCGCCGCCCGTGACCTTCACCACGCCCGTCGGGCGAATTGCGGGACCATCTCACGCATCGATTGCGGGGTACCGGTACCGCCGCCATTCCCGCCCTGCCGGACCTCGTCGGGCAGCGGCTACGGCACGAACGCCATGCGTTCCGCCCAGGTCATCGAGAAGGGAGATCCGCTGCTCCCGCGCAAGCTGGACATGCGCGGCCATCATCAAGTGCCGACGCCGCCGCACGCCCGCAGGATGTCGCCTCTAGAGCGTGTTGCGTTCGCATGCGCTCACGCATCCCGCTCCAGCCTTTGCCGGGTCGCGGGATTCAGCGTTTGCGGCGATTCTGCCTCAACGCATCCCGCTCTATCGGGCCTCCCGCGCTTGGCCGGTATAGACGCAGACCAGCCGCCGCTGCCCCTCGCCGTGATCGATCAGCAGGATCTGCGTGTCGAACCGGCAGACCAGCGGTGCGAGGCGGTCGACCTCCGTGGCATGGCCTTCGCCGAAGGCGTGCAGCTTCATCACGTCACCGGCGTGGCACCGCTCGGCGACGCGGGCCACCACGCGTTGCAGGCGGATCCAGGCGGCGGGCGAGGGATCCGCGGAGTCAACCTCGCAGATCTGGCCCGGTGCGACGCCCTGGCCAGCTGCGGTCGGGGCGGCGGCAAGCGTCAGCACGGCAAGGATGGCCGCCGCCATCAGGCGGTAGGGCCGTCGCAAATCCGGGATTCGGTATGCCATGGCCGCGAGTTTCGCAGCCGGGCATGACCGAAGCGTTCACGCCGCGGGCGCGGCCACCGCGACGCCGCGCGCACTGGCGGCATGCTCCAGGAACCAGGCATAGGTCTGGCGGACCCCGTCCTCCAGCCCGATGCGCGGCGCCCAGCCCAGCGCGCGCAGCCGCGATCCGTCCGTCACCTTGCGCGGCGTGCCGTCCGGCTTCGAGGTGTCGAAGACCAGCCGGCCGGACCAGCCCACCGCGCGCGCCACGGTCTCGGCCAGCTCGCGGATCGTCACGTCCGTGCCGGTGCCGATGTTCACGTGAAGGCGGTCGGAATAGCGCTCCAGCAGCACCAGGGCGGCCTCGGCCATGTCGTCCACGTGCAGCAGCTCGCGCCGCGGCGTGCCGGTGCCCCAGACCACCACCTCGTCGCGGCCCTCCAGCCTTGCCTCGTGGAAGCGTCGGATCAGCGCCGGCAGCACATGGCTGCCCAGCGGGTCGAAATTGTCGTTCGGGCCGTAGAGGTTGGTCGGCATGGCCGAGATGAAGTCCGCGCCGTGCTGCACGCGGTAGGCCTCGGCCAGCTTCAGGCCGGCGATCTTGGCGATGGCGTACCACTCGTTGGTCGGCTCCAGCGGCCCGGTCAGCAGCGATTCCTCGCGGATCGGCTGCTCGGCCATGCGCGGATAGATGCAGGTGGAGCCGAGGAACAGCAGCTTGGCGACGCCGATACGGTGCGCCGCGGCGATGACGTTCGCCTCGATGGCCAGGTTGTCGTAGAGGAAATCGGCCGGGTAGGTGGCGTTGGCCATGATACCGCCGACCTTGGCGGCGGCGAGCACCACCGCCTCCGGCCGCGCCTCGGCCATCCAGTCCTCGACCTCGGCCTGGCGGCGCAGGTCCAGCGTCGCGCGATCGACCGTCAGCAGCGCGACGTCCCCGCGGGCCGCCAGCGCGCGGCAGAGCGCCGAGCCGACCATGCCGCGATGCCCCGCCACCCAGACCCGCCTGCCCGCCAGCCGGAACGTCCCGTCCATCATCCTGCCTCGCCGTCTGCCGCGGGGCGGCTTAGCACGGGGCCGCGGCGCCCGCGCCCCCGCGCACCGCCATGAGCATGTAGTTGACCCCGACATCGCGCTGCGTCCGCCACCGGCCGGCGAGCGGATCGAAGCCGAGGCCGGTGATGTCCGCCACCCGCAGCCCTGCCCGCCGCAACGCCGCGCCCAGTTCGCCGGGGCGGACGAACATGCGCCAGTCATGCGTCCCGGCAGGCAGCAGGCGCAGCACGTACTCGGCGCCGATCTTGGCCACCAGGAAGGCGCGCGCGGTGCGGTTCAGCGTGGAGAGGAACACCGCGCCGCCCGGCCGTACCAACGCGGCGAGGTCGGCGCAGAAGGCGTCGCGGTCGGCGACGTGCTCCACCACCTCCAGCGCGAGCACGGCATCGAACCCGCCGGCCTCGCCGTCGGACAGCAGGCGGCCGGTCGTGCCCTCGCGGTAGTCGATCACCAGGCCGCCCGCCGCGGCATGGGCGCGGCCCGCCGCCAGTGCCGCGCCGGCGGCGTCCAGGCCGGTCACCGCCGCGCCGGCGCGCGCCAGCGCCTCGCTGGCGAGCCCGGCGCCGCAGCCGACATCCAGCACCCGGAGCCCGGCGAGCGGCGCCCCGTCCGCCGGGTCCCGGCCATGCCGGCGGGCGATGCGCGCGATGATCCAGGCCATGCGGACGGGGTTCATGGCATGCAGCGGCGCCATCGGGCCGCGCGGATCCCACCAGCGCGCGGCAAGCCGGTCGAATTTGGCGATCTCGTCCGCCAATACCGTGCCGCCATCGTCCGCTTCCGCCATGCCGCGATGCCCGTCAGCCGTCCTGGCAGGATATCTGCGCCCGGCGCCGACCGGCCGCAACGGTAGCCAAGCGCCACAGGGAAACTGAACCGCCCCGGGTTTTTCGGCGGCCCCGACGATTGAGAGGATGGGGCCATGACGAAGAAGACATCGAACCGGTTTTTGCCTGAAGTTCGGCAGCGTGCGGTGCGGCTTGTGCTGGACCAGGGGGGCGGCCACGGGTCGCAGTGGGCCGCGATCGGCTCGATTGCGGGCAAGTCGATTGCGGGCAAGATCGGCTGCACGGTCGAGACGCTGCGGAAGTGGGCGCGGATCTGGCGGACGATCCGCTGGACCTCGTCGACGGCGCCGGCGGAGGCGTCGATGTCGGCGCGGCGCAGCCGGGCGGCGAGCAGGTGGCGGCCGCAGAAGACGTAGAGCGGCAGGTAGCAGTAGGCGTCGTAGTAGCCGTGGAAGAACCGCCCCTCTTGATGCCCATGCAGCGGCACGTCGGTGGCGTCGAGGTCGAGGATGATCTGCCGCGGCGGCGCCTTGCGGTGCGCCTCGAGGAAGACGTCCACGAACAGCCCCTCGATCGCCGCTCCGTCGTGGCCGATGCGGTGATAGCGGCCGGGCGTGCCGACAGGGGCGTGTTTCAGCCGGTTCAGCGTCGACTTGCCGGCCAGCGGCGCGCAGTCGCTGCGCCGCGCCGCGAGCTTGCCGGCGAGGATCGCCAGGACCGGGTCATGCCGGAGCTGGTCATGATCGACCACGTCCTCGTGCCCAAGCGCGATGCCGAAGATCCGCTGGCCGACCAGGGTAGCGATGTCGTGCTCGACCTGCTCCGCCATCCGCGCGTCGCGGAAGCAGGCAGCGAAGCGGCCGACCAGGTTGATGGCGCGGTCCGTCGCGCCGAGCAGCAGAGCGCCGGCGTTCGAGGTGATCGCACCGCCGTCGAACCCCGCCACCACGCGCCGGCCATCCACAGGTGCAAAATCGAGCAGCGCCGGGCTACACTCCGACTGCATCGGGGAAACCTCCTGCGTCTCGATAAGCCTTTGTCGCAGAAGAACTTTCGCCGATCCAGGACCCCGATGCACCTACTCCTGGTGAGATATCCGGGTTAAAATGAACGCCCCGCGGCGCGAGTCGCCCCCTTTCCAGCCCGGCGCCGTGATGCCCATCCGCCTCCTGCCCGAGACCACCGCCAACCGCATCGCCGCCGGCGAGGTGGTGGAGCGGCCGGCCGCCGTGGTGAAGGAACTGGTGGAGAATGCGCTCGATGCGGGCGCCACCCGCATCGCCGTCACGCTCGAGGGCGGCGGCATCGAGCGCATCCTGGTCGAGGATGACGGCGCCGGCATGTCGGCCGCCGACCTCGCGCTCGCCGTCGAGCGCCACGCCACCTCGAAGCTGCCCGAGGAGGCCACGCTGTTCCGCATCGCCACCCTCGGCTTCCGCGGCGAGGCGCTGCCCTCGATCGGCGCGGTGGCCCGGTTGACGATCACCTCGCGCCAGCAGGGCGGGGATGCGCATGCCATCCTGGTGGATGGCGGCCGCAAGGGCGCGGTCGTGCCCGCCGCCGGCCCGCCCGGCACGCGCGTCGAGATGCGCGACCTGTTCCACGCCGTCCCGGCGCGGCGGAAATTCCTGCGCAGCCCGCGCAGCGAGGCCGAGGCCGCCGTCGAAGCCGTGCGCCGGCTGGCGCTCGCCTGGCCGCATGTCGGCTTCCGCGTCACCGCCGAGGGGCGGGAGGCGCTGGCCCTGGCCCCGGCGGGCGGGCGCGATGCGCGCATCGGCGACCTGCTCGGCCCGGACTTCGCCGCCGCCGCCCTGCCGGTCGCCGCCGAGGGGGCTGGCGGGATCGTGATGGCCGGCCTGATCGGCCAGCCCGCCTATACCCGCGTCACCGGCGCCGAGCAGCACCTGGTGGTGAACCGGCGCCCCGTGCGCGACCCCATGCTGCGCACCGCGCTGCGCGTCGCCACGCGCGACCTCATCGCTGCCGGGCGGCACCCGGTCTGCGCCCTGTTCCTCGAGGTGCCGCCGGACAGCGTGGACGTGAACGTCCACCCGATGAAGACCGAGCTGCGCTTCCGCGAGGAGGCGGCGGTGCGCGGGCTGATGATCTCGGCGCTGCGCCGGGCGCTGGCCGCCGGCGCCGGGGCGGCGATGCCGGCGCCCTCCCCGGGCTTCGCGCCGCGCCCGCTGG
>JAIEOP010000170.1 GCA_019750465.1 Acetobacteraceae bacterium | reverse complement strand
AGGCCTGACCCGGCGCGCAGGCGCGGCGACGGGGCCCGCCATCCGGCCGCCCCGCGCTTCGGCTTGCCGGCCGGGGGGGCGAGGGTTACCTAGCGGTCCCGGCCGCGGCGCCCGCTTTGCCGGGGCGGCGCCGCTGCCACCAGGAGCACCGAATCCGCATGGCCTCCGCTGCCGAGCAGCTCGCCTCCAGCCTCAACCTCGGCGTGCTCGCCAAGGCGACCGAGCTCAAGAAGCGCATCTGGTTCACCCTGGGCGCGCTGATCGTCTACCGCATCGGCACCTACATCCCCGTGCCCGGCGTCGATGCCGGCGTGATGGGCGAGCTGCTGGCCCAGCACGGCGGCGGCATCCTCGGCATGTTCGACATGTTCTCGGGCGGCGCGCTCGGGCGCATGACCGTGTTCGCCCTGAACATCATGCCCTACATCTCGGCCTCCATCATCATCCAGCTGATGACGGCGGCGGTACCGAGCCTGGAGGCGCTGAAGAAGGAAGGCGAGGCCGGGCGGAAGAAGCTGAACCAGTATACCCGCTACCTCACCGTGGTGATCGCCATCTTCCAGGCCTACGGCATCTCGGTGGGCCTGGAGGGCATCCGCGGCAGCTTCGGGCCGGCGGTGCCCGACCCCGGCGTGTTCTTCCGCCTCTCCTGCGTCATCACGCTGGTCGGCGGCACCATGTTCCTGATGTGGCTGGGCGAGCAGATCACCGCGCGCGGCGTCGGCAACGGTATCTCGCTCATCATCTTCGCGGGCATCGTCGCGAACCTGCCTTCGGCCCTGGTCGCCACCTTCGAGCTGGGCCGGACCGGCGCGCTGTCGACCCTGTTCATCCTCGCTTTCCTGATGATGGGCCTGCTGGTCATCGCGCTGGTGGTCTTCGTGGAGCGCGCCCAGCGCCGAATCCCTATCCAGTATCCGAAGCGCCAGGTCGGCAACCGGATGATGGGCGAGCAGAACACCCACCTGCCGCTGAAGCTGAACACGGCGGGCGTGATCCCGCCGATCTTCGCCTCCTCGCTGCTGCTGATCCCGGCGACCCTGCAGGGCTTCAACCCGGATCCGGCGGCTACCGGGATCGTCGCGGAGATCGCGGCGCTGCTGGCGCATGGCCAGCCGCTCTACATGCTGCTCTACGCGGCGCTGATCATCTTCTTCGCCTTCTTCTACACGGCCGTGGTGTTCAACCCGCAGGAGACGGCGGACAACCTGAAGAAGTACGGCGGCTTCGTGCCTGGCATCCGGCCCGGCCAGCACACCGCGGACTACCTCGACCGGGTGCTGACCCGGCTGACCGCGGTGGGCGCGCTCTACCTGACCCTGGTCTGCATGCTGCCGGAGATCCTGATCAGCCATTACGGCGTGCCGTTCTATTTCGGCGGCACCTCGCTGCTGATCATCGTCTCGGTCACCATGGACACCGTGGCGCAGGTGCAGTCGCACCTCTTCGCGCATCAGTATGAGGGGCTTATCCGCAAGGCGCGACTCGGCGGCCGCGGCGCGCCGCGCATGCGCTGAGCCGGCCAGGCCAGAAGGGGACCGCTGCCGATGAACCTGATCCTGCTCGGGCCGCCAGGTGCCGGCAAAGGCACCCAGGCCAAGCGGCTCGAGGAGCGCCATGGGCTGCGCCAGATCTCGACCGGCGACATGCTGCGGGCCGAGGTGCGGTCCGGCAGCGCCATCGGGATGCAGGCCAAGGCGCTCATGGAGCGCGGCGCGCTGGTGCCGGATGCGATCATCATCGCCATGCTGGCCGCGCGCGTCTCGCAGCCCGACGTGGCGAGGGGCTTCATCCTGGACGGCTTCCCCCGCACCGTGCCGCAGGCCGAGGCGCTGGACATCATGCTGCGCGACAAGGCCATGCCGCTGCACCACGTGATCGAGCTGCAGGTGGACGACGCGGCCCTGGTGGACCGCATCTCCGGCCGCTTCACCTGTGCCAGGTGCGGGGAGGGCTACCACGACAGTTTCAAGCAGCCGAAGACGCCCGGCACCTGCGATGCCTGCGGCGGCACGGAGTTCACCCGCCGCGCCGACGACAAGGCCGAGACGGTGGCCGCGCGGCTGGAGGCCTACCACCGCCAGACCGCGCCGCTGCTGCCCTACTATGCCGGCCGCGGCGTGCTGCGGGTGGTGGATGGCATGGCCGGGATGGACGAGGTGGCCCGGCAGATCGAGGCCATCCTCGGCCCGGCGGGTGGCGGTTGACCCCGCCTGAATTCACCTTGTGCCGGGCTTGACGGCGGGGTGCCCGCCGGTATAGTCCGCGCCTCCCGCGGCCGGGGCGACCCTTCAGGGCGTCCCTGGGCCGCGCTTCGCCGTTGAAATGCCAGGATTTGCGTCGTTGGCGCGGGGTTCCCCTCCCGCCGACGCGACCGGGAGCCCCAGGAGTGACGAGCAGTGGCGCGCATCGCCGGCGTTAACATCCCCACGAACAAGCGCGTGCCGATCTCGCTGCGCTACATCTACGGCATCGGCCCGAAGAACGCGGTCGACATCTGCAAGTCGCTCGGCATCCCCGAGGAGCGCCGCGTCAACCAGCTCACCGACGACGAGATCCTGCGCATCCGCGAGCTGATCGACCGCGACTACCGGGTGGAGGGCGACCTCCGCCGCGAAGTGGCGATGAACATCAAGCGGCTGATGGACATGGCCTGCTACCGCGGCCTGCGTCACCGCAGGGGCCTGCCGGTCCGCGGCCAGCGCACCCACACCAATGCCCGCACCCGCAAGGGCAAGGCCGTGCCGATCGCCGGCAAGAAGAAGGTGACGAAGTAGGATGGCCCGCGAACCCCGTGGCGGCGCCCGTGGTGGCCCGCGCAAGAAGGAACGCAAGAACATCAGCTCGGGCGTCGCCCATGTGCTGGCGTCCTTCAACAACACCATCGTGACCATCACGGACGCGCAGGGCAACGCCATCGCCTGGTCGTCCTCGGGCAGCCAGGGCTTCAAGGGCAGCCGGAAATCCACCCCCTACGCGGCGCAGGTCGCGGCCGAGGATGCCGGCCGCAAGGCGCGCGAGCACGGGATGGAGACGCTGGAGATCATGGTCAGCGGCCCCGGCTCGGGCCGCGAGAGCGCGCTGCGCGCGCTGCAGGCGGTCGGCTTCTACGTCACCGCGATCCGGGACGTGACGCCGATCCCGCACAATGGCTGCCGGCCGCGCAAGCGCCGCCGCGTCTGACCTGGCCGCCGCACCCGGGGCGGCAATGGATTTCGCGTCCGGGGCGGGCGGGATCGCGGCAGGGTCCGCGGTCCCCCGCCCCAAGGGCGTTCAAAGGAGACTGGATGTGATCGAGAGGAATTGGCGCTCGCTGATCCGGCCCGAGAAGCTCGACGTCGAGGTCGGGCCGGACCCGGAGCGCAACGCAACCATCGTGGCGGAGCCGCTGGAGCGCGGCTTCGGCATGACGCTGGGCAACGCCCTGCGCCGCGTGCTGCTGTCCTCGCTGCAGGGCGCGGCCGTCACCGCGCTGCGCATCGACGGCGTGCTGCACGAATTCAGCTCCATCCAAGGCGTCCGCGAGGACGTCACGGACATCGTGCTGAACGTGAAGCAGCTGGCGATCCGCATGCAGGGCGAGGGGCCGAAGCGCCTCCAGCTCACGGCGAACGGCCCGGGCGAAGTCACCGCCGGCCAGATCCAGACCACCGGCGACATCGAGATCTCCAACCCCGACCTGGTGATCTGCACGCTGGACGACGGCGCGCGGCTGTCGATGGAGCTCACCGTCGCCAACGGCAAGGGCTATGTCCCCGCCGTGATGAACCGCCCCGAGGACGCGCCGATCGGCCTGATCCCGATTGATGCCATCTACTCGCCGGTGCGGCGCGTCGCCTACCGCGTGGAACCCACCCGCGTCGGCCAGGTGACGGACTACGACAAGCTCGTGCTCAGCCTGGAGACCGACGGCACCGTCGCGCCGGAGGACGCGGTGGCGCTCGCCGCGCGCATCCTGCAGGACCAGCTGCAGCTGTTCATCAACTTCGACGAGCCGCGCCAGCGCATCCAGGAAGAGGCGCAGGACGACCTGCCCTTCAACCGCAACCTGCTGCGCAAGGTCGATGAGCTGGAGCTCTCGGTCCGCTCGGCGAACTGCCTGAAGAACGACAACATCGTCTACATCGGCGACCTCGTGCAGAAGACCGAGCAGGAAATGCTGCGCACGCCGAACTTCGGCCGCAAGTCGCTGAACGAGATCAAGGAGGTGCTCGCCTCCATGGGCCTCAACCTCGGCATGACGGTGACCAGCTGGCCGCCCGAGAACATCGAGGACCTGGCCAAGAAGCTCGAGGAACCCTTCTGATGCGCCACGGAATCGCCGGCCGCAAGCTCTCGGTCACCAGCACCCACCGCATCGCCATGTTCCGCAACATGGCGACCAGCCTGATCAAGCACGAGCAGATCACCACCACGCTGCCGAAGGCGAAGGAGCTGCGCCCCTATGTCGAGCGCATCATCACGCTCGGCAAGCGCGGCGGGCTGCATGCGCGGCGCCAAGCCTATGCCCAGCTGATGGATGAGCGCGTGGTGGACAAGCTGTTCACCACCATCGCCGATCGCTACCGCGCCCGCAGCGGCGGCTATACCCGCGTGCTGCGCGCCGGCATCCGCTACGGCGATGCCGCCACCATGGCGATCATCGAGCTGGTGGACCGCGACCCGGCGGCAAAGGGGCTCGACAGCGGCCCGCGGCCCGAGGCGGCGGACGACGAGGCGCAGCAGGCGGCATAGCCGCGAGGCACGGCGACAAGGCGCAGGCGGGGCGGGTGGGCAACCACCCGCCCTTTTGCGTCTCGGTACCCGGTACGGGCGCCGCGTAACCGCCACGCCGTGGCGGCCGAAGGCGATGCTGGGCAGGGTGGTGCGCGCCGCCCGCTGGAGGCTTGCCATGACCCATGCCGCAGCCGTGACCTCGCCGCCTGGCACCGCGGCGCGGGCGCGACGCTGGCTCGGCCTCGGCGCCGATGCGGCCGACCTGCCGCGCCGCGTGCAGGCATTGGTGGTGCGCCAGCAGGACACCGCCGAGATCATCATCGGCGTCATGCAGGCGATGGCCATCGCGACCTTCGCCGTGCTCTACGCGCTCTCCCGCACCGCCAACCCGCCGCCCATGGAGATCGAGCCGGTGCCGGTGACGCTCGCGCTCTATGCGCTGTTCACCGCGCTGCGGCTCTGGCTGGCGATCCGCCGCCGGCTCGGGCCCGGGCTGCTCGCCACCTCCGTCGTCATCGACTTCACCGTGCTCTTCCTCACGATCTGGAGCTTCCACCTGCAGTACATGGCGCCGCTCGCCGTGGTGCTGAAGGCGCCGACGGTGATGTACGTCTTCATCCTGATCACCCTGCGCGCGCTGCGCTTCGAGACGCGCTGGGTGCTGCTGGCCGGCGCCGCGGCCATGCTGGGCTGGACCGCCATCGTGGCCGCGGCGCTGCTGCAGGGCTCCGCCGGAGTGACGCGGAGCTTCCTCGCCTATGTCACCAGCCCGGCCATCCTGATCGGCGCCGAGTTCGACAAGCTGGTCTCCATCGCCATGGTGACGGCGCTGCTGGCGCTGGTGGTGGCGCGCGGCCGCGCCGTGCTGGTGGAGGCGATGCGCGAGCAGATCGCCGCCGCCGAGCTCTCCCGCTTCTTCGTGCCCGAGATCGCCACCCGCATCCGCGGCGCCGAGGCCGAGCAGATGGCCGGCCAGGCGGAGCGGCGCCAGGCGTGCATCCTGATGACCGACCTGCGCGGCTTCACCGGCATGGCCCGCGCGATGGAGCCGGACGCGCTGCTGCGGCTGCTGGCGGCCTACCAGGCGCTGGTGGTGCGGGCCGTGCGCGCGCATGGCGGCAGCATCGACAAGTATCTCGGCGACGGCGTGCTGGCGAGCTTCGGCGCCGTCGCGCCCAGCGACACCCACGCCGCCGACGCGCTGCGCGCCATCGAGGCGGTGCAGGCGGCGGTGGCGGACTGGGCGCCGCCGGAGCCCGGCATGCCGCCCGTCACCATCGGCATGGCGGCGTCGAGCGGGGAGGTGCTGTTCGGCACCGTCGGCGCCGAGGGGCGGCTGGAATACACCGTCATCGGCGACCCGGTGAACCAGACCGCCAAGCTCGAGAAGCACAACAAGGCGGAGGGCAGCGTGGCGCTCACCGATGCCGCGACCTATGCCCTGGCCGAGGCGCAGGGCTATGCGCCGGCCGTGCCCATCGAGCGCCGCGCGGCGCGCCAGGTGGCGGGGGTCGAGGCGCCGCTCGACCTGGTGCTGCTCGGCCGGTCTTGACGCGCCGGTACGGGGGGTGTCGGGTAGCGCATGACCCCCTCCGCCCCGCTGCGTGCCGGCCTTGGCGTCCTCGCCGCCGTGCTCGCGGTGCTGACCATCCACCAGGGGATGGTCGGCCTGCTGCACGCGATCGGCTGGATTCCACGCGGGCCATACCAGCTCGGTCCGACCGGGCCGCTCCGGGTGCCGATCCTGGTCAACCTCTGCTTCTGGGGCGGTCTCTACGGCCTGGCCTATGGGCTGCTGCTGCCATGCCTGCCACGCGCGCCGGCCTGGCTGCTGGGCCTCGGCCTTGGGCTTGTCGCGGTGCTGGTCGGCTGGTTCGTGATTGCGCCGCTCCGCAGCCAGCCCATGGCGGGTGGCTTCGTGCCGTTCCGCATGATGATCTCGCTGATCATCAACCTGCCCTGGGGCGTCGCCACGGCGCTGATCCTGCAGGGCCTGCTGCGGTGGCGCGCCGCCGCCGCGTGACCGTCAGAAGATCCCCATCGCCAGCCCGGCCGCCAGCGTGGCGCCCAGCTCGGCGCAGCGGTCCAGCTCGGCCGCGGGGATGGTCTTCGGCGCCAGGATCGCCTCCGGCGTCTGCGCCCGCGTGCAGAGGATGATCGGCGGCGCCACGGCGCGCAGCCGCCAGCCCGTGGCGATGCGCTCGATCTGGCGGACGGCGTTCGTCCCGTCGCTGCCGGCGCAGACCATCACGGCGTAGGGGCGGCCCTCGATGCGGCCGAGCGCGGGGTAGTAGCAGCGGTCGAAGAAATCCTTGGCCATCCCGGCCATGGCGGCCAGGTTCTCCGGCGTGGCGAAGATGTAGGCGTCAGCCGCCAGCACATCCTCCGGTCCCGCCGCCGCCGCGTGCAGCAGCCGCACCGTGACGCCCGCCTCCCCGCCGGCGCCGCGCGCGGCGGCCTCGGCCATCTGGCGGGTGCCGCCGGTCATGCTGTGCCAGACGATCAGCAGGCGCTTCGTCACACGGGAAAGAACCTGTTCTGCGGCCGCGGCAGCCCGAGGTTCTCGCGCAGGGTCCGCCCCTCGTACTCGGTGCGGAACAGGCCGCGCCGCTGCAGCTCCGGCACCACCTGCGTGCAGAACTCATCGAGGCCCTGCGGCAGGAAGGGGAACATGATGTTGAACCCGTCGCAGGCCTCGCCTTCCAGCCAGCGCTGCATCTCGTCGGCGATCTGCGCCGGCGTGCCCACCATGGCGTTGCCGCCATAGCCGCCGAGCCGCTGGGCGAGCTGGCGCACCGTCAGCCCCTCGCGCCGTGCCAGGTTGATCGCGCGCTCCCGTCCGGACTTGCTCTGCTCGGTTTCCGGGATCTCCGGCAGCATCGCATCGGGATCGAAGGCCCGCGCGTCCACTCCCAGCGCGATCGAGAGCGAGGCGATGGCGCTGTCCCAGTGCACCAGGCTGTCGAGCGTGGCGCGCCTGGCCCGCGCCTCCGCCTCCGTGGCACCGACGACGACGAAGCAGCCGGGCAGGATCTTCAGGTGGTCCCGGTCGCGGCCGATCGCCCGCATCCGCCCCTTCACGTCGGCATAGAAGCGCTGGCCCTCCTCGAAGCTGGGGGAGGCGGCGAAGACCGCCTCCGCCGTCTCGGCCGCGATCTGCCGCCCAGCTTCGGACGAACCCGCCTGCACGATCACCGGCCAGCCCTGCACCGGCCGCGCGATGTTCAGCGGGCCCTTGACCGACAGCTCCTCGCCCTTGTGGCCCAGCACGTGCATCCGCGCCGGGTCGAAGAAGATGCCGCTCGCCTGGTCGCGGATGAAGGCGTCGTCGGCGAAGCTGTCCCAGAGGCCGGTCACCACGTCGTAGAACTCGCGCGCCCTGATGTAGCGCTCGCCATGCGCCATGTGGGCGTCATGGCCGAAATTCAGCGCCGCGTCCGGGTTCGCCGTGGTCACCAGGTTCCACGCCGCCCGCCCGTTGCTGATGTGGTCCAGCGAGGCGAATTTCCGCGCCACATGGTAGGGGTCGTTGTAGGTGGTGGAGGCGGTGGCGATCAGCCCGATCCGCTCCGTCACCATGGCCAGCGCCGAGAGCAGGGTCAGCGGCTCGAAGCTGGTCACCGTGTGGCTGCGCCGCAGCGCCTCGATGGGCATGTTCAGCACGGCCATGTGGTCGGCCATGAAGAAGGCGTCGAACTTCGCGGCCTCCAGCGTCTGGATGAAGCGCACCAGGTGCCGCAGGTTGAAATTGGCGTCCGCGAAGGCGCCGGGATAGCGCCAGGCCGCGGTGTGGATGGAGGCCGGGCGCATGAAGGCGCCGAGGCGGAGCCGCCTGCCGCTCATCCTGCCCTGCCCGCGGGGACGCCGCGCATGGTCGCTCTCCTCGATGCGGTCCGGCGGCAGGTTACCACCCGCGCGCGCGGCGCGGCACCGGGCGGGCGCGATGGGGGGCATCCGGCGGCGGCATGCCCCCTCGACCACGCCGATGGTTCGGCCAGAATGGCGGCTGGGCCGGCAGGTGCTGTCCGGCGGGAGGAAGCCGCGTGATGCAAGACGGTGCCGCCCGTCCGGACCCCGACGCGCCTTGAGCCCCGAAGCCGCCGACCGTTCCATGAAGCCAGCGCGCCGGCGCGGCGGCGTGCTCGGCCCCTTCCGCGTGCGCAGTTTCCGCTTCCAGTGGCCGGCCGACCTGGTCACCTCCTGGGCCTTCGAGATGGAGACCCTGATCCTCGGCTGGTATGTGCTGGTCGAGACCGGGTCGGTGCTCTGGCTGACCGCCTTCGGGGCGCTGCAATTCCTCGGCACCGTCTTCGCGCCGATGATCGGCGTGGCTGCCGACCGCAGCGGCCACCGCTCCGTGCTCTGCGCCATGCGGGCCAGCTACGCTGCCCTGGCCGCGATCATCGCCACCATGGCGATGACCGGCACGCTGGGACCGGCGCAGGTCCTGGTGATCGCCGTGATCGCCGGGCTGGTGCGCCCCTCCGACATCGGCATGCGCAACGCGCTGATCGCGGCCACCATGCCGGCGCCGCTGCTGATGGCGGCGGTCGGCATCGGCCGCACCACGGCGGATTCGGCGCGCGTGGTCGGCGCGCTGACCGGGGCGGGGCTGGCGGCCTGGCTCGGCCTGGCGCAGTCCTACCTGGCGATCACCGCGCTCTATGCCGCGAGTTTCCTGCTCAGCCTCGGCACGGGGCCGACGCCGCGGCATCCCGGGGCGGCGCTCTCCACCCCGCTGCGCGACCTGCGCGACGGCTTCGTGCATGTGGCGCAGACGCCGGCGCTGCTGGCCGCCGTCAGCCTGGCCTTCCTGGTGAACCTCTCGGCCTTCCCGCTCTCCGGCGGCCTGCTGCCCTACGTGGCGCGCGACGTCTACGGCATCGACCGCACCGGCCTCGGGTTCCTCTCGGCGAGCTTCGCCGCCGGCGCGCTGCTGGGCTCGCTGCTGGTCGGCATCGTCGGCACGCGGGTGCAGGCGGGGCGGGCGATGATCCTCGGCGCGCTGGTCTGGTACGCGCTGCTGCTGGTCTTCGCGCGCACCGAATCCCTTGCGCTCGGCATGACCCTGCTGGCGCTGGCCGGCTTCATGCAGAGCCTGTCGCTGTCGCCGCTCGTGGTGCTGATGCTGCAGGCGGCGGGCGATGCCTATCGCGGCCGGGTGATGGGGGCGCGCATGCTGGCGATCTATGGGCTGCCCATCGGCCTGTTCGCCGCCGGACCGCTGATCGAGCGCCTCGGCTTCCACGACACCGCGACGCTCTACGCCGGCTTCGGCCTGATCGCGACGGCGCTGATCGGGCTGGTGTGGCGGCGCGCGCTCTGGCCGCGCGAGGCACCGGCGAACACGGGCCGCCGCGCGTGACGGATGCGCCCGTGCGCGGCGCGGCCGGGAAGCTGGCGCTGATCGGGCTTGGCACGCTCGCGGTGCCGCTGGACACCGCGGTGAACATCGCCTTTCCGCACATCACGGGCCATTTCGGCCTGCCGCTGGCGATGATCCAGTGGGTGGTGATCGCCTATGTGCTGACCCATGGCAGCCTGATGCTGGCCATGGGCCGCGTCGGCGACATCA
The DNA here is from genome assembly GCA_019750465.1 of Acetobacteraceae bacterium. Classification (GTDB taxonomy): domain Bacteria; phylum Pseudomonadota; class Alphaproteobacteria; order Acetobacterales; family Acetobacteraceae; genus JAIEOP01. The sequence continues at coordinate 15,960 of JAIEOP010000170.1, read as the reverse complement.
TCGGCCATGCGCTGGTGTTCCGCATCGGCCTGGCCTGGAGCGCCCTGGCCTACGTAGCCTGCGCGCTGGCGCCGACCTACCCGCTGCTGCTGGGGGCGAGGGTGCTGCAGGGGGTGGGCGCGGCGCTGGTGATCTCCTGCGGCGCGGCGCTGGCGACCTCGCTCTACCCCGAATCGCGGCGCGGGCGGATCCTCGGCTGGTATGCGCTGTGCTTCGCGGCGGGGTCGGTGATCGGGCCCTCCTTCGCCGGGCTGCTGGTGGACCGCTTCGGCTGGCCGGTGGTGTTCTGGTTCCGCATCCCCATCGCGCTCGCGGCGCTGCTGCTGCTGCGCGGACTGCCGGCGCCGCCGCGCGCCACCCGGCGCGAGCCCTTCGATGCGCCCGGCGCGGTGCTGGCGACGGCGACGCTGGTGGCGCTGCTGCTGGCCATCAACCAGGCGCGCCATCTCGGCGCGGGGGAGGTGCAGGCGGTCGGGCTCTTCGCGCTGGCACTGGCCGGGCTGGCAGGCTTCCTCTGGTGGGCCCGCCGGGCGCCGCGGCCGCTGATCGCGCTGCACCATTTCCGCTCGCTGGAATTCTCGCTGGCCAATCTCGGCAATGCGCTGGTGAACCTCGCGGCCTTCGGCGTGCTGCTCTTCGTGCCCTACTACCTGGCGCGCATCGCCGCGCTGCCGAGCGGCCTTGCCGGCTTCGTGCTGGCCAGCGGACCGCTCGGCATGATGCTGGCCTCGCCCCTGGCCGGCCGCCTGCTGGTCCGCTTTTCCGCGCGCGCCGTCACGCTGGCCGGGGCCGGGCTGGTGGCGATCGGGCTGTTCCTGGTCAGCCGCTGGGGGGCGGCGGAGCCGGTGTGGTGGCTGCTGGCCTCGCTGCTGCTGACCGGGGCCGGGCTGGGGCTGCAGACCGTCAGCTACACGGACCTGGTGACCGGTGCGATGCCGCGGGCGGACCGCGGCGTCGCCGGCAGCCTCGCGATGATGACGCGGACGGTCGGGCTGGTGGTCGCCGCCTCGCTGCTCACCCTGCTCTTCGCCGTGCTGGAGGCGGCCGCGGTCGCGCATGGCGCGGCGGCGGGCGAAGCCTTCCTGCACGCCTTCGGCGGCACCTTCGCGGCCGCCGCCGCGATCCCCGCCGCCTATGTCGCGCTGTCGCTGCTGCTGCGCAGCCGCCCTACTCCATCGGGATCCGCGCCTCCCGCACCACGCGGCTGATCTTCTCGTGCTCGCGGCGCAGGAAGGTGCCGAATTCCTCCGGCGTGCCGCCGGTGACCAGGGCGCCGAGGTCGGACAGGCGCTGCCGCCCCTCCGGCGTGCCGACGATGGCCATGATCTCCCCGTTCAGGCGCTGCACCGCCTCGGGCGGCATGCCGGCCGGGCCGAAGAAGGCGTACCACTCCACCACCTCGAAGCCGGGGATGGCGGCCTCGGCGACCGTCGGCAGCTCCGGCACGAAGGGCAGGCGCTGCGCCGCGGTGACGGCCAGGGCGCGCACCGTCCCGTTCCTGACATGCGGCAGGGTGGAGCCGGCATTGCCGAACATCATCGGGATCTGCCCGGCGACGAGATCGGCCAGCGCCGGCCCGCCGCCGCGATAGGGCACGTGCACCATGTCGATCCCCGTCGCCAGCTTGAACACCTCGCCCGAGATGTGGACGGAGGAGCCGATCCCCGGCGAGCCGAAGGAGAGCCTGCCCGGATTGGCCCGCCCATAGGCGATCAGCTCCGGCACGCTGCGCACCGGCAGGGCCGGGTGCACCACCAGGATGTTCGGCACGTCGGCGAGGTGCAGGATGGGCGTGACGTCGCTGATCGGGTGATAGGGCTGGCGGGTCAGCAGCGTCGCCGTGATCAGCGTGCTGATCGAGAGGCAGATGGTGTGCCCGTCCGGCGCGGCGCGCAGCGCCTCCACCGTGCCGATGGCCCCGGAGGCGCCGCCGCGGTTCTCCACCACCACGGCCTGGCCGAGCGCGGCCGAGAGCGGCGGGGCGATCTGGCGGGCCAGGATGTCCGTGGTGCCGGCGGGCGGCCAGGGCACGATCATGCGGACCGGCCGGGTCGGCGCCCAGGCGACGGGCGGGCGCGTCTGGGCGCGGGCCGGGTGGGGCAGGCCAGGGAGGGGCAGGCCAGGGAGGGGCAGGCCAGGGAGGGGCAGGCCAGGGAGGGGCAGGCCAGGGAGGGGCAAGGCTGCCGCCGCGATCGCGCCGAGCGCCTCTCTGCGTCCGATCATGCGGTGACCTCCCCTCGGTGTGGAAGCCGGCACTCGATCTGGCGGTCACCGACCTGGCGTGGCGGGTGTCCGCCGGGTCGAAGCTGCCAGGCGCTGCGTGTCATGCGGCCTCGCCGATCTGCTGCTTTTCGCGCGCGAGCGGGCGGCTGTCCAGGACGGTCCGCCTCGGGGCCTTGCCGAAGCACCAGCGCCCTGGTGGGTGCGCGCCTCGTTGCAGTGCGTCATCCCCTCGTCGAGGTCGGCCTGCAACTCCTCGATGGCGCGGTAGGCCTTCCTGCGGACGGCGTCGCGGTAGAACTCGTCGAGTCGCGGCCACCGCACGCCCCGCAGCCGGCACCGAGGCGTCTTGACCCGCTCGCCGCCGCGCGGAACGATGCTCGCCGGGCTCGGGGATCGGCATGGGCTATCGCGTCGGCGTGGACATTGGCGGGTCCTTCACCGATCTCGCCGTCCTCGACGAGCGGACCGGCGAGGTGCGGAGCCTGAAGGTTTTCTCCCGCCCCGACCGTCCGGGCGCGGAGGTGCTTGCCGGCCTCGCCGCCATGCAGGCGCGTCACGGCATCCACCCCGGGGCGATCGGCTACTTCACCCATGGCACCACGGTGGGCGTGAACACCGTCATCCAGCGCCGGGGGCCGCGGCTGGCGCTGCTGGTCACGCGCGGCTTCCGCGACGTCCTGGAGCTTGCCCGGCTGCGCGCGCCGGACATGTACGACCTGCTGTCGAAGCGCCCGCGCCCCCTCGTCACGCGCGACCTGGTCTTCGAGATCGAGGAGCGCATGCTGGCCGATGGCTCGGCGCACCAGCCGCTCCGCGCCGCCTCGGTCCACGCCGCGGCGGCGGCGGCGCGCGCCGCCGGGGCGGAGGGCATCGTCGTCGCCTTCCTGCACGCCTGGCGCAACCCGGCGCATGAACGCGCGGCGCGCGCGATCCTGGCGGAGGCGGCGCCCGGCCTGCCGGTGCTGTGCTCGGCCGAGGTCTGGCCCATCCTGCGCGAGTACGAGCGCACCGTCACCGCCACCATCGCGGCCTATGTCCAGCCGCGCGTCGCGCATTATCTCGGCGCGCTGCAGGCGGCGCTGCGCGAGGCCGGCGTGACGGCGGAGCCGCGCGTCACGAAGTCCAACGGCGGCGTCATGACGGCGGAGCGCGGCAAGCGCGACTGCCTGCAGATGGTGCTCTCCGGCACCGCGGCCGGCGTGATCGGCGCCGGCTTCGTCGCGCGGCTCGCCGGCGTCGCCGAATGCCTCAGCCTCGACATCGGCGGCACCAGCGCCGACGTCGCGCTGATCCGCGACGGTCGGCCGCGCTACGGTGCCGGCGAGGTGGTCGGCGACTTCCAGATCCACATCCCCTCGGTTGCCGTCAGCTCGATCGGCGAGGGCGGCGGGTCGATCGCCTGGGTGGACGATTTCGGCGTGCTGCAGGTGGGGCCGGAGAGCGCCGGATCGACGCCGGGTCCCGCCTGCTTCGGGCGCGGCGGCACCCGGCCCACCGTGACCGACGCCTTCGCCGCCTGCGGCCTGCTCGGCGCCGGTGCGGACCTCGGCTACGGCGCGGCGCGCGTCGATGCGGCGCTGGCGCGCGCCGCCATCGGCACGGTCGCGGAGCGGCTCGGCCGCAGCGTCGAGGACGCGGCGGAGGCGATCATCCGGGTCGCCGTCTCCGGCATGTATGCGCGCATCGGCGCGGGCACGATGCGCTTCGGCGTCGATCCGCGGGAGACGGCGCTGCTCGCCTTCGGCGGCGCCGGCCCCATGCTGGGCTGCTTCCTGGCGCGCGAGATCGGCATGGCGGAGACGATCGTGCCGCCGACGCCCGGCGTGCTGAGCGCGCTCGGCGGGCTGATCGCCGATTTGCGCAACGACTTTCTCCGCACGCTCTACATGCCGCTGGAGGCCAGCGCGGCGCCGGCGATCCGCGAGGGCTTCGCCGCCCTGCGCGCGGAGGCCCTGGCCTGGCTGCACGGCGAGCAGGGCGATGCCGGCGCCACCGCGCTGATCTTCTCCGCCGACATGCGCTACCGCGGGCAGTCCTTCGAGATCGAGGTGCCGTTCGATGAGGTGGTCGCGCTGAGCGCCGACACCGGGGCCATGGCCGCGGCCTTCCACGCCGAGCACGAACGGGTCTACGGCCATGCCGATGCTTCCGCCGCCGCGCAGGTCATCGCGTTGCGCGTCGTCGGCACCGGGCCCACGCCGAAGCCGGTGCTGCCGGAGCTGCCGCCGGCGAGCGCGCCGCCCGAGCCCGTCGCGCTGCGCGAGGCGTGGCTCGACGGCGCCTGGCGCCGCGTGCCCTTCCACGATCGCGCCGCGCTGCGCGCCGGCCACCGCCTCGCCGGCCCCGTGGTGGTGACGCAGGAGGACTGCACCACCTGCGTCCCGCCCGGCCATGACGTGGCGGTGGATCGCCACGGCATCCTGCGCATCCGCCGCGTGGAGGCCGCGCCATGGGCGTGATCGACCGCGCGACGCTGCGCATCCTCGCCGACCATGCCGTCGCCGGCGCCGAGGCCATGGGCTGGACGCTGCTGCGCACCGCGCATTCCACCTTCGTCAAGGAGACCGAGGACTTCACCTGCCAGCTGCTGACGCCGGAGGGGCTGACCTTCGCCTCGCCGAAGGGCCTGGGCGCGAGCTGGTTCACCGGCCTCGACTACGGCCCCGCCATCGCCATGATCGAGGACGGGTACGAGCCGGGCGACATCTGCATCACCTCCGACCCCTATAGCGGCTTCGTCGCCACCCACGCGCCGGACACGCATCTCTGGAAGCCCGTCTTCCATGACGGCGCGCCCGTCTGCTTCGTCGGCTGCCACGTGCACAACACGGATGTGGGCGGTGCCGTGCCCGCCTCGCTCTCCCGGACGCTCACGGAGGTGCACCAGGAGGGGCTGCGCATCCCGCCGATGAAGCTGGCGCGGCGCGGCGTGCCCAACCGCGACCTGCTGGCGATGATCGCGACCAATGTCCGCCTGCCGGCGCAGAACCGCGGCGACCTCAATGCGCAGATCGCCGCGGTGAATACCGGCGAGCGGCGCGTGCGCGAGATGATCGCCCGCTTCGGTGCCGACACCTTCAAGGCCGCCATGCCGGCGCTGCTGGACTATGCGGAGCACCAGGCGCGGCGGGTCATCGCCGGCATCCCGGACGGCGACCATGCCTATGCCGACTACGCCGACGAGGACTCGCCGGGCGGAAAGCCCTGCCGCATCGCGCTGACCGCGCGCGTGCGCGGCGACGAGGTCACGCTCGACTTCACCGGCAGCGACCCGCAGCTATCCTCCTCGCTCAACATGCCGACCGGTGGGCACGAGCGGCACGCGCTGGCGATGGTGGGCCTCACGCTGGTGCTGGGCACGCTGGAGCCGAACCTGCTGCTCAATGCCGGCGTCTATCGCCCGGCCCGCGCGGTGCTGCCGCCGGGGACGGTGATGAACGCGACGCACCCCGCCGCGGTCGGCATGCGCAGCCTGGTCTGCATGCTGAGCCAGGTGGTCACCTTCGGCGCCTTCGCCCGGGCCCTGCCGGACCGCCTGCCCGCCATCGCCGCGGCGGGGCCGAGCCTCGTGAACGTGAAGACCTCCGATCGCGCCGGGCGCGGCTACATGGCCTCGATCGGGCCGGTCGGCGGCGGTGGCGGCGGCGCGGCGCAGGCGGATGCGGATGATGGCGGCGGCTCCTTCTCCGGCTTCATCCGCAACACGCCGGTGGAGATCACCGAGGCCGAGCTGCCGTTCCGCATGCTGCGCTACGGCGTGGTGCCGGACAGCGGCGGCGCCGGGCTGCACCGCGGCGGCCTGGCCGCGGAGATGGAGTTCCAGCTCTTCGCGCCGGGGTCGGTGGTGACGGCGCGCAACCGCGACCGCTCGGTCTTCGCCTCGCCCGGCATCCTCGGCGGGCTGCCGGGCGGGTGCTCGGCCTTCACGCGCATATCGACGGACGGCGCGGTGGAACAGCTCGGGAATACCGATATCGTCGCCTGCGGGCCGGGCGACGTGATCCGCATCACCGGCTCCGGCGGGGGCGGCTATGGCGATCCCTTCGCGCGGCCGGCCGAGGCGGTGCTGGACGATGTCCGCCGCGGACTCGTCAGCGCCGTGGCGGCGCGGCGCGACTACGGCGTCGCCATCGGCAGGGACGGCAGGGTGGACCTGGCGGAGACCGCGCGGCTGCGCGCGGCACCACGGCCCGCCTCCGCCGATTTCCTCACCCTCTGCGCCGCGCGTCGTGAGTTCGAGGCGGTCTGGACGCCGGATCGCTACGCCGCCCTGACCGCGCTGCTTGCCCGCCTGCCCGTGCACTGGCGCAGCTTCGTCAAGCACCGCCTTTTCGAGGCGGTCACCGCCCCGGCCGGCCCCGATGGCGGCGGCGCCGACGTGGACCGGGCCTTCGCCGCGCTGCTGGCCGCGCATCCGGAACTGCGCCCCGCATGAGCGAGGCCATGCTGCCGCCGCCCCCCCGCCGCGCGGACCCGCGCCGCACGTTCGCCGCCGCCGCGCTGCTGGCGCCAGGCGTGCTGCTGCTGGCGCTGATCCTGGTCTGGCCCTTCCTGGTGATGCTGGGGATGTCGCTGCGCGAGCGCTTCCCGGGGCCGATCGGGCCGAGCTTCGCCAAATACGCCGAGTTCCTGACCGACCCCTACCTGCTGAACGTCGCGCTGCGCACCTTCTCCCTGGCGGCGACGGTGACGCTGCTCTGCGCCGTGCTCGGCTATCCCATCGCCTGGTTCCTGGCGCGCTCGCGCTCCCGATGGGCGCATCTCGTCTTCCTCGGCACCATCTTTCCGCTGCTGGTCAGCATCGTGGTGCGCACCATGGGCTGGACCATCCTGCTGGGGAATGAGGGGCTGGTGAACGCGGCGCTGCTCGGCCTCGGGCTGGTCACGGAGCCGCTGCGGCTGATGCAGGGCTTCTGGTCCGTCGTGCTGGGCATGGTGCATGTGCTGATGCCCTTCATGGTGCTGTCCATCGCCGCCGTGCTGGGGCGCATCGACGTCGCCTATGCCGAGGCGGCGGCCACGCTGGGGGCGACGCCGCTGCGCAACTTCCTCTCGGTCACGCTGCCGCTGTCCGTGCAGGGCGTCGCGGCAGGGTCGGTGATCGTGTTCTGCCTGACGGTCGGCGCCTTCATCACGCCGATCTGGCTCGGCCGCGGGCATGTGACGGTGATGGCCATCGCCATCCACGAGCAGATGGTGACGCTGGTCGATTGGCCCGGCGGCGCCGCCTCCGGCATCCTGCTCAGCCTGGCGACGCTGCTGCTGCTGGGCGGCTACGGGCTGCTGCTGCGGCGCTGGGCGAGGCGCTGACATGACCGCGCGCACGGGCCGGCGCCTGCTCAACGCCTATGTCGTGGCGATGATGGTCTTCCTGGCGCTGCCGATCGCCATCGTCATCCCCTCGGCCTTCGGCGAGGGGGGCGACCTGTCCTTCCCGCCGCGCGGCTTCTCGCTGAAATGGTTCGGCGCGATCCTTGAACGTCCGGAGCTGATGGCGGCGGCGGCGAACAGCGCGGCCATCGCGCTGGTGGCGACCGCCGTCTCGCTGGTCGTCGGCACGCTCAGCGCCGTCGCGCTGCGCCGCTACAGCTTCCCCGGGCGCGGCGCGCTGATGACGCTGTTCATGGCGCCGCTGGTCTTCCCGGCGATCGTGCTGGCGGCGGCCATCGCCATGGTGCTGGCGCCGCTCGGCCTGATCCGAACCTTCCAGGGCCTGGTGCTGGCGCATATCGTCGTGGTGCTGCCCTATGTGGTGCGCACCGTCTCCGCCACCCTGGCCGAAATTGACCGCGCCTGGGAGGAGGCCGCGCTGACGCTGGGCGCCAGCCCCTGGCAGGGCTTCCGCACCGTCACCCTGCCGCTGCTGCGGCCGGGGCTGGTGGCGGGCGCGACCTTCTCCCTGATCATCTCCTTCGACGAGTTCACCATCTCGCTCTTCCTCGTCGGCTCCGGGATGATGACGCTGCCCATCGAGATGTACAATTACGCCGAGTTCAGCCTGGACCCGACGCTCGCCGCGGTATCCACCCTGCTGATCCTGCTCACCACCCTGGCCGTGCTGGCGGTGGAGCGCACCGTGGGCCTCGGGAAGCAGTTCTCATGAGCGGGCCGGCCAAGGGCGTCGCGCTCAGCGGCGTGGCGAAGTGGTACGGCAAGGTGCCGGCCGTCCGCGGCCTCGACCTGGAGGTGGCGCCGGGCGAGATGGTCAGCCTGCTCGGCCCCTCCGGCTGCGGCAAGACGACGACGCTGCGCATGGTCGCCGGGCTGGAGGCGCCGGATGCGGGGGAGATCCGCATCGGCGGGACGCGCGCCAACGAGGTGCCGCCCTGGCGGCGCAACATCGGCATGGTGTTCCAGAGCTACGCGCTGTTCCCGCACAAATCGGTCGCCGAGAACATCGCCTATGGGCTGGTGATGCGCCGCCTGCCGCGGGCCGAGGTCGCCGCACGCGTCGCCGACGCGATGCGGCAGGTGCAGCTGCAGGGGCTGGACGAGCGCGTGCCCTCGCAGCTCTCGGGCGGGCAGCGGCAGCGGGTGGCGCTGGCGCGGGCCCTGGTCACCCGCCCCGACGTGCTGCTGTTCGACGAGCCCCTGGCGGCGCTGGACCGCAAGCTGCGCGAGCGGATGCAGGTGGAGATCCGCCAGCTCCAGCGCGCCGTCGGCATCACCACCATCTTCGTCACCCATGACCAGGACGAGGCGCTGACGCTGTCCGACCGCATCGTGGTGATGGAGGGCGGGCGCATCGTGCAGTCCGGCACGCCGGGGGAGATCTACGAACGCCCCGGCAGCCATTTCGTCTCCGACTTCATCGGCATGATGAACGCGCTGCGCGCGACGGTGACCGGCCGCGCCGAGGATGGCGGCCTGCGGGTGCGGCTGGAGCCCGGCGGGCGGGAGCTTGCCGTCGCCGGTCCCGCGGGCATGGCTGCCGGCGACGGGGTGGAGCTCATGCTCCGGCCGGAGAAGGTGCGGCTGAACCCGCCCGCCGGCGCCGGGCTCATCCATGTGGGCGGGACGGTCGCGCACGTCGTCTACCTCGGCGCCGTGACCTACCTGCATGTCGGGACGCCGGACGGGCTCGTCATCGCCATGCTGCCGAACGCCGGGGGCGATGCCGCCGCGCCGCGCCAGGGCGATGCGGTGACGCTGGGCTGGCGCGCGGCGGACATGGTCTGCTTCGCGCCGCCACGGGACGCTTGACGCCCGGGCCGGCATCGAACCTGATGCTGCCGGGAATGGCTGCCCGGCGCCCTGACGCCCGGGGGAATGGGAGAACGAAGCGATGACGGACGACACCGGGACGATCCTGCGCGAATTCGCGCCCGGCACGGGGCGGCGCCGGCTGCTGCAGGGCCTCGCGGCCATGGGCGCCGGCGGCGCCTCCTTCTTCCGCTTCGCCGAGGCGCTTGCCCAGGCGCCGGCGGACGCGGCCCAGCTGACCGTCTTCTCCTGGCCCGGGGCGGTGCCGGACATCCTGCGCGACATCACCCTGCCGGCCTTCCGCCAGGCCCAGGCGGGCGCGGAGGTGCGGCTCGAGGTCGGCAGCAATGCCGCCGGCTACCCGCGCATGCTGGCGCAGCGCGGCAACCCGGTGATCAGCGGCGGGATGTTCAACGACATCTTCACCCAGCGCGGCCGTGCCGACGGCATGTTCATCGCCTTCAACCGCGCCCTTGTGCCGAACTCCGCGAAGCTGCCGGCGGGGATGGAGACGCCCGGCGGAGTCGGCATCCCCTTCCTGCTCTCGCCCTTCGCCATCATGTACAACCCGGACCGGATGGAGGCGCCGAAGTCCTGGACCGATCTCTATGACCCGAAGCTGCGCGGCCGGATCGGGATGTGGGATGCCTACTACGACGCCTACATCATGGCTGCGGTCGCCGCCGGCAAACCGCCCTCGGTCGAGGAGGGCATCCGCGCCTGGCAGCCGCACCGGGCCAACATCGGAGCCTGGGTGAACAGCCCGACGGTGATCGAGGACATGGTCTCCAAGGGCGAGATGTGGTGCGCGCCGCACTGGGGCAGCTTCATGGGCCAGGCGCGCGCCCGCGGCGGCAAGCTGGCCTTCACCGTGCCGCGGGAGGGCGGCGTGCAGTGGACCGGCCACATGCAGGTCTGCGCCGGGTTCAATCCGCGCGTGACGGAGCTGACGCAGCGCTACCTGGACACCTGGCTGTCGGATGAGTGCCAGTCGGCCTGGATCAGCCGCGGCTTCTTCTCGCCGACCAGCACCGCGGTCTCGGTGCCGGAGGCCGCGAGCGCCGATGGCGTGGTGATGGCGCCCGCCGAGGCGCAGCGCCGGCTCATCCGCCCCGATTTCGAGCGGATCGGGCCGGAGATGCCGCGGCTCACGCAGATGATCATCCGGACGCTGAAGGGCTGACCTTCCCATCGGCGCGGTCCGCGGCACGCGCCGCCGCGGAGCGCTCCGCGGGGTTGCCGTAGCCGCCGCCGCCGGCGGTCTCGATGACCACGCGGTCGCCCTTGTTCAGGCGCGTGACGATCTTGGACGGGATCTCCTCCACGCGGCCATCGGCGCGGTGGATGACGGAGCGCGACATCGCCCCCGGCCCGCCGCCGAACAGCCCCTGCGCCGCGCTGTAGTGGCGCTCGCCGCGATGGGTGAAGCTGAGCTCGTCCATCAGCGCCTCGTATTCGCGGATGGTGCCGAGGCCCCCGCGATACTCGCCGTCGCCGCCGGAATCCGGGCGGAGCGCCACGCGGTTGAGGCGGATCGGCGTCTCCATCTCCGCCGCCTCGGCCGGCAGGTTCATGCAGTTGGAGGCGTCGGTCTCGATGACGTCCACCCCGTCGGAGCCGCGCGCGGCGCCGCTGCCGCCGGCGATCAGGTCCCCCGTCACGAAGGGCCTGCCCTCCGGCGTACGGCCGCCGAAGGCGACGATCACCATCTGCCCCGCCGAGGGCGCCGGCACGCGGTCCGGCATCACCTCGGCCAGGGCCCGGATGATGGTGCCGGTGATGCGCTTGATGGTGGAGGTGCGGGCGTTCACCGGCGCCGGCTCGCGCGGGTTGACGATGGTGCCCTCCGGCAGGTGCAGCGAGATGGGGCGGAAGCAGCCGCCATTCGTCGGGATGCGCGGATCGGTCAGCGCGCGCACGGCGTAGCAGGCGCCGGCGAGCGAGCCGGAGGGCACGCAGTTCAGCGGCCCGCGCACCTGCGGCGAGGAACCGGTGAAGTCGAGATGGATGGAATCGCCCCGGATGGTCACCGCCACCTCGATGCGGATCGGCTTCTCCAGCTCGACGCCGTCATTGTCGAGCCAATCGACCGCACGATAGGTCCCGTCCGGGATCTTCGACAGCGCGAGTCGCGTCATCCGCTCGGACCGGTCCAGCAGCTCGGCGAAGATCGCGGTCAGCGCGTTGTCGCCCTGCTTCCCGGCCAGCTCGGCCAGCCGCCGCGCACCGATCGAGCAGGCCGAGACCTGGGCGTGGATGTCGCCCATCACCGTATCCGGGATGCGCACGTTCTGGCGGATCATCGCCTCCAGCGTCGCGTTCACCACGCCGCGGTCGCGGAATTTCAGCGGCGGGATGCGCAGCCCTTCCTGGAAGATCTCGGTGGCGTTGGTCGGCACCGAGCCCGCCGAGAGCCCGCCCATGTCCTGGTGGTGCGTCATCGCCGCGGCGAAGGCGATGATCCGGCCGCCCTGGTCCGCACCTGGGGCGAAGACCGGCTGCACGACGGCGATGTCCGGCAGGTGCGTGCCGCCGCAATAGGGGTCGTTCAGCACATAGGTGTCGTCCGGCGCCATGGTGGCGGGCGGGAAGGTCTCGATGATCCGCTTGAGCGCCGGGATCAGCGTCGCCAGGTGGATGGGGATGGAGCAGGACTGCGCCAGGGTCTGCCCGTCCGCGGTGAACAGCCCGGCCGAGGCATCCAGGCCCTCCTTCACGATGGGCGAGAAGGAGGAGCGCAGCAGCGTCGCCTGCATCTCGTTGGCGATGCCCTCGAGGCGATGGCGCGTCACCTCCACCGTCACGGGGTCGAGCGCCTCGGTGCTGAAGTCCGTGGTCATGGCGTCCCGTCCCTGGCGATGATCAGCGCGCCGCCCTTGCCGAGGCTGGCGGTCCAGCCGGGCTCGACGAGCGTGGTGGTATCGACCTGCTCGATGATGGCGGGACCGGGGATGCGGTCGCCCGCGCGGATCGCGCCGCGCTGCCAGATCGCCGCCGGCACCGGCCCGGGGTTCTGCCGGACCTGCACCGGGCGCGTCGTCGGCGGCGCCGCGGCGCCAGGGTCGTGGCCGGCACCGATGGCGGCGCGGCCGGTGCGGGAGCGGTGCACGCTGCGCAGGTTCACGAACTTGGCCGGCAGCGGCGGGGCGTGGCCATAGACGCGGTCATGCGCGGCGAGGAAGGCCGCATAGGCCTCGCCCACCGGATCGGCGGCATCGAGGCGCAGCGGCACCTCCAGCCAGTAGGACTGGCCGATGTAGCAGAGGTCGGCGGCGTGGCCCACCTCGACATCCGCCTCGCGCAGCCCCTCGTCGCGCATCAGGTCGCGGCAGCGCGCGTCGAGCGCGTCCAGCGCCGGCCGGATCAGCGCGGGATCAAGGCCGGCGCAGGGGTGCGGAAAGGCCGCCGCGACCTCGTGCTCCACCGCCGCGCCGAGCAGACCGGCGGCGGCCAGCACGCCCGGGTGCGGCGGGACGATGATGGTGGAGATGCCGAGCTCCTCGGCCAGCGCGCAGCCATGCAGCGGCCCGGCGCCGCCGAGCGGCAGCAGCGCATAGCCACGCGGGTCGATGCCACGCCCGATCGAGACGAGGCGGATCGCCTCGGCCATCTGCGCGTTCAGCACGCGGTGGATGCCGAGCGCCGCGCGGGCGAGGTCCATGCCCAGCCGGTCCGCGACCTCGCGCCTGACCGCCCCTTCCGCCAACGCGGGGTCGAGGCGCATGGTGCCGCCGGCGAAGGATGCGGGGTCGATGTAGCCCAGCACCACCGAGGCATCCGTGACGGTCGCCCGCGTGCCGCCGCGGCCGTAGCAGGCGGGGCCGGGCTCGGAGCCGGCGGATTCCGGCCCGACGCGCAGCGACCCGGCGGCGTCGATCCAGGCCAGGCTGCCGCCGCCCGAGCCGATGGCGGTGACGTCCACCATCGGCACGCGCACGGTGAAGCCGTCGATCAGCCCCTCCGCCCGGATCAGCGGCCGCCCGTCGCTGACCAGGGCGATGTCGCAGGAGGTGCCGCCGACATCGATCGTGATGAGGTCGCGGTAGCCTGCCGCCAGACCCACGTCGAGCCCGCCGACCACGCCCCCCGCCGGGCCGGAGAGGAACAGCCGCACCGGCCGCCGCCGCGCCACGGCCGAGGACATCAGCCCGCCGCGCGACTGCATCACCTGCAATGGTGCACCGACCCCGGCGCGCGCGAGCCCCGCTTCCAGGTTCGCCAGGTAGTCCGCGACCAGGGGCTTCACATAGGCATCGAAGGCGGTGGCGCAGGTGCGCTCGTACTCGCGGAAGGCGGGATCGACCTCCGAGGAAAGCGAGACCGGCAGGCCGCGCCGCATCTCCTCGATGATCGCGGCGATGCGCTGCTCATGCGCCGGGGCGAGGAAGGAGAACAGCAGGCAGACGGCGATCGCCTGCACCTCCTGGTCCAGCAGCGCCCGCACCGCGGCGCGCACGCTCGCCTCGTCCAGCGGCACCAGCACCCGGCCCGCGGCGTCCACCCGCTCGCGCACCTCGCGCCGCAGGTGGCCGGGCGCCAGGAAGACCGGCGTCTCCGTGTGCAGCACCAGGTCGTACATCTGGTGGCGCATCTGCCGCCCGATCTCGAGGACGTCGCGGAACCCCTCCGTCGTGATCAGGCCGATGCGCGCGCCCTTGCGCTCCAGCACGGCGTTGGTGGCGACGGTGGTGCCATGGGCGAAGCGGGTGATTGCAGCAGTGGCAACATCCCACTCCGCCCTTGCCGTGCCGAGCGCAGCCAGCACGGCGCGGCTGGGGTCGGCGCGGCTGGTGGGAACCTTGGCCAGGCGGATGGAGCCGTCCGCACGTCGGCAGACGACGTCCGTGAAGGTGCCGCCGATGTCGATGCCGAACTCGATGCCGCGCCCCGCTTCGGGCGGTTGATCGTTCATGCAGCAGGGTTCCGCGTCCGTGATGCGCCGATGCTACGGAAGTTTGGCGCGGCCGCCTATGCGGTAACCGCGTCGGGGTGTTGGACAGGCGGCCCGGACGGCGGTGGCACGGATCGTCAAGGCACGTCCGGCCGACTTCCGTCCCGCGTGTCCCTGCTTCCTTCGTGCAGATGCCCCAACGCGCGGGCTTGGCGGCGCAAGCCGATGCGATAGGCTGATGCGCCAGAGCGCATTGCGTTCGCATGCGCTCACGCAGCACGCTCCAGCCTTTGCCGGGTCGCGGGATGCAGCGTTTGCGGCGATTCTGCCTCAACGCATCCCGCTCTGGCCGGTCGAGGCACGGGCCTTGCGCGCGGCGACGGGCACCGCCTCCGTGCCGATCACCCCGGCCTCCGTCAGCCGCGCCAGCTCCGCCGCCGTCAGCCCCAGCCGCCCGCCGAGCACCGCCGCATTGTCCTCGCCCAGCGTCGGCGCCGGCTTGCGTACCGGCAGCGGCGCCGCGCCGGCGTCGCGGAACGGCGCGGAGAGCTGCAGGTGCCGACCCACGAAGGCGCGTTCCGTCGGCTGGAAGACCGTGCGCGCGACGAGATGCGGGTCCCTGGTCAGGAGGGCGGGGTTGCGGCAGACGCCGGCGGCCACGCCCGCCGCCTGCAACGCGCGCATCGCCGCATCGGCGTCCTGCCCGCGCGTCCAGGCGGCGATCGCGCCCTCCATCGCATCCTGCCGCGCGCGCCGCTCCGCCAGCGCCAGGCCGGCCAGATCCTCCCGCCCGATGGCGCGGCACAGTCCCCGCCAGGCCACATCCTCCGTCACCGCCACGACCAGCCAGGTATCCGGCGCTGCGCAGGGGAAGCAGCCCTGCGGCACGTGCAGCGGATGCCGGTTGCCGAGCCGCGGCAGCGGCGCACCGGTTGCGGCCTGCGCGATCAGCCAGGGCGCGGTGAACTGCATGATGCACTCGACCTGGGAGAGATCGACGTGCTGGCCCTCGCCCGTGCGCTGGCGATGCAGCAGCGCCAGCAGCGCCGCGGTGGCGGCGTTGATGCCGCCGACCGGGTCGCCATAGGCGAGGTGGCTGGTCACCGGCGCCGCGCCGTCCTCGCCCGCCACGGAGGGCAGGCCGGAGGCGTGTTCCAGCGTCGAGCCATAGGCGCGGGCATCGCGCCAGGCGCCCTCCGCCCCGAAGGCCGGCATGGAGACCATCACCAGGTCCGGCTTCACCGCCGACAGCGCGGCATGGTCCAGGCCGAGCTTCGGCAGCACCTCCCGCGCGTAGTTCTCCACCACCGCGTCGCACCCCGCGACCAGGCGCTTCAGCAGCGCCGCGCCCCCGGGATGGGTCAGGTCGAGGGTGATGCCGGCCTTGTTGCGGTTCAGCGCGTTGTAGCGGGTGTTGGTTTCGTACTGCTTCTCGGCGAAGAAGGCGGGGCGGGGGTCCACGCCGCGCCACCAGTCCGGGTACTGGATCGCCTCCACCTTGAGGATCGTGGCGCCGAGGTCGCCCAGCAGCCGGGTGCAGAGCGGCCCGGCCCAGCCCATGGAGAGATCGAGCACCGTCACCTCCGCCAGCGGCAGCCGGGCCGCGCGGCGCGCGGGCCGGGTGCGCGGCGCGGGCGGCGGCG
>JAIEOP010000163.1 GCA_019750465.1 Acetobacteraceae bacterium | reverse complement strand
CTGGCCGCGCGCTTCGCCCACCGCCTGCCGCCCGGCGTCGCGGCGGCGCTGCTGGCGCGGCCGGAGGCGGAGCGGCTGCGGCCGGAAAAGCGCGAGGTGACGGTGATCATCACCGATATCGCCGGCTTCTCGGGCATGGTGCGCCGGGCCGCGCCGGAGGCGGTGGTGCCGGTGCTGAACGCCTACCTCGCCGGCATCGAAGAGATCGTCACGGCCGAGGGCGGCACGCTGGAGCGGCTGATCGGCGATGGCGTGCTGACCGTCTTCGGCGCGCCGCTGCCGCAGCCGGACCACGGCGCCCGCGCGCTGCGCGCGGCCCGCGCCATCGACCGCTTCGCCGAGTCCTTCCGGACGCGGCCCGAGGCCGCGGCGCTGGGTTGGGGCGAGACGCGCATCGGCGTCGCCGCCGGCGAGGTCCTGGCCGGGGAGGTGGGTGGTTCGCGCCTCACCTGGACGGTCTGCGGCGACGCGGCGAACGTCGCGGCGCGGCTGCAGGAACTGGCCAAGACCCAGGATTGCCGCGGCCTGGTGACCGGCATCTCCGATGCCTCCCTGGCCCCGCCGCTGGGCCGCTTCGCATTGCGTGGCCTGGACGGCGAGGCGGTGGTGCACCGGCTGTGATGCCGGAGGAAGGGGCGCGGCGCGGGCGCTAAGCAGGCTTTCATGGCTTGGCCCACACATTGTGTGGTCCAATCCATTGTAGCGAAAGCCTGCTTAGGTTTTTTGTCGTGCGCAAACCTCCAGAGGTTTGCTTAGAGCGCATTGCGTTCGCATGCGCTCACGCAACACGCTCCAGCCTTTGCCGGGTCGCGGGATCCAGCGTCTGCGGCGATTCTGCCTCAACGCATCCCGCTCTATCCCACCAGGGCGAAGGCGCGGGCGATGCGGGCCTGGCCCCATTCGCGCACCGGCGGCTGCGCGGCCGCCGCGGCGCTGTCGCGCGGCACGTCCACCCCCTCGCCCGGACCGAGCCGCACCGCCCAGGCGCCCGGCCGCTCCACCCCGATGGCGCCGCGCGCGCAGAACACGGCGAAGACCTCGTCCAGCGGGCCGGCGAAGAAGCGCGTGCCGCGCACGGCGATGCGGGCCCAGGGCAGGTCGAGGGTCACCGGCACGGCGGCGCGGCCTGTCTCCGCCGGAGGGCGGTCGAAGGCGAGCGGCCCGGACAGGCTCTGCAGCGCGATGCCGCGGCGCGGGCCGCCCAGCGCCAGGCGGTCCACGCGCAGCGTCGCATTGCCGCCGAGCCGGATCTCGATGCCGGTGGCGAGGCGGCAGGCGAGGCGCGCATCGGGATCGGTCGCCAGCATGTCGTCCAGCAGCACGGCGGAGGCAGGGGCGAGCGGGCGCGGCGGCGTGCTCTCGAAATGCGCCATGGCCCGGCCGGTGACCGCCTCGACATCGCCGACGCGCGGTCGCGCCTGCGCCAGCGCGGGGCGGGCGAGCAGCAGCAGGGGCATGGCGCCGAGCGCGCGACGGGACAGGTGGGGCATGCTGGAGCCTACCGCGTCCCGATCGGCGCGGTCATCATCGATCCGGGTGATCCGTCCGTCCGGAAACCCATGGTGCGATGGTGAATGGTGGGCGCGACAGGGATTGAACCTGTGACCTTCCCCGTGTCAGGGGGACGCTCTCCCGCTGAGCTACGCGCCCGTTCGCGAACAGGTCGCGTCTAGCGCGTCGGCCCGCGCGCGGCAAGCGAAGCGTTGGAGCGGGTCACCGCGAGGATATCCCGGCTGCGCCCGCGGGCCGCACCTCGCCTGCGATGCGGCCGCGGCGCGTGTCCAGCAGCAGTACCGCCTCCGTTCCGTCCGGGCGCTGCATCCAGATCGCCAGCCCGGGCGCGCCGCCGGCCTCGATGGCGGCGATGCCGGCGATGCGGCTGCCTGCGGGCTGGTCCAGCGCCAGGTCCATCCGTGCCACGCCGCTGCTGCTCGCCAGCCCGCCGGCGCGCTGGACGATGAGCACGACGAGCGTCACGGTGCCGGTGACGATCAGCACCCCCATCGCCACCACGAGAATCCTGAGCGCGCGCACCGTGACCCCCCCCGCATCGCCGCCGGGCGAGACCTTCGAGGTCACCGCCACGCCGGACCAGGCCGGCGACCGTGCCGACCGCTTCCTTGCCGCGGCGATAGGCTCGCTGTCGCGCTCCCGCGTCAAGGCGCTGATCGCCGAGGGCCGCGCCACGCGGGACGGCGTGCCGCTGCGCGACGCCGCCGAGGCGGTGCGCGCCGGCGCCCGCTACGCGGTGACCATCCCGCCGCCGGTCTCCGCCACGCCCGTCGCGCAGGCCATTCCGCTGGCCATCCTGCACGAGGACGGCGACCTGATCGTGCTGGACAAGCCGGCCGGGCTGGTGGTGCACCCCGCACCCGGCAACCTCGATGGCACGCTGGTGAACGCCCTGCTGGCGCATGCCGGGGAGGACCTGCCCGGCATCGGCGGCGAGCGCCGGCCGGGCATCGTGCATCGGCTCGACAAGCACACCTCCGGGCTGATGGTGGTGGCCAAGACCGAGCGGGCGCATCACGCGCTGTCCGCCGCCTTCGCCACGCGGGACGGGCTGCAGCGCGAATACTTGGCGCTGGTCTGGGGCCTGCCGGAGCCCCTCTCCGGCGAGATCGAGGCGCCGATCGGCCGCCACCAAACGGACCGCAAGCGCATGGCGGTGGTGTCGAAGAACGGCAAGCCTGCAACGACCCGCTATGCGACCGAAAAGGCCTATCACGGCGCGGCCTGCGCCCTGCTGCGCTGCCGGCTGCTGACCGGGCGGACGCACCAGATCCGCGTGCACCTGTCCGAGCGCGGCCACCCGATCGTCGGCGACCCCGTCTATCTGCGGCGCACGCCGGGGCCGGCGCGGCTGCTGCCGGCGACGCTGCGCACGCTGCTGCTCGGGTTTCCGCGCCAGGCGCTGCATGCCGCCACGCTCGGCTTTAGCCATCCCGTAACCGGCAAGGGCCTTCGCTTCGAATCGGCACCGCCGGCGGACATGCGGGCACTGCTCGCGGCGCTGGAGGCGCCGGTGGAGAGCCTCCCACATTGAGGCCGTGTCACAATCGGTAACCTAGCCGGACGGTTGGTTTTTATTGCGGACCGCCACGGTCCGTGTTAACCCTCCTCCAGGCAGCGTCGGCGGATGCCGGAACGCCAGGGCCGCGGACATCTCTCCCCGTCGTGACCGGGGGGCGGGGCGGCCTGGAGGGTTCGCCGGGCGTTAGGCCACCACGATCGGCCGCAGGGGCTCCGCCGTCACGGGGGGCTCACCGGCCCAGGAGGCAACGACTTCGATGGCCATGACCGCCGTCATACCCCTGGCGCCCGAGGGCAACCTCGCGCGCTACCTTCAGGAGATCCGCAAGTTCCCGATGCTCTCCCCCGAGGAGGAGCTGTCGCTGGCGAAGCGGTGGAGGGACGCCGGGGACGAGAAGGCCGCGCACAAGCTGGTCACCTCCCACCTCAGGCTCGTCGCGAAGATCGCCATGGGCTACCGCGGATACGGCCTGCCGGTGGGTGAGCTGATCTCCGAGGGCAATGTCGGCATGATGCAGGCGGTGAAGCGGTTCGATCCGGACCGCGGCTTCCGCCTCGCCACCTATGCGATGTGGTGGATCCGCGCCGCCATCCAGGAATACATCCTGCACTCCTGGTCGCTGGTGAAGATGGGCACGACCGCCGCGCAGAAGAAGCTGTTCTTCAACCTGCGCCGCCTGAAGGCCCAGATGTCCGCGCTGGAGGAAGGCGACCTGCAGCAGGAGCAGGTGGCGAAGATCGCCCGCACCCTGCAGGTGCCTGAGCAGGACGTGGTGTCGATGAACCGGCGCCTGGCCAGCCCCGACCACAGCCTGAACGCCCCCGTCCGCGCCGACAGCGAGGGCGAGTGGCAGGACTGGCTGGTCGACGAGCAGGAAACGCAGGAAACCGAGCTCGCCGAGCGCGAGGACATGTCCAACCGCCGCGCCCTGCTGGGCGAGGCGCTGAAGACCCTGAACGAGCGCGAGCGCCACATCCTCATCGAGCGCCGGCTGAAGGACGAGCCCACCACGCTCGAGGAGCTCAGCCAGCAGTACAACATCAGTCGCGAACGCGTGCGCCAGATCGAGGTACGTGCCTTCGAGAAGCTGCAGAAGAGCATGAAGACCCAGGTCGTGGAGCGCCGGCTCGGCGTGCACTGACGCACCGGCGCGCCGTACGGGTTCTCCCGCCGGGGTTGCACCATGATCCGCCCAGGCGACGACGCCTGGGCGGACCTGCGCCGTCCGGCTCCTCGCCGCGCGTGAATGCCCTGCGGCACCTGCGGATGCGGCAGGTCTGGCGGCGGGCTCCGGCGGCACCGTCCGGCGCCGTCCCTGTTCCGGTTGCTTCGCATGTGCGGACCACCCGCACGACGGCACCAGGCGGCAAGGTCGTCGTCGCGGGCATGCCTGCCGCCGGGGATTTCGACGGCCGCGCCTGACCGGCCGATGGGCGTCATTGCCGGCGGCGATGTCGGTCATCCGCCGCGGGTGATTGGACGCCGCTAGGGACAGGACCATGTCATCGCCGTGTCCGGAGAGACCCCGATGCCCGATGTCGCGCCGCACCCTGCCTCACCATACGCTGCGCCGCCCGCCCTGCGGATCGGCCATGTCCACCTTAAGGTCGCCGATCTCGATCGCGCGCTGCGCTTCTGGCGCGACGCGATCGGGCTGCAGGAGCAGCAGCGCCGCGTCGGGCCGGATGGACGCGGCGCGGTCTTCCTCTCGGCCGGCGGCTACCATCATCACGTCGCACTGAACACCTGGGAAAGCGCGGGCGGTCCCGCGCCGGCGCCGGGCACCACGGGCCTCTACCACGTGGCGCTGCTCTATCCGGACCGCGCCGCGTTGGCGGCGGCGCTGCGGCGCGTGCTGGAGGCAGGTGTCGAGCTGGAGGGCGCCTCCGACCACGGCGTCTCCGAGGCGATCTACCTGCGCGACCCGGATGGCAACGGCGTCGAACTCTACCACGACCGCCCGGAGGCGGAGTGGCCGCGCGACGCAGCCGGTGGACTGGCGATGGGGACGCGCCGGCTCGATCTGCATGCGCTGCTGGCAGGCAGCGGTTGAGGGTTTCCGAAGGATGCTCCTCGCCTCGTGACGCTCGGCCCTAATCCGCCGGTTGCACGCGCCGTTCCCTCGACAAGTCCGTTGCCGCGCGGCCTCGGAGCCGCGCGGCGGCGCCGGGCCATGCTTGCGCCGGTGGCTTGAATCGGCCAGGCGGGTCGGCCAATCTGTCCGCGCCCGCAGCCCCGCAATCCCCCTTGGGCAGCCGGTCGGCACGGCCAGCCCCCGGATCCGCAATGCCCGAGCAGACCGCACCGCGTCGCCCGGATCGGGCAGGACCCTGACGAATGGCTGACGACCTTGCCGTCAGGCCAAGGCCCGGCTGGCGCCGTGCGTTGCGGTGCTTCTGGACGGTGGCCGGCGGCTACTGGACGGGCTCAGGATCGCGGCGCGAAGCGCTCGGCCTGCTGGCCGCGCTGCTCGCGCTGAACGCCGCGGAGGTCGCGCTCTTCCTGCGCTTCAACACCTGGAACCGCGACCTGTTCGACGCGCTGGAGCGGCGCGACGCGGACGTCGTCCTGCGCGAACTCGTCGTGCTGGTGGTGATCGTCCTCGGCTTCTGCGTGGTGACCAGCACTGCGTTGCTGGCACGCCGGCGCATCGCGCTCGGCTGGCGCGCCTGGCTTTCGGCGCGGCTGACCACGGACTGGCTCGCCGCCGGAACGGGCGGTGCCGCCAACGCCGACGGCCGCATCGCCGAGGATGCCCGCGTCGCGACGGAGGAGGCCGTGGAGCTCTTCGCCTCCTTCGCCAACGCGCTGATGACGCTGTCCTGCTTCGTCGGCGTGCTCTGGGCGCTGTCCAGCCATCCGCCGGTGACCATCGGCGGCATGAGCCTGCTGGTGCCGGGCTATCTGGTCTGGCTGGCGCTGATCTACGTCTGCACGGGGCTGGCCATCACCCTGGTGGTCGGGCGCTCGCTGGTGCGCACCACCGACCACCGCCAGGCGATGGAGGCGGATTACCGCGCCGCCCTGGTGCGCGTGCGCGACACCCGGATGCGGAGCACGGCGGAGGGCGCGCCGCTGGCCCGGCTGTTCGGCGCGGTGGCGGGCTCCTTCGACCGGCAGAGCGGCGCCTTCGCACGGCTCGAATTCTTCGTCTGCTGGTTCACCCGCTTCGGCCTGGGGCTGCCCTTCCTGATCGCCACGCCGGCCTACCTGGCGGGCGTGGTGACGCTCGGCTGGGTGATGCAGGCGGCGCAGGCCTTCCAGACCGTGGCGGCGGCCCTGAGCTGGCCGATAGGCAATATGCCACGGCTGGCGACCTGGCGTGCCTCGGCCGAGCGCGTGATTGCGCTGCATGAGGATGCGGAAGCAGTGGCGACGGCGCGCCAGCCGGTTGCAAGCCAGCGCGCACCGGCAAAGCAGCCGGCCTGGTGACCTGCCGGCGACGCTCGCCGTCCCGAGGTGCCGGTGGCGGCGGCGGTCGCGTCGGTGCCCGCGATGGGCGCGGCCCAACTCCGCTGGCTGCCGGCGAGGGCGAATTCCACGGCGGCAGCCTGCACCAGGCCACCGAAGGCGACGGCACTGATCGGGACGGCCGCGAGGCCGATGCCGGCGAGGGCGCGCTTCGGCGGCGAGCAACGCCGTCCGGACAGGATCCGGCATGAACCGCCTCGGATCGCATTCCCGAACCGGGACGGGGCTGCCCGCCACCGCAGCGCCTTGCCGCCCCAGGTGACCGGGCTGCTGGCGCGGTGCCTGCGCCGGGCCTACATGCAGGCAATCCCCAACCGCTGCCGTAGAGTGCCCCATCGATGGATGCCGCCATCGCCCCCGCCGACGCGCCCGCGCCGGCCCAGACCTCCGACGCCGCCGCCGAGGCGGCCCGGCGCCGCACCTTCGCGATCATCGCCCACCCGGATGCCGGCAAGACCACGCTGACCGAGAAGCTGCTGCTGAAGGGCGGCGCCATCCAGCTTGCCGGCGCGGTGCGCGCCAAGGGCAATGCCCGCCGCACGCGATCCGACTGGATGAAGATCGAGCAGGACCGCGGGATCTCGGTCGCCACCTCCGTCATGACCTTCGAGCGCGGCGGGCTGGTCTTCAACCTGCTCGACACGCCGGGCCACGAGGATTTCTCCGAGGACACCTACCGCACCCTGACCGCCGTCGACGCCGCGGTGATGGTGCTCGACGCCGCCAAGGGCATCGAGGCGCAGACCCGCAAGCTGTTCGAGGTCTGCCGGCTGCGCGACATCCCGATCCTCACCTTCGTCAACAAGATGGACCGCGAGGCGCGCGACCCCTTCGAGCTGATCGACGAGATCGAGAAGACCCTGGCGCTGGACGCCGCGCCGGTGGCCTGGCCGGTGGGGCGCGCGAGCGAGTTCGCCGGCACCTTCGACCTGCTGGAGAACCGCTTCCGGCCGGTGGACGCCACCGAGGACGAGGCCGTGGCGCTGGACGGGCCGGAGGACCCGCGGCTCGCCGCACTCGTCGGTGCCGACCGCGCCGCGGCGCTGGCCGAGGAGAGCGGCCTGGCGCTGGCCGCCTGCCCGGAATTCGATCTGGCCCGCTTCCGCGAGGGCACGCTGACGCCGGTCTTCTTCGGCTCCGCCCTGCGCGATTTCGGCGTCGGCCACCTGCTGGACGGGCTGGCGCGCTACGCCCCGCCGCCGGGCGCCCGCGCCGCCGATCCGCGCGCCGTGCACCCGGGCGAGGCGGCGCTGACCGGCTTCGTGTTCAAGGTCCAGGCCAACATGGACCCGAACCACCGCGACCGCGTCGCCTTCGTGCGCCTCTGCTCGGGGCGGCTGTGGAAGGGCATGCGCCTCAGGCAGGTGCGCACCGGCAAGCAGGTGCCGGTGAACGCGCCGCTGTTCTTCTTCGCCAAGGACCGCCAGGTGGCGGAGGAGGCCTGGCCCGGCGACGTGGTGGGCGTGGCGAACCACGGCATGCTCCGCATCGGCGACACCTTGACCGAGGGGGAGGCGCTGAATTTCCGCGGCGTGCCCTCCTTCGCGCCCGAGATCCTGCGCACCGTGCGGCTCGAGGATCCGATGCTGGCGAAGAAGCTGAAGACCGCGCTGTCGCAGCTCGCCGAGGAGGGCGTGGTGCAGCTGTTCCGCCCGCTCGACGGCTCGCCGCCGGTGGTGGGCGTGGTCGGGCAGCTCCAGCTCGACGTGCTGGCGAGCCGGCTGAAGGTGGAATACGGCGTCCCCGCCGGGTTCGACGCCACGCGCTGGGAGATGATGCGCTGGGTCGCTGCGGAGGACCGCGCCGCGCTGGAGCGCTTCGTCGCGCAGAACCGCTCCGACAGCGCCGAGGACCATGACGGGGAGGCGGTGGCGTTCTTCTCCTCCGACTGGCGGCGCCGCCGCGCGGAGGAGGAGTGGCCGATGCTGCGCTTCCACGCCGTGCGCGAGCAGCACGGGGTCGAGGCTGCCGCGCGCTGAGGGCTGGCGCGGCCATGCCGCCGCGGCCGCGCAGGCGATGCTTGCCCCCGCCCCGCCGAGGTCCCCGACGCGGGCGGCGGGGCAGGGCCCGCAGCCGGGCGAGGGCCGGCCCCCCCCCGGTGCGGTGCCCGCTACGGCTTCTCGTAGGTTGTGCCGAACCGTGCGAAGAACTCGCCCGCCGTGTAGCGGTCCACCCCCGCCAGGCAGGGCTCCGGGTCACCGTGCCGGAACAGGTAGATGAATACGTCCGCGCCCTGCACGGCGATGCGGCAGAATGCCTCGTCCGGCTTCACCGCATGGCCCGGGCAGGCATCGATGTCCGCGTGCGGCACCTTCTCCTCGAAGCTGGCGTAGGACAGGAAGCAGGCGCGCTCCGCCAGGGCGGGCAGGGGGGCCGCCGCGAGCGCAAGCGCCACGGCCAGGCGGCAGGTTCGGCGGAACGGGGCACGCGGCGGTGTCCACATCTCAGGCATCTCCAGCATGCGCCGGTTGCACCGGGCGCGGTCCGGCCGGGCGCGAGTGTCACGCCGGGCCGGGTGCCGCGTCGATGGCGGCGTCGAAGGCAAGGCGCGCCCGCATCCCCGGCATGGCATCCTCGAAGACGAGTTCTCCCCGCAGCTGCTGCGCCAGTCCGGCGATCAGCCGCATGCCGAGGGAGCCGGTCCGGAACGGCGCCGCCTGGCCGGCCGGCAGGCCACGCCCGTCGTCACGCACGCAGAGCGTCAGCCGCCCGCCGGCCGCGTCCGCGAGCGTCACCTCGACGCTCCCGTCGGTGTCATCCCCGAAGGCGTGCTTCAGTGCATTGCTGACCAGCTCGTTCACCAGCAGGGCGACGGCCACGGCGGTGGCCGTCGAGACCACCGGCCGCGACGCGGCGTGCAGCGACAGGGTCACGCGCGGCGGCGCCGAGGCCTGGAGCTCGGTCACGAGGTCGGCCAGGAACCTGTCAAGCTCCACCGAATCGAGCCGCTCGGCGCGGTGCAGCTGGCCATGCAGCGCGGCGATGCTGCGGATGCGCCGCGCCGTGTCGTGCAGAGCGGCGCGCCCCACCTCATCCGTGATGCCGCGCATCTGCAGGTTCACCACGCTGCCGACCAGCATCAGGCTGTTGTGCACGCGATGGTGCACCTCCTTCAGCAGCAGCGTCTGGCGCTCCAGCGCTGCCTGCCGCTCGCGCAGCGCCAGGCGCAGTTCGAGCTGGGCCATCACCTCGCCCGCCAGGACGTCCAGCGCCATGCGCTGCGTCGCGTCGAGGCCTTCCGGCCGCGCGCGGTGATCCAGCACGCAAAGCGTGCCGAGCGGCCACCCCTCCTCGCGCGAGGTCAGCAGGCAGCCGGCATAGAAGCGCAGCCCGGGCTCGCCCGCGATCAGCGGATTGGCCGCGAGGCGGGGATCCTGGGTCATGTCGGGGATCACGGTCACGCCCGGCTGCAGCAGGAAATGCCGGCAGATGGAGATGTCGAGCGGCGTCCCGTCGATGCCGAGGCCGACCTCCGCCTTGAACCACTGGCGCTGGTCCTCGATGAGGTTGATCACCGCGATCGGCGCGTCACAGAGGCGGGCGAGCAACGTGACGATGCGGTCGAAATCCCGCTCCCGCGGCGTGTCGAGCACGCCATAGCGGCGCAGCGCGGCAAGGCGTTCCGGCGCGGCGCAGGCATCCATCGTCATCGTCCAGGCCACTCCCGCCGCAACCGGATGGCTACTCCACGCGGCGGGAGCCGGGCATCGCGCCGGAACGCAAGCGGCCCGGGCGGAGGGTTCCGCCCGGGCCACCCGGTAGGGCCGATGCCCGGGCCGTGCCTCAATCCGCCAGGAAGCTGCGCAGCGCCCGGCTGCGGTTGCCGGTCTGCAGCTTCTTCAGCGCCTTCGCCTCGATCTGGCGGATGCGCTCGCGGGTCACGCCGAAGGTCTTGCCGACCTCCTCCAGCGTGTGGTCGGAGGGCATGCCGATGCCGAAGCGCATGCGCAGGATGCGCTCCTCGCGCGGCGTCAGCCCGCTCAGCATGCGTGCGGCGGCGTCGCGCAGCGACTGCCGCGCCACCGCGTCGAACGGCATGATGGCGTCGCGGTCCTCGATCAGGTCGCCGAGTTCCGCGTCGCCCTCCTCGCCGATCGGCGTCTCGAGGCTGACGGGCTCCTTGGCCAGGCGCTGCACCGCGCGCACCTTCTCGAGCGGCATGCCGAGACGGTTGGCGAGTTCCTCGGGCGTCGGCTCGCGCCCCGTCTCCTGCGCCAGGCGGCGGCCGACGCGGGCGATCTTGCCCGCCGTCTCCGCCATGTGCACGGGAACGCGGATGGTGCGCGCCTGGTCGGCGATGGCGCGGGTGATCGCCTGGCGCACCCACCAGGTGGCGTAGGTGGCGAACTTGAAGCCACGGCGCCAGTCGAACTTGTCGACCGCGCGCATCAGGCCGATGTTGCCCTCCTGGATGAGGTCGCCGAACATCAGCCCGCGGTTGCGGTAGCGCTTGGCGATATGCACCACCAGCCGCAGGTTGGCCCGCGTCAGCTCCTCCTTGGCGCGGCGCATGTCGCGGTCGCCGCGCGCGACGTCGCCATGGATGCGGCGGATCTCGTGCGCCTTCAGCCCGCCGGTCGCTGCCTCCAGCCTGGCGATGTCGGCCAGAACGTCCTTCAGGCCGGCGTCCAGCGCCTCCAGCGCCGCGGCATGCCTGGCCTGGGCGGCGGCGCCCTTGGCGGGCTTCGCCGCCGCCGCGGCCTTCTTCACGCGGGTGGCGCCCGCCTTGGAGCCGTCCCAGGTCGCGAGGAATGCCTCGCGCGTCACGCCGGCCGCCTGCGCCAGGCGCAGCGCACGGCCATCGAGCGGGTTCAGCGCGCGGCTGGCGCCCTTCAGGTGGCCGACCAGTTCCTCGATCCGGCTCTCCCGCAGGCGCAGCCCACGGATCAGCGCCACCGCGCCGCGGCGGTGCTCCAGGCGCGCGGCCTCGTCGGCCGCGGCCTTCATCGCCTCGCCCGCCGCCAGCACGCCGGCGAGGCCCGCGAGGGTCTCGGGCTTCAGGCGGTCTTCCAGCGTGGTGTGGGCCACGACGACGGCGCTCGCCTCCGGCGTGTCGGAAGGCTCCTCGGGGACCGGCTCGGCGGCACTCGGCAGGGCGTCGGCGGCGGCGGCGGCGGCCTCGATCTCGATGACCTCGCGCAGCGGGATGCGGCCGGCGACCAGGCCGTCATGCCAGGCCGAAAGGGTCTTGAAGGTGGTCGGGCTGTCGCAGAGGCCGGCCAGCATGGCGTCGCGCCCGGCCTCGATGCGCTGCGCGACGGCGATCTCGCCCTCGCGGGTCAGCGGCTCGGCCGCGCCCATGTCGCGCAGGAACATCCGCACGGGGTCGTCCGTGCGGACGCTGGCGACCTCGTCGGGGTCTGCGGTGCCGGCGGCGGCGGTGGCCGTCGCGGCGGCGGGCTGCGCGGCCGGACGGGGCGCGCCGGGGGCCATCGGGGCGCCGTCCTCGTCGTCCGTCTCGCCGGTATCGACGACCGGGATGCCGGCCTCGTCCAGCGCGGCCTCGGCCTCCTCCAGCTCCTCGGCCGGGGTCATCCCGGGCGGCAGCAGCATGTCGAACTCGGCGCGCGTGACGTGCCCGCGGGAAGCCCCGCGGCTCAGCAATTCGGTGAGCGCCCGCGACCGCGCGTCGAACGGCATGGCGCCGTCCTCCACATCGCCGCGCGCTGCCGCCGCGTCACGAAACCCGACCATGCCATCCATATGCCGTGTCACCCGTCCCACTCGAATGCAACGCGGCGCCTGGCCCCGCTTTCCCTGCAGGCCCGAAAACGCCTGCCCGCACGCTGATGCAGCGGGGCGCAGGGCGATCCGGACCAGGGGGCGAGACGCTTCAGCGCCGTGGCCTGCCCATA
The DNA here is from genome assembly GCA_019750465.1 of Acetobacteraceae bacterium. Taxonomy (GTDB): domain Bacteria; phylum Pseudomonadota; class Alphaproteobacteria; order Acetobacterales; family Acetobacteraceae; genus JAIEOP01. The sequence continues at coordinate 13,701 of JAIEOP010000163.1, read as the reverse complement.
TAAGGTAATCAGCGATGACTTACACCTTAACGGACAGCAACCCACCAATGCACGCGCCGATGGGCTCGGCGGGCAGGAATTCGCATTCTCCAGGACGGGAATGCGCTGGCTCGGGGTGCCTGGACCGTTCCGGACGCGTCGGGCCGGCCGTTCTGGCGGGTGTGCCAGGGATGGCGCGCGCAATGCCCGGCCGCAAGGGCCGTCGCCGAAGCTTCATCGCCCATGCGGATGACGAGTCGCGCGACCGCCACCGCGGCCGGGTCGTCAGGCCGGCGCGGCCGGCGGAAAGCGCACCACCACCCGCAGCCCGGGCGCCGGCAGCCCCGGCCGTGCATCCTCCAGCGCCACGCTCGCCCCGTGCAGCCCCGCCACCGCCCGCACCAGCGCCAGCCCAAGCCCGCTGCCCGGCGTGGCCCGGGCGGCATCCAGCCGGACGAAGCGCCCGAACACCCGCTCCCGCTCCGCGGCCGGGATCCCCGGGCCGTCATCCTCCACCGTGACCTCGGGGCCGCCACCCGGCGGGCCGGAGCGCAGCGCCAGGGCCACGCATCCGCCGGCGCGACCATGCCGCACCGCATTCTCCAGCAGGTTCGCGAGCATCTGCGCGACGAGCGAGCGGTCGCCGAACCCCGCCACGCCCGGCGGCACCGTGGCGACCAGGCGCTGGTCCCGCTCCTCGGCCAGCGGCGCATAGGCCTCGGTCACCGATTCGGCGACGGCCGACAGGTCGAACCGGCCGAAGCCCTGGCGCAGGCCGGCGCCCGATTCCACCTGCGCGATGCGCAGCAGCGCGGCGAACAGGTCGAGGATGGCATCGCACTCGGCGATCGCCACCGCCGCCTCCGCCCGCCAGGTCTCCGCCGAGGCGCCGCTGCGCGTCGCGCCCTCCAGCCGCTGCCGCAGGCGGGAGAGCGGGGTGCGAAGGTCATGGGCGATGTCGTCCGTGACCTGGCGCAGCGCCGCCATGGCGGATTCGAGCCGGTCCAGGGTGGCGTTGATGCGCTCCGCCAGCCGGTCGAACTCGTCCGACCCTGCCACCGAGAGCCGGCGCCCCAGGTCACCGGCCTGGACGCGATCGAGCGCGGCGCCCATGACCGCCGCCCGCCGCGCCACGCCGCGCCCGACGACCAACCCCCCGAGCAGCCCGAGCAGCAGCGCCGCGCCACCGACCCAGCCGGCCGCGGCGAGCAGCCGCTCCTCGAGCTGCGCGACCGGCGAGAGGTCGCGCGCCACCACCAGCACCGCCCCGCCCGGCAGGCGGGTGGCCAGCGCCATCAGCGGGGCGGGAGCAGCGCCCTCCGCGCCGCGCCGTTCCAGGCCGAGGCTGCGCCAGCCCGGTTCCCGCGGGGCGCTGGCCAGGTTGCCGGCGAGCCGCGTGCCGTCGGGCGCCGCCAGCAGGTAGTGGTCGAGGCCGCTGCGGTCGGCGGCCAGCCGCGCCTCCACGGAGAGCCGGACCCCGGCCAGGCCGGAGAGCGCGCCGGCCTGCAGCAGCACCGCCGTGTCGCGCTCGATGCCCTGCGCCGCCTGGCGCGTGGCGTAGCCGACGGTCGCCCACCAGACCACGGCGGCGAGCGCCAGCGTCCCGAGCAGCGTGAGGGCCAGGTGCAGCAGCGTCACGCGGAACGCCGTGGTGCGCAGGAAGCCGAGGCGCGGGGCCTCGGCGCTCATTCGCTCTCGGGCCCGGGGTCCGCACGGACAACGTATCCGGCGCCGCGCACGGTGTGCAGCAGGGGCTGCGCGAAATCGCGGTCGATCTTCGCGCGCAGCCGGCTGACATGCGTCTCCACCACGCTGGTCTTCGGGTCGAAATGAAAGTCCCAGACGCCTTCCAGCAGCATGGTGCGCGTCACCACCTCGCCGGCGCGGCGCATCAGGTATTCGAGCAGGCGGAACTCGCGCGGCTGCAGCTCGATGCGCCGTCCGCCGCGGGCGACGGTGCGGCGGATCAGGTCCATCTCCAGGTCGCCGACGCGCAGCAGGGTGGGCTCCGCGGCCCTCGGCGGCGGGCGGCGGGCGAGCGCGTTCAGCCTCGCCATCAGCTCGGCGAAGGCAAAGGGCTTGCCGAGGTAGTCGTCGCCCCCGGCCTCCAGCCCCTCCACCCGGTCGCCGACGCCGGCGCGCGCGGTGAGGAACAGCGCCGGCGTGGTCACGCCCGCCGCGCGCAGCGCCCGCACCAGCGACAGCCCGTCGAGCTTCGGCAGCATGCGGTCCACCACCATGACCTCGTACCGGCCGGTGGTGCCGAGGAAGAGCCCGTCCTGCCCGTCCGGCGCGATGTCGGCGAGGTGGCCGGCCTCGCGCAGGCCGCGGGCGATGTAGGCGGCGGTCTCGGCGTCGTCCTCGACGATGAGGATCTTCACGCGGGCAGGGCCTCCGGTGGCGACGGAGGCAGGATAGTCACGACGGGGCCGGGGCCGGAATGCCCTCCGCGATCCTGCGGCGGAACGGCCGGGATGACGGCGCCGCGATGCGCATCGCCACGCCGCAGGGGTATCGACGATGCCGCCGGCCCCGCGTGCCGGCGCTATTCGGCCTTACCCCGGTGGCATCACCCCGGTGGCCTTACCCCGGTGGCCGCTCCCTGCGTTGCCGCTGCCGCAGCGGGAAGACATCGACGGGCCCGCCGAGGTTCGCCGCCTGTTCGGCCAGGTCGCCGGCCTGCGCCTCGCCCGGCGCAATCGGGTGGTCTATGGTGCCGGCAGCCGGGTCTTCGCCAGGCGCCGGGCGGGACTGGCGATCGGTCAGCGGCCGTGCCGGCGCACCGCTCCTGGCATCGCGGGCGGGCAGGTCATCGCCGCCACGCGGCATTGCATCGGTCGCGCGGGGATGCCCGCCCTTCGTCGTGTCGCCAGCCATGTCCTGCCTCCATCATGCCGGGGATGGGCAACGCCGGCGCACCGGCCGGAGTTCGGCCAGGCGGGTGTCCGGCCATGCGGATCCACCCGATCAAACCACCCGGCTCGGGAACCGCGACGGCCGGGACAGCCCCTCTCCGACCGGGAGGACCGCGCGCGCATTCCGCCCGGCGCCGCCGGCGCTACGGCGCTCTGCGTTCGATCCCGGGTGCCGCACCGCCGCTGGCCGTTGCCGGCAAGGCGGAGTCACGCACCGGGCCTTCGCGCCCGCCCCCACCGACCCGCACCATCTGCGCTGGAGCCCTGCTTCGCGAGCAGGCTGCGTCGCCGTCGCGTTGCCGGCCAGGCGCCGCTTGCGCTAGCGCGGATTGCGTTCGCATGCGCCTACGCAACACGCTCCAGCCTTTGCTGGGTCGCGGGATTCAGCGTTCGCGGCGATTCTGCCTCAACGCATCCCGCTCTAATCCTCCGCCTCGGCCTCGATGACGCCGCGGCGCAGCAGCTCGACGGCAATGCGTGCGCCCATGCTCGAGGCGGCGGAATCGCGAGGCGGCGGGGCATCTGCCGTTTCGCCGTGGTCCTCCTCCTCGTCGTCCTCCGCCACCTGCGCGCTCTCCAGCGTCAGCAGCAGCGCCTCGTCCGAGGCGGTCGCCAGGGCGGCATCGGCCTCGGTCTCGCTCAACCCGGCCTGGCCCAGCCGCTCCTGCAGCACTGCCGCCTCGGCGACCCAGCCTGCGTAGCCCTCGGGCGTCTCGGCGTGGTAGCCGTCGGCGACCAGGTCGAAGCCGTCCTCGTCGCGACGGATCGCCTCGACCTCGAAGGCGGTGGCCGAGTCGGTGCGGTTGCGCAGCAGCACCCGCAGCAATCCGCGCTCCACCAGCTCGGACAGCACGCTCCCGCCGAGCAGCATCAGGTCGCCATCATCGAGGCCGGCCACCGCGTCGGCGGCGCCGGCGCCGAAGGGGCCTTCCTCCCCGTCGTCGGGCGGGGGTCGTCCGCTGTCGCCGGACCCGTTCATCATCGCCATGGCTCCCGCCTCCACTGCCCCCCTCGAACGCGCCACGCGACCGCCGGTTACGACCCGGCCGCCAAGCGGTTCCGTCGCGCGCCCGATCCGGTCAGGCCGGCCGGGGCGGCGACCAGCTCGCCCGCGCGTTCAGCGCCGCCGGGTCCATCCCGGCGAGGCGCTTGTAGCCCATGATGGTGGCCTCCAGCTCGGCCCGGGGGACGACATCCTCGAGGTGCGCGAAGCCGCTGGGGGCGCGTTCGTGGACGATATCCATCACCCGGTCCGGCCCGTCACCGCGGTTGGCCTCGACGACGGCGGCGGTGGCGGGGCGGCGGGTGGCCTCATAGGCGGCGAGCGCGGCCTCGATGCCGGGCTCCATGGCCAGCTTCAGGGCCAGCCATCTCGCATCCAGGATAGCCTGGGAGGCGCCGTTGGAGCCGATCGGATACATCGGGTGGGCGGCATCGCCGAGCAGCGTGACGCGGCCCCGCGTCCAGCCCGGCAGCGGGTCGCGATCGACCATGGGGAATTCATAGACCGCCTCCGCCGCGCCGATCAGCGCGGGCACGTCCAGCCAGTCGAAGCGCCAGTCGGCGAAGAGCGGCAGGAAGGTCTCGATGCGGCCGGGGCGGTTCCAGTCCTCGCGCGGCCAGGGCGTGTCGGCGGGGTAGCGCTGCTCGGCGATCCAGTTGATCTCCTGCAGCCCGTCGGGGCCGGGGACGGAGATCGGGTAGCAGACGAATTTCCTGTCCCGATGCCCGGCCTGCACCATGGAGGCGCCGGTGCGGAACGGCCTGGCGCGGGAGGTCGCGCGCCAGAGCAGGGCACCGTTCCATTTCGGCGGTCCCTCATCCGGATGGAAGATCGCGCGCAGGGTGGAGTGGATGCCGTCCGCCGCGATCAGCACGTCGCCGCGCGCCGTGGCGCCGCCGGCGAAGCGCGCGGTGACGACCCCTGCCGCATCCTGCCCGAAGCCGGCGAGGCGATGGCCGGGCCTGAGGCGCGCCGCGCCGAGCCGCTCGACCGCGGCGTTCCACAGCAGGACCTGCAGCCGGCCGCGATGGATGGAATATTGCGGCCAGCGGTAGCCGGCCTCGAGGCCGCGCGGCTCCGCCCAGATCTCCTGGCCAAGGCGGTTGGCGTAGACGAATTCCCGCGTGGCGACGCCGGCGGCGGCAAGGCGCTCGCCGAGGCCGAGCTCGGTCAGCTCACGCACCGCATGCGGCTGGAGATTGATGCCGACGCCGAGCGGGCGAAGCTCGGCCGAGGCCTCGAAGACGGTGCAGTCGATGCCGGCGGCGTGCAGGGCGAGGGCGGTGGTGAGCCCGCCGATGCCGCCGCCGATGATGAGGGCGTGCATGGCCGGGAGGGTAGCGGGGGAGAGCGTACGGGGCCAGGATCAGGAATTTATTGCTATTCCGGCATCATCCGTTGTACTGTCGGCGCGGGGAGAAGCGCCCAATGCCGATCCGCGCCGCCGTGCCTGAAGCCCGTCCCCTCCGCCGTCCGGCCGGCATCGCAGCCTGGCCGGCGGAGCGGGGCGCCCGCCCGGGCGGGCCACGCGGGCAGCCACGAGGTGTCCCGCCTGCGCCTCGGCGCGGCAGCCGCCGCGAACAGTATCCGCAACCGGGCCGCGGCGACGGGTTCGTGCCCTGCGCGGCGTCACATCGCGGTCACGCGACGCACGCTACATTCGCGCGCCAGCCAGGGGGACCCGCCATGGACAGCCGCGCGCGCCACATCCTCGCCCTCGAACGCCGCGGGCTGCTGCGCGGGGCGCTCGGCCTCTCCGCACTCGCCGCCATCCAGCCCGCCGCGGCGCAGGCTCCCGCGCCGGGTCCCGGCCTCGGCTTCCGCCGCTGGCCCTTCACCCTCGGCGTCGCCAGCGGCGAGCCGGCGCCCGATGGCGTGGTGATCTGGACGCGCCTGGCGCCGGAGCCGCTGGCCCCGCTCGGCGGCATGCCCGCCGCGGCGATGGAGGTCGGCTGGGAGGTCGCCGAGGATCCGCGATTTGTCCGGATCGTGCAGCGCGGCACCGCCCTCGCGCGGCCGGAACTGGGCTTTTCCCTGCATGTGGAGGTGGCCGGCCTCGCCCCGGCGCGTCCCTACTGGTACCGCTTCCGCGCCGGCCGGGAGGCCAGCCCGGTCGGCCGCACCCGCACCGCCCCCGCGCCCGATGCCGCGCCGGCCCGGCTGCGCCTTGTCAACGCCGGCTGCCAGCACCTGGAGCACGGCTTCTTCACCGCCTGGCGCCACGTGGCGGAGGAGGAGGAGCTCGACCTCGTCTTCCACTATGGCGACTACATCTACGAGTACCGCGGCGTGCAGCCCGGCCAGCCCTCCTGGGGCCCCGCCGTGCGCACCCATGAGGGCGACGAGATCCACACGCTGGACGACTACCGCCGGCGCTACGCGCAGTACCGGCTGGATCCGGACCTCGCCGCGGCGCATGCGGCGCATCCCTTCCTGGTCTCCTTCGACGACCACGAGGTGGACAACAACTGGGCGGGCATGATCAGCGAGGAGGATGGCGGCGCGCGCTTCCCCGTCGCGGTGCCGCCCGAGGTCTTCGCGCTGCGCATGCAGGCCGCCTTCCAGGCCTGGTGGGAGCACATGCCGCTGGGCCGGGACGCCCTGCCGCGCGGGCCGGCGATCGCCGCGCACCGGCGCATCCCCTGGGGCCGGCTCGCCGACATCCACGTGCTGGACACGCGGCAGTACCGCGACGACCAGCCCTGCGGCGACGGCGTGGTGCGGCCCTGCGACGCGGTCGCGCGGCCGGAGGCGCAGATGCTCGGCGCCGCGCAGGAGCGCTGGCTGCTGGACGGCATGGCGAGCAGCGGCGCGACCTGGCAGGTGCTGGCGCAGCAGGTGGTGCTGATGCGGCGCGAGTTTCCCGGCGGCACGCTGTCCATGGACAAGTGGGACGCCTATCCGGCGGCGCGCACGCGGCTGCTGGCGGGCATCCGGGAACGCAACGTCACGGGCGCCGTGGTGCTGAGCGGCGACGTGCACAATGCCTGGGCCGGCGACGTGCGGCTCGACCCGACCGATGAGCGCAGCCCGGTGGTTGCGACGGAGTTCGTCGCCTCCTCGATCTCCTCGGGCGGCGACGGCAGCGAGGCGAACGCCAACACGCCGGAGATCCTGCGCCGCAACCCGCACCTCCGCTTCTTCAACAACCGCCGCGGCTACTGCCTGCACGACGCCACCGCCGAGCGCATGGAGGTGACCTTCCGCGCGCTGCCCCACGTCACCCGCGCCGGCGCGCCGCGCGAGGATCGCGGGCGTTTCGTGGTGGAGGCGGGGAAGCCGGGGGTGCAGCAGGGCGGGTGACCGGCTTTGCCGCGCCATCACGTCGGCGCGACGTCATCGGTGTGCGGGATGTGGCTATGCGGCCCCGCATGCATGGCTGTGTCCCGCGCGGGCGCATCGGCGCGCCGCGCATGGGAGGTACGCCATGCGACGCAGCGGCGACTACGACAATGACGGCTTCGATGACCTGGCGATTGGCTTGACCGGGGAGGATGTGGGCGCCGCTGCCGACGCCGGCGCGCTACACGTGCTGTACGGCGGCGCCGGTGCCGGGCTTGTCTCGGCCGGCGACCTGGTCTGGACACAGGATACGGCCGGCATCGAGGCTGCCGAGGGCAATGACCGCTTCGCCGCCACCCTGGCCGCCGGCGACTTCGACGGTGACGGCTTCGCCGACCTCGCCGTTGCCGCCATCGACGAGGATGTCGGCGCCCTGGTGGATTCCGGGCTGGTGCACGCCTTCTATGGCGGCGCCGGCGGGCTCTCCACCGCCGGCAGCCAGGTCTGGACGCCGGACTCGCCCGGGGTCGAAGGCGTGGCCGAATCGAACGAGAGCTTCGGCGACGCGCTGGCGGTCGGCGACTTCAACGGCGACGGCTTCGACGACCTGGCGATCGGCCTGCCCTTCGAATCGGTCGGCGCGCTGCTAGCCGCTGGTTCGGTGCATGTGCTCCCGGGCTCGGCCACCGGACTGACCGCGGCGGGCGACCAGCTCTGGACCCAGGACAGCGGCGGCATTGCCGGCTCCGCCGCGCAGCCCGACCAATTCGGCGCGGCGCTCGTCGCCGCGGACTTCAACGGCGACGGCTTCGATGACCTGGCGATCGGCGTGCCCGGCGAAGACGTGGGAGGCGTGGACGGGGCCGGCGGCGTGAACCTGCTTTACGGCTCGGCTGGCGGCCTCAGCAATGTCGGAGACCAGCTCTGGACCCAGGGCACCGCCGGGGTGGCGAACGATCCCGAGACCGGCGACCAGTTCGGTGCGGCGCTGGCCGCGGGCGACTTCAACGGCGACGGCTTTGCCGACCTCGCCGTCGGCGTGCCGACCGAGGATCTCGGTGCGGTGGCCGATGCCGGGGGCGTGCACGTGCTGTTCGGCGCGGCGGGCGGGCTGGGTGCGGCGGGCGACCAGTTCTGGACGCAGGACACAGCCGGCATCGCCCAGACGGCGGAAGCGGGTGACGAGTTCGGTGCGGTGCTCGCCGTCGGCGACTTCAACGGCGACGGCTTCGACGACCTTGCCGTCGGCGTGCCGGTGGAGGGTCTGGGCGTCCTCAGCGCTGCGGGGGCCGTGCATGTGATCTTCGGATCCGCCTCCGGCCTCACCAATGCCAACGACCAGATCTGGACGCAGGACATCGCCGGCGTGCTAGGCCAGGCCGAGACGGGCGACCGCTTCGGCTCGGCGTTGATCGTCGGCGACTATGACGGCGACGGCTTCGACGACCTGGCGATCGGTGTGCCCGGCGAGGATCTCGACGATATCAACGGGGCCGGCGGCGCCGTGGTGCTGTATGGCTCCGCCGCCGGGCTGACTGCCATCGGCGACCAGTTCTGGAGCCAGGACTCGCCCGGGGTGAACGGGGGCGCCGAAGCCGGGGATGGCTTCGGCCGCGTGCTGGGCTGACGGACGGCGGCGCGGGCGCGCATCCTTGCCGTCCGCGCCGCGGGAGATCGCGTGCGATCCGGTTCCGGCGGCGCACCGGTGCGCCGCCGCACGCACGTCCACACCGCCGCGGGACCGCTTGTGCGCGCCGCGCCCAGGCCCGACCCTGCCGCCTTGATCGAGGGAGGATACGATGGCGCGAATCGGCTTCGTGGGGCTCGGCACGATGGGCCTGCCGATGGCGAGGAACCTGCTGAAGGCCGGCCACCAGGTGACCGGCTTCGACCTGAACGCGGCCTCGCTCGATGCCGCCGTGGCGGCCGGGGCGAGGCGCGCCGCCAGCACCACCGAGGCCGCAGCGGGCCAGGACTTCGTCGTCACCATGCTGCCGATGGGCCGGCATGTGCGGGAGGTGGTGCTCGGCCCGGGCGGCAATGCCGGCGGCATGGCCGCGGCGAGCGACCCCGGCACGGTCTTCATCGACTGCTCCACCATCGACGTCGCCACGGCGCGCGAGCTGGCGGAGCGGGCGGGGCGGCCGGTGGTGGACGCGCCCGTCTCGGGCGGCCAGATGGGCGCCGAGAACGGGACGCTCACCTTCATGGTCGGCGGCACGCAGGAGGCCTTCGAGGCGGCCGCGACGGTGCTGAAGGACATGGGAAAGGCCATCATCCGCTGCGGCGATGCTGGCGCCGGGCAGATCGTGAAGGCCTGCAACAACATGATGCTCGCCGCCAGCATGATCGCCACCTGCGAGGCGCTGGTCATGGCCGAGCGGCTCGGCGTGTCGCACCAGGCCGTGTTCGACGTGGTGGGCAAGAGCACGGGCCAGTGCTTCGCGCTGACCGGCTATGCCCCGGTGCCGGACCTGGTGCCGGCGAGCCCCGCGAACAGGGACTACAGGCCGGGCTTCGCGGCGGCCCTTATGCTCAAGGACCTCGGCCTGGCGCAGGAGGGCATGCGCGACGCCGGGGTGGACAGCCAGGTCGGGGCCAAGGCGCTGGAGCTCTACCGCCGCTTCGTCGAGGAGAAGGGCGGGGGCGGGCTGGACTTCTCGGCGATCATCAAGATGGTGCGGGAGTAGGGGGCGGCAGGCGGAAGGCTTTCACCGCCAAGGCGCCAAGCGGTGAACGACATGCCGTCGCGCTGCTGCACCGCCCGTCGGCGGCACTTCCATCCTTGGCGTTCCTGGCGTCTTGGCGGTGAATGAACGCTTCCGTCACCGCCAGCGCCGATGCATCCACAGCCATTGGCCCGGATGCTCGCGGATCCAGTCCTCGACGATGCGGTTGAGCAGGGCGGTCGCGGAGTCGATGTCGACCTGGCCGCTGGCGGCGCGCGGCAGCTCGATGCGCTCCGTCAGCTCCAGCAGGAAGCGCCCGCCGGGCTGGCGGATGACGCGGGCGCCGTGCACCGGCACGTCGGGGAAGCGGCGGGCAAGGCGCGGCAGCAGCGGGTTGGAGGCCGCGAGCCGGCCGAAGAAGGGCACGCGCGGACCGCGGCCGAAGCGCTGGTCGATCAGCATGCCCACGTGCAGTCCCTCGTCCAGCGCCTCCATCATGCGCACCGGGGCGGCGGGGGAGGCGGCGATGAGCCGGCCCATGATGGGCATGCGCAGCGCCACGATGTCGGCGGCGATGCGGGCGTTGTTCGGCGTGCGGTAGAGCACCGCCGAGGCGAGGCCGTGCTTCGCCGCCGCCACTGCCGGGATCTCCCAGTTCGCCAGGTGCGCGGCGAAGATCAGCGCGGGCTTCCCGTCCTCGGCGAGGGCGACGTAGCGGGCGACCGTCGCCTCGCTGGCCTGGATGCGACCGTGGTTCGGGCGCTCCGGGTCGAAGTCCCACATGCGGTCCATGTGGACGTACTCGCAGGCGACGCGGCCGAGGTTGTCCCAGGCCTGGCGCAGGATGGCGCGGTGCTCGGCGGCGGACTTATCGGGGAAGGCATGGCGGATGTTGTCGAGCGCGACGCGGTGCGCCGGGAAGAGCGGGCCGAGCGTGCGGGCGACCCAGGCGCCGGCGGCGGCGGAGCGGTCCGGGCCGAGCGAGCGCACGGCCGCGAACACCGCGCGGATCAGCGCGGCGAGGGTGGCATCGATGATGCGTTGCAGGGGACGGGGCATGGGGGGGTGGGGGTGGCCCTGCCCCCTGTCCTACAACGTCACCACGATCTTGCCGAAGACGCGCCGGCTCTCCAGCCGCTCCAGCGCCTCGGCGAAGCCCTCCAGCGGCAGCACGCTGTCCAGCACGGGGCGGATGCCGCGCGCCATGGTTGCGAGGCCGGAGGCGGTGCGGCCGATCGGCGCGCCGAAGCTGCCGATGATGCGGAGCTGGCGCTGGAACACCATCATCAGGTTGGTCTCGGCCGAGACGCCGGAGGTGCTGCCGCAGGTCACCAGCCGCCCGCCCATGCCGAGGCTGAGCAGCGAGGCCGCCCAGGTCGCCGCGCCGACATGCTCGAACACCACGTCGACCCCGCGCTTGGCCGTGACGCGCCGCGCCACGCTCTCGAAGCGGCCAGTGGTGTAGTTCACCACATGGTCGGCGCCGAGGGCGCGCGCCTTCTCGCACTTCTCGTCGTCGCCGGCGGTGGCGATGACGGTGCAGCCCATGGACTTGGCGATGCGCACGGCGACGGTGCCGATCCCCGACCCCGCGGCCTGCACCAGGATGGTCTCGCCGGGCTGCAGCCGCGCGTTGTCGAACAGCATGTGCTCGACGGTGGAGAAGGTGATGCCGGCGCAGGCCGCGTCCAGCGTCTCGACGCCGTCGGGGACGGGCACCAGCAGGCGGGCCGGCTGGTTGACGAGCTCCTGCGCGAAGCCATCGACGTGGAAGCCCTTCACGCCGCGGACGTTCTCGCAGAGGTTGTCGCGGCCGGCCATGCAGCGGCGGCAGGTGCCGCAGGTCAGCGCGCCGTACGGCACGGCGCGCTGGCCGATGGTCCAGCCCGTCGCGCCGGGACCGATGGCGGTCACTTCGCCCACCGCCTCGGCGCCGACGGTCAGCGGCAGCGCGCGCTTCGCGAAGGCCATGCCGCGCCAGCCCCATACGTCGATGTGGTTCAGCGCGATGGCCTGCATGCGCAGGCGCACCTCGCCCGGGCCGGGCGGAGGCGGCGCGTCGGTCTCGACGAGGCGCAGGTCGCGGTCGCCGAACAGGCGGAGGGCGCGCATCACGGTGTTCCTCCCCCCGCTGGCGGGGGGAGGTCAGGAGGGGGGTGGCTCTGGAGTGGAGGCACGATCCGCCCCCACCCCGGCCCTCCCCCGCCAGCGGGGGAGGGAGGCAGGGCGCCCCTCATCCCACCGTCCCCAGCACGAGGCACACGTTCTGCCCGCCGAAGCCGAAGCTGTTCGACAGCACGCGCCGCACCCGCGCCTCGCGCGCCACGTTCGGCACCACGTCGAGCGGGATCGCCGGGTCGGGCGTCTCGTGGTTGATCGTTGGCGGGATCACGCCGTGGCGGATGGTGAGCAGCGAGAAGGCCGCCTCCACCGCGCCGGCGGCCGAGAGCGTGTGGCCGATCATCGACTTGTTGGAGGAGATCGGCGGCGGGCGCGCGTCCCCGAAGACCGCCAGCATGCCCAGCGTCTCCATCTTGTCGTTCTCCGGCGTGCCGGTGCCGTGCGCGTTCACGTAATCGATCTCGGCCGGCGCCAGGCCCGCATCGGCGATCGCCGCGCGCATGGCGCCGATGATGGCGCCGCCATCCGGGTTGCTCCGCGTGCGGTGGAAGCTGTCGGCGCGCTCGCCCGCCCCGAGCACCAGGCCCAGCACCTCGGCGCCGCGCGCCCGCGCGCCCTCAAGGCTTTCCAGCACCAGCGCCGCGGCGCCCTCGCTCATGACGAAGCCCTCGCGCGCCTTGTCGAAGGGGCGCGAGGCCCTGGCCGGCTCCTCGTTGCGCGTGGACAGCGCGGAGAGCAGGGAGAAGCGGATCAGCGCCTCCGGCTGCACGCTGCCCTCGGCACCGATGCACAGCGCGGCGGTCGCCTCGCCGCGCTGGATGGCCTCGATGCCGAGCTGGATGGAGGAGGCGCCGGTGGCGCAGGCGGTGGTGAGCGAGATCGGCGCGCCCTCGGTGCCGAAGCGGTCGGCCATGCGCTCGGCGATGCCGCCGTAGAGGAAGCCCTCGAACAGGTCCTGGCGTCCCTCGGCAGCCGCGATCAGGTCGGGGTAGCGGACCGCGCCACCCGTGTTCCCCTGGGCGCGGCGGGCAAGGTCCAGCCGCTGCGGCCACTCGACCTCGACGGGCGGCATGCCGAGGAAGAGCGGGCCGGGGAAGCGGCCGCCGCCGAGCCCGGCCGCCGCCAGCGCCTCCTCCGCCGCGATCGTGCCCATGCGTTCGACGCGCTCCGGCGAGGACAGCGGCGTCGCGCGGCCGGCTTCCTCCGGCAGGTCCACCTGCCCGGCGATGGTGGTCTTCATGTGCGCGGTCGGGAAACGGGTGATGCGGCGGATGCCGGAGCGGCCTGCGGTGAGCGCCGCCCAGTTCTCCGCCACGCCGATACCGAGCGGCGTCACCAGGCCGATGCCGGTGACCGCGACGACCGGGCGGCCGAGATGGTCGCGCGCGCTGCTCATGCTTCGGACTCCGGGATCGGCTCGACAAGGGCGAGGGCCTCGCCGCGCCACATGCCGAAGCCGCTGACCAGCGCCTGCGGCGCCCGGCCGGCCTGCACCAGCAGCGCGGCCAGCGCCAGGCTGGCGGGAAAGGCGGCTTCCACGATGTGGCCGATATGGTCACCGGTCGTCGCCACGGCACCCTGGACGGGTCCCCCATCGCGCAGCCAGGCGAGGAATTCCTGCTCGGCGGCATGCGGCGCGGCGATGCCGGTGCCGGCGGAGACCACGGCGTAGCCCGGCGCCAGCCGGGGCAGCAGGGGCGCGGCCAGGCGCCGCGCCGCCGCCAGCGCCGTA
>JAIEOP010000006.1 GCA_019750465.1 Acetobacteraceae bacterium | reverse complement strand
GCCAGCGCATTCGCCGCCGCGTGCAGCGCCAGCCGCGCCGCGCCGAGCGGCAACTCGGGCTCCAGCACCACGGCGGCCTCGGCGCGGCGCAGCGCGCCGACCCAGGTCAGCGTCCCCGCCCCCTGCTCCGGCGCCAGCGCCACGGCGCGCGCCATCGCATCCGCACCCTCCCGCAGCGCGACCGGGCGGAAGGGGCTCGGAAGGTCCGGCAGGCATGGGCCGGCTCGTCGTGGCACTCGGCGATTCCTCCCTCGGCGCTCGCACGGCCTTGCGCCGGCGCATATATGGGCGCGGCGGGGGTGCCACCAGCGCCAGGCGGCGCGCGCCTCGCTGGGGACTCGTTGCACGCATGGCCACCGCGCCCGCCCGCCGCCTCTGCCTGGCCTGCTCCTGCGAGGACAGCATGCCGCTCGACACCGCCGCGCTGGCGCGTGGCGCGGCGCGCGAGGACACGGAGTTGCGCACCGCCGAGCAGCTCTGCCGCGGCCAGCTCGACCGCTTCCTGCGCGCGATCGGCGAGGGCCTGCCGGTCACCGTCTCCTGCACCCAGGAGGCGCCGCTGTTCGCACAGGAGGCCGAGGCCGCCGGCGCCACGGTGCCGCTCAGCTTCGTCAACATCCGCGAGCAGGCCGGCTGGTCCGCCGAGGCCGCGGGGGCCGGGCCGAAGATGGCGGCGCTGCTCGCCGCCGGCGCGGTGCCGCTGCCGCCCGTGCCGCTGGTGCCGCTGCGCAGCGAGGGCGTCACGCTCGTGCTCGGCCGCGACGCGGTGGCCATCGAGGCGGCAGGGCGCCTGGCCGAGACGCTGGACCTCACCGTGCTGCTGACCGGCGCCGAGCCGGTGACGCCACCGCGTGCCGCACCCTTCCCGGTGCTGCGCGGCCGGGCGCACGCCGCCAGTGGCTGGCTCGGCGCCTTCGCCGTGACCATCGACGGGCACGCCGCGCCGGCACCCTCCTCGCGCGAGACCTATCGCTGGGGCCCGGCGCGCGACGGCGCGACCAGCCGCTGCGACGTGATCCTGGACCTGTCCGGCGGCGCGCCGCTGTTCCCCGCGCATGAGGTGCGGCAGGGCTACCTGCGCGCCGACCCCGCGGATGCCGCGGCGGTGGCACGCGCGGTGGCCGATGCGGCGGCGCTGGTCGGCGAGTTCGACAAGCCGCGCTTCGTCACCTTCGAGGCCGGGCTCTGCGCGCATAGCCGCAACCGCCGCACGGGCTGCACGCGCTGCCTCGACCTCTGCCCCACCGGCGCGATCACGCCGGGCGGAAGGCTCGACCACGTGCAGGTGAGTGCCGAGATCTGCGCCGGCTGCGGCGCCTGCGCCGCGGTCTGCCCGACCGGCGCCATCACCTACGCCCTGCCGCCGCCGCGCACCACGCTCGACCGGCTGCGCACGCTGCTGCTCACCTATGCGGAGGCCGGCGGGCGCGACGCGCTGGTGCTGCTGCACGATGCCGAGCATGGCGAGCCGCTGATCGACGCGCTGGCGCGGCACGGCGAGGGCTTGCCGGCCCGCGTGCTGCCGCTGCGGGTGAATGCGGTGGCGCAGGTGGACCTGGCGATCCTCGCCGCCGGCCTCGCCTGGGGCGCGGCAGCGATGATCGCGTTGCGGCCCGGCCGCCGCGGTCACGGAACGGAGGGGCTGTTCCGCAACCTCGGGATCATCGGCGCGGCGCTGGACGGGCTCGGGCTCGGCGCCGCCGTGCCGCGCGCCGCCGCCATCGAGACCGACGATCCCTTCGCCCTGGCCGAGGCGCTGCGCCCCTTCGCCGCGCTGCGCACCGCCTGGGCGGCCGACGGGTTCCTGCCGCTCGGCACGCCGCGCGAGGTGGCGCTGGTCGCGCTGCGCCGGCTGCACGCAGGCGCGCCAGCGGCGGCGCCGGTGATCGCGCTGCCGGAACGTGCGCCCTTCGGCGTGGCGCGGGTGGCGGCGGAGGGCTGCACGCTCTGCCTTGCCTGCACCATGGTCTGCCCGACCGCGGCCCTCTCCGCGAACCCGGAGGCGCCGCAGCTCTCCTTCCTCGAGGAGGCCTGCGTGCAGTGCGGCCTCTGCGCCGCCACCTGCCCGGAGCGGGTGATCACCCTGTCGCCGCGGCTGAACCTGGCGCCGGAAGCGTCACGGCCGTTGCTGGTGAAGCGGGAGGACCCCTTCCCCTGCGCGCGCTGCGCCAAGCCCTTCGGCACGCGCAGCAGCATCGAGCGGGTGAAGGCGAAGCTCGACGCGTCGGGGCACTGGATGTTCGCCGACCCGGCGCGGCTGGCGGTGCTGGAGCTGTGCGAGGATTGCCGCGTCTTCGCCGCGACCGAGGGCGGCATCGACCCCTATGCCGGCCCGGCGCGGCCGGCGACGCGGACGACGGAGGACTACCTGCGCGAGGCGGAGCGCGCGCGCCGCTTGGCCAAGGAGCCCCTCCGCGGCGGGTGAAGGCCACCGCGCCGCTCATCGAACGAAGGTGAACCGTACGGGTTGCGTCGGGCCGCCGCTGGCTGCGTTCGCGGATCATGACACAACGGAATCCTGGTACTGCCGCGCGCCCCCCGGCCGCGGCGGTGGAGGGCGGTGCTGCCCGGCCGCGCAACCGCCTGCTGGCCGCGCTGCCGCGCAAGGAATGGGCCCTGCTGCGTCCGCACCTGCGGCCGCACGACTACCGGTTCAAGGAGATGGTGATCGCCGCCGACACGCCGATGCGCGAGGTGCTCTTTCCCGAGACCGGCTGCGTCTCGCTTATGGTGACGCTGCTCGACGGCGCGGCGGCGGAGGTGGGGCTGGCGGGGCGCGAGGCGATGATCGGCCTGCCGCTGCTGCTCGGCACCGACCGTAGCATGGTCGACGTGCAGTGGCAGTCCGACGGCAGCGCGCTGCGGCTCGACGCCGCGGCCTTCCAGGCCGCGCTCGGCACCAGCGAGGCGTTCCGCGCGCGCATGCTGCTCTACGCCATGGCGCACACCATGCAGGTGTCGCAGACCGCCGCCTGCAACGGCCGGCACGCGCTCCGCCGCCGCCTCGCCCGCTGGCTGCTGATGGCGCATGACCGCGTCGAGGCCGACGAGTTCAGCATGACGCACGACCTGCTGGCGGTGATGCTGGGCGTGCGGCGCGGCAGCATCTCCCTCGCCGCGGCCTCGCTGCGGCGGGACGGGCTGATCCGCCATGCCGGCGGGCGGCTGCGCATCCTGGACCGGCGCGGGCTCGAGGCGGCGGCCTGCGAATGCTACGCGGCGGTCCGCCAGGAGACGGAACGGCTGCTGGGCGGCGACCGCGCGCCCGACGTGCCGGACGGGGACAATCACGTACGATAACGTACAGGCGCACTGCACCGGGACCGATAACAACCTGCCGTCGATGACAGCTTCGAGTCGGGGGCGGGGGAAACATGGCGCGACGGGCGCAGGTCCAGGCACGCAGGGTCGCGCGGGAGGTCCCACAACGTCGTGATCCGGGCGCCGCGCAGGATGGCGCCGCCCCGCCGCGCAACCACCTGCTGGCCACCCTGCCGCCGGCCGTGCTGGAGCGCATCCGGCCGCTGCTGCAGCCGCAGGGCTTCCGCTACCGCGAGGTGATGATGCCGGCGGACACGCCGATGGATGCGGTCGTCTTCCCGGAGACCGGCTGGACGTCGCTGATGGTGACGCTGCTCGACGGCGCCGGCGCCGAGGTGGGGCTGGTCGGGCGCGAAGGCATGGTCGGCCTGCCCCTGCTGCTCGGCACCAACCGCATGCCGCTGGAGGTGCAGTGGCAGTCGGACGGCACCGCGTTCCGCCTGGAAGCGGCCGCGTTCCGCGCCCTGCTGACGGAGAGCGAGCCGTTCCGCATCCTGCTGCTGCGCTACGCCATGGCGCACACCACGCAGGTCTCGCTGATCGCCGCCTGCAACGTCCGCCATTCGGTCGAGCAGCGGCTGGGCCGCTGGATGCTGATGGCGCATGACCGCGCCGAGGCGGACCAGTTCAGCATGACCCACGACCAGCTCTCCGTGATCCTCGGCGTGCGCCGTGCCGGCATCACCGTGGCGGTCGGCGCGCTGCAGCGCGCGGGCGCCATCCGCAGCGGCGGCGGCCGCGTCACCGTGCTCAGCCGGCACGCCCTGACCGAGGCCGCCTGCGAGTGCTACGCCTCGGTCAAGCGGGAATACACCCGGCTGCTGCGCTGCCGCTGAGCGCGGCGGCGCGGCGGCGCGGCCGGGCGCCGTACGGTTCCGTACATGCCAGGCCGCCGCGCCATGCTACCGACGCGAGTGCCGGCGCTGGCGCAGGTGCGCGCAGTGGTGGCGCAGTGGAGGGATCGCCATTCCGGACCTGCTCGACGGGCGCATCCTCGTCGTCGAGGACGAGGCCATGATAGCCATGCTGATCGAGGACACGCTGCGCGCCGGCGGGGCGTCGGTGGCCGGCATGGCGGCGACGGTGGCGGAGGCGCGGGCCATGATCGAGGCGGCGGCATCGCGCGCGGAGCGGCTCGATGCCGCCGTGGTGGACCTGAACCTGAACGGGGAACCGGCGCTTCCGATCCTGGACCTGCTGCGCGCGCACGGCATCCCGCACGTGGTCGCGACCGGCTACGGGGAGACGCCGGACGTCGGGGACGCACCGGTGCTGCACAAGCCCTTCGACGAGGCGGCCCTGCTGGACGCGCTGCGGCCGCTGCTGGCGGAACGCCGCGGGGCGGGCTGACGCCGCGCCACCGGCGCCGCCGCGGCGCGCCAGCAAACCCACCCGCATCCGCCGCGTTCTGGCGGGAACGGCGAGCGGCGGCCCGCATCGGCCGCGCCGTCCCGAACGCGGAGAGCCCAGGCCCATGCGCGCCCTCGTCTGGCACGGCAAGCACGACATCCGTTGCGACACGGTCCCCGACCCGGTCATCGAGCACCCGCGCGACGCCATCATCCGCGTCACCTCCTGCGCGATCTGCGGCTCCGACCTGCACCTGTACGGCAACCTCATCCCCGGCATGAAGAACGGGGACATCATGGGCCATGAGACCATGGGCGAGGTGGTGGAGGTCGGGCCGGAGGCGCGCGGCGCGCTGAAGGTGGGCGACCGCGTGGTGATCCCCTTCACCATCACCTGCGGGCAGTGCGAGCAGTGCCGGCGCGGCAATTTCGCCGCCTGCGAACGCTCCAACCGCAATGCGGAAACGGCGGCGAAGCTGTTCGGCCACGCGCCGGCGGGGCTGTTCGGCTACACCCACCTCACCGGCGGCTATCCCGGCGGCCAGGCGGAATACCTGCGCGTGCCCTTCGCCGACACCACCCACGTCAAGGTGCCGCGGGGCCTGACGGACGGGCAGGTGCTGTTCCTGTCGGACATCCTGCCCACCGGCTGGCAGGCCGCCGTGCAGTGCGACATCCAGCCCGAGGACACGGTGGCGATCTGGGGCTGCGGCCCGGTCGGGCAGATGGCGATCCGCAGCGCCATCCTGCTCGGCGCGCGGCAGGTGATCGCCATCGACCGGCTGGAGGATCGCCTGTCGATGGCGCGCGCCGGCGGCGCCACCACGATCAACTTCGCCGAGGAGAGCGTGATCGAGCGGCTGCAGGAGCTGACCGGCGGCAAGGGGCCGGAGAAATGCATCGACGCCGTCGGCATGGAGGCGCACGCCAGCACCTTC
Organism: Acetobacteraceae bacterium; assembly: GCA_019750465.1. Lineage (GTDB taxonomy): Bacteria > Pseudomonadota > Alphaproteobacteria > Acetobacterales > Acetobacteraceae > JAIEOP01. The sequence continues at coordinate 19,788 of JAIEOP010000006.1, read as the reverse complement.
CTCGAGGACACCTACGACCGCGTGAAGCAGACGGTGATGCTGGAGAGCGACCGCCCGCACGTGCTGCGCGAGATGATGTATGTCTGCCGTCCCGCCGGCGTGCTCTCCGTGCCCGGCGTCTACAGCGGCGTGGTGGACAAGCTGCCCTTCGGCATCGCCATGAACAAGGGCCTGACCATCCGCATGGGCCAGACCCACGTGGCGCGCTGGACCGACGACCTGCTGCGCCGCATCGGCGAGGGCCAGATCGACCCCTCCTTCGTGATCACCCACACCGTCCCGCTGTCGCAGGGCCCGGAGATGTACCAGGTGTTCCGCGACAAGGAGGATGGCTGCATCAAGGTGGTGCTGACGCCATGAGAGCGAACCGGACGAAGCGGCCGCCGATGACCGGGGCCGAGCGGCTGGCCCAGGGGCTCGGCCTGTTCAGCATCGCGCTCGGTGCGGCGGAGCTGCTGGCGCCGCATGCCATGGCCCGGCCGCTCGGCCTGCGCGGGCGGGAGCGGCTGGTGGCGGCCTACGGCGTGCGGGAGGTCGCGACCGGCCTCGGCATCCTGGCGACGCGCAAGCCCACCGCCTGGCTCTGGGGCCGCGTGGCGGGCGATGCGCTGGACCTGGCGACGCTCGGCCTCGGCCTGCTGCACCCCAGCCGGCGGCGCCGGGGCGGCGCGGCACTCGGCATGGTGGCGGTGGGAGGCGTCGCGCTGCTCGACCTGCTCTGCGCGACGGCCCTGGCGCGGGAGGACCGGTCGCGGCGGCGCGCGAAGGGGCGGCTGCACGACTACGGCGGCCGCCGCGGCCTGCCGCGCCCGGTCGAGGAGATGCGCGGCGCCGCACGGCGCGACTTCGAGGTGCCGCGCGACTTCGCCATCCCTCCCGCGCTGCGGCCCTGGACCGAAGAGGACCGGCGGCGGCATGAGACGGCGCGGCCGGACCAGGATGGCGGCGTCGCCTCCGCCGCGTAGCTACCAGCCGAGCGTGCCGGGTCCGCCCTTGAAGGGCCCGACCAGTTCCGCCGTGATCCAGCCGCCGTAGAAGCCGCCCGGCTGCGGCGCGACGAGCTCCTCGTCCAGCAGGCAGGCGTCCATCATGCCGGCATGGACCGCGACATGGTCGCGCAGGGCGGCGAAGCCGGGTGTCGGGTCCGGGTAGCTCCAGCCGGCGCGCTCGGCCAGCCGGCCGCCGCCGGCGAGCGTCCAGTAGCGCGCCATGCCCTTCCATTCGCAGAAGGACCCGCCCGGCGCGGGGCGCAGCACGCCAGCCCGGAACGCTGCCGGCGGCAGGTAGATCGTGGGCGGGTGGAAGGTCTCCAGCACGCGCCACGCCGCGCCGGTATCGGCGCCCGTGTCAGCTATGGTCTCGCCGCCGAGGATGATCCGCGCGCGCCGCGCCTCGCGCTCCAGCCGCGGCGGGCGTGGATAGTCGGCGACGCGTTCGGGCGGGCGGGGCATGGTCGGGAGATGGCGCCGCGGCGACGGCCGGCAAGGCGCCCCCTTCCCGCGCGGCGGCCGCGGCCCGATGTTGGGCACGACACCCGGGAGGAGACCCGCCATGGCCGAGACCAACCTGCAGGTGCTGCTGCGCCGCCGCCCCGTCGGCGCGCCGGTGCCGGAGGATTTCGAGATCGTCGAGACGCCGGTCCCCACCCCGGGGCCAGGCGAGGTGCTGGTGCGCGCACGCTTCCTCTCGCTCGATCCCTACATGCGCGGGCGGATGTCGGAGGCGAAGAGCTACGCCCAGCCGGTGCCGCTCGGCGGCGTGATGGAGGGGCAGACGGCGGGCGAGGTGGTCGCCTCCAACGCGCCGGGCTTCGCGCCGGGCGACACGGTGCTGGGCGGCTCGGGCTGGCAGCGCTTCTCCTGCGTCACGCCGGCGCGGCTGTTCAAGATCGATCCGGGGGAGGCGCCGCTCTCGGCCAGCCTCGGCGTGCTGGGCATGCCGGGGCTGACGGCCTGGGTTGGGCTCGAGGATATCGGCACGCCCAAGGCAGGCGAGACCGTTGTGGTCAGCGCCGCGTCGGGCGCGGTCGGCCAGGTGGCGGGGCAGATCGCGAAGATCAGGGGCTGCACCGTGGTCGGCGTCGCGGGCGGGGAGAAGAAGTGCCGCTTCGTCACCGAGGAGCTGGGCTTCGATGCCTGCATCGACCATCGCGGCGACCTGCGCGCGGGGTTCGACGTGCATTGCCCGGGCGGCATCGACGTGTACTGGGAGAATGTCGGCGGCGACGTGCAGCGCGAGGTCTTCCCGCGCATGAACGATTTCGGCCGCATGGTGATGTGCGGCATGATCGCAGAGTACAACGACACGCAGGTCCGGCCCGGGCCCAACCTCATGGCCGTCGTGCGCAAGCGCCTGCGCATCCAGGGCTTCATCGTCAGCGACAACGGCTGGCCGCGCTATCCGCAGTTCCGGCGCGAGATGGTGGGCTGGATGAAGGAGGGGCGGATGCAGTGGCGGGAGGACGTGGTGGACGGCCTGCGCCGCGCGCCGGAGGCCTTCATCGGGCTGCTGAAGGGGGAGAATTTCGGCAAGCTGGTGGTGAGGATCGGTTGAGCGCCAGCGCCAGGCCCATACCGCATTTGAGGTATGGCTTGGCAGGGGTTGCTACCCCCGGTTGCTATCCGCGTGACTCGGCTGCGATGTAGCCTTCTGCGGAACCTTTCATCGGGCGGGCGATCATGGCGAACATCACGGGCACCGCGGGCAACGACACCATCACGCCGGGCGGCGTTTCGGCAGGCGTGGCGGGCGGGACTCCCGGCGCAGGCGCGGACTCCATTCAGGGGCTGGACGGGAACGATACGCTGGAGGGCGGGGCGGGCGCGAACACGCTGCGCGGCGGCGCCGGAAACGACTTCCTGGTCAACGGCTCCGACGGGGAGGTGATCGATGGAGGCGACGGCACCGACGTCGCGCTGTGGGAGAACGCGACGGGCAGCGTCACCATCAACCTCGCCGCGGGAACAGCGAACGGCGCGGGCGTGGGCAGCGACACCCTTGTTGGCATCGAGAATGCGCACGGCAGCCGCGACTTCGGGGACAGCATCACCGGCTCGGCCCTTGGCCAGTACTTCTTCGGCCGCGGTGGGAACGACACGATCCTCGCACTGGACGGCAACGACTGGTTCTATGGCGGCAGTGGCGCCGACCTCCTCGACGGCGGCAATGGCTTCGACCGCGCCGCGTACAATGACGACGGTTTCGATCCCGCTGGCCCGATCACCCGCGGCATCGTCGCCAACCTGTCGGCGGCGAGCGTCGTCGTCGGCGCGGAGACAGTCGCCGCCGGCACGGCGGTGGACGGCTGGGGCAGCACCGACACGCTGGCGAGCGTCGAGGCGGTCACGGGTACCGACTTCGGCGACGTCATTGTGGGCGGCGTCGCATCCGAGTTCCTGGACGGCGGCGCCGGCAATGACAGCCTGACCGGCGGCGCCGGGCAGGACACGCTGCGCGGCGGCGCGGGCGACGACGTGCTGGTCACCGGCGGTGGTTTTGCAATCTCCTTCAGCTTCGGCAATGACGGCGCAGATGAGTTGCGAGGTCGAGTCTCGGCGGCGGGCGGCTTCAACCTCTACCTCGATGGCGGCGCTGGCAATGATACCGTCCGCGGCTTCGGGCAGGTGGAGAATTTTGCCGACTACAGCGCGCGCACCGGACCCATCACAGCCATCCTCGGCAACAGCGGCAGCGTCAGCTTGGCGGGCGGTGAGGTCGATACGCTGGACACCGTGCGCGGCATCCGCGGCACCGTCCAGGCCGACTCGATAACGGGGAGCGGCGCGTCAGAACGCTTCATGCTGGGAATGGGCGGAGCGGACATCGTCGATGCGGGCAGCGGCAACGACCAGGCGACCTACATCGACTTCGTGCCTGCCGGCGGAGGGACGACAGGCGTTGGCATCCAAGCCAATCTCGCAACAGGCAGCGCCACAGTCGCCGGCGCGGTGCAGACGCTGACCGGCTTCGAGAACCTCGCCGGAAGCGACTTCGACGATGTGCTGACCGGAAGCGACAGCGACAATGAGTTCCGCCCCGTCGCTGGCAAGGACACCATCGACGGACAAGGTGGCTACGACACGGTGCGCTACAGCTCTACGGGCTTTGTGTTCAACACGGTGCCGCAGGCTGGCGTGACGATCAACCTGGAGGACGGCACCGGCACCGATAACTGGGGCTTCGCGGATACCTTCACGAACATCGAAGCAGTGCACGGTAGCTTCCTCAATGACGACCTCACCGGCCGCGCGATGGCCGACCTGAACAGCAATGTCCGCGGCCTTGGCGGCAACGACATGCTTCGCGCCCCGGGCCTCGACACCCGCGTCGTCGCCGATTACCGCGAGGATCCGAACGGCATCCGCGTCAACCTCTCCGACGCCGACGCGACCCTGAACGGCGTACTGGTTCTCGCCCGCACCGGGGGCGACGGCTTCGGCTTCACCGACAGCTACGACAGCATCCAGGGCGTGCTCGGCTCGAACTCCGGCGATATCATCCAGGGCGGCGCCCGCGCCGACCGGCTGTATGGCTGGGCGGGCAACGACACCATCATCGCCGGCGACGGCGACGACACGATCGGCGGCGGCCAGGGCATCGACATCTTCGACGGTGGCGCCGGCTACGACCTCCTCAGCTTCGAGCGCTACTCCGCCAGCGAGGCGATGCCGACCCTGGGCGTGGAGGCCAGCCTGCTCACCGGCCTTATCGCCAATGATGGGTGGGGCAGCGCCGAAAGCATCCTGGGCGGCTCCACCAACACCGTCGAAATGCTGATCGGGTGGAACTTCAACGACGACCTCACCGGCAAGGTGATCACCGAGCTCGCGCCCAGCGGCACCCGCCAGCAATCCTACCTGCGCGGTAACCAGGGCGCGGACACGATCCGCGGCGTCGCAGGCGAGGGGCGCTGGATCAGCGCCGACCATCGGCGCGACGCGGATGCCAATGCCGACGGCTTCGGCGTCACCGTGAACCTCGTCACCCAGACCGCGATTGACGGCTGGGGCAATACGGACACGCTGTTCGACATCGGCTCCGCCCGCGGCAGCGACTTCGCCGACAGCCTGATCGGCGATGATGGCGACAACTGGTTCCGCGGCCAGGCTGGAGCCGACGTGATCATCGGCGGGCTCGGCACCGACTATCTCAGCCATGGCGACAGCACCGGCAGCGTGATCCTCGACCTGCAGGCGGGCACGGTGACGGATGACGGCTGGGGCAGCGCCGACAGCGCCACCGGCTTCGAGCAGGCCGGCGGCGGCAGCGGCGACGATACGCTGCTGGGCAGCACGGCGGACAACCTGCTGCAGGGGTTCGCCGGCGACGACTCTCTCTCCGGCCGCAACGGCAACGACACGCTGCGCGGCTTCGGGGACGACGACACGCTGGACGGCGGCAAGGGCACGGACAGCCTGGCCGGCGGCACCGGCAACGACCTGATCATCGTGGACAACGCCGCAGACACCGTCAGCGAACTCGCCGGCGAGGGCACCGATACCGTGCAGTCCGCCGTCAACTGGACGCTCGGCGACAACCTCGAAGCCCTCGTGCTCACAGGCAAGGCGAAGACCGGCGCCGGCAACAGTCTCGACAACGCCATCATTGGCACGGCGGGCAAGAACACGCTCACCGGCAACGCCGGCAACGACACCCTCGACGGCGGTGACGGCGCAGACCTCCTGGATGGCGGCGCCGGCGCGGACAGCCTGATCGGCGGCAGCGGCAACGACACCTACCTGCTCGACGACCCCGCCGACATCATCGTGGAACTCGCCCTCGGCGGCACGGACGAGGTGCGGGTCACCTTCGACTACGTGCTCGGCGCCGAGCTCGAAAACCTCACGCTCGGCGGCGCCGCGCTGAACGGCACCGGCAACGGGCTGAACAACGTCATCCGCGGCAACGGCAACGCCAACCTGCTCAGCGGCCTCGGCGGCAAGGACGAGCTGATCGGCGGCGGCGGCGCCGATACCCTGCTCGGCGGCGACGGCGCCGACACGCTGGAGGGCGGCGGCGGGGCCGACAGCCTCGATGGCGGCGCGCAGGGGGACCTGTTCCGCTGGATGCAGCCGAACCAGGGCAACGACACGGTGGCGGGCTTCAATCCGGCGCAGGACGACCTCGCCTTCGCCGCCGCGGGCTTCGGCGGCGGCCTGGTCGCCGGCGTGGCCCTGACCGCTGCGCAGTTCGAGACGAATGCAACGGGCGCCGCCTCGACCGCCGATGTCCGCTTCATCTACAACACGGCGACCGGCGTGCTGACCCATGACGTGAACGGCAACGGCGCGGGCGGGGCCTCGGTGATCGCCACCTTCCTCGGCCTGCCCGCGCTGAGCATCGCGGACTTCGTCATCATCGCCTGAGCCGTGGGCGGGGGGATCGCTCCCCCCGCCGGCAGCGTCACGCGTCAGCGACCTCCACCAGAACCACCTCCGCATCCTCGGCGGCCGCGATCTCGACCCGCCGCTCCTCGCGGATGGCGGCGCCGTCGCGCGCACCCAGCGCCGCGCCGTTCACCGTCACCGCGCCCCGCGCCGGCACCAGGTAGGCGGCGCGTCCCGGCGCGAGATCGAGCGTCACCGCCTGCCCAGCCGGCAGCGTCGCCGCCATCACCGCGCCATCGACGTTGATCGGCAGCGCGCCGGTGCCGGCATCCTGCGCACGGCCGCTGGCCAGCACCTCGAAGCCGGCGTCGCGCGCGGCCGCCTTCGGGAACCGCTTGGCGCCCCAGTGCGGCGCGGCGCCGAGGCGGTCGGGGATGATCCAGATCTGGAAGATCTTCGTCACCTCGGGCTCGAGGTTCCACTCGCCATGCACCACGCCGGTGCCGGCCGACATGATCTGCACGTCGCCGGCCTCGGTGCGGCCCTCGTTGCCCATGCTGTCCTTGTGGGTGATGGCGCCCTCGCGGACATAGGTGATGATCTCCATGTCACGGTGGGGATGCGGGTCGAAGCCCTTGCCGGGCGCGATCTCGTCGTCGTTCCACACGCGCAGCCGGCCCCAGTGCATGCGCGCCGGGTCATGGTAGCCGGCGAAGGAGAAGTGGTGGCGGGCCTTCAGCCAGCCGTGGTCGGCGCCGCCGAGGGTGGCGAAGGGTCGGATGTCGATCATGGTCGCGGGCCTCCCGGGGGCGGGGCATCATCCCCGCCGCTTGCCGCGCCAGATGGCGCCGCGCCCGCGACAGCTCCAGGGGCGGGCGGCAATGGCCGCCATCACCCCCGGCAATGACGGGTCACCGGCACATCAGGACAGGGATATCCGCATTCTCCAGCACGTGCCGCGTCACGCCGCCCAGGATGAGCTGGCGCAGGCGGGAATGGCTGTAGGCGCCCATGCTCAGCAGGTCGGCGCCGAAGTCGCGCGCTGCGCCCAGCAGGCCGGCGCCGACCTCCTTGGTGATCGGCTTGAACAGCACCTTCTCGGCCTCGATCTCGTGCCAGCGCAGGTAGCTGAGGATGCCGTCCACGGTCGGGCCGCGGCGCTGGTACTCGTCGGCATAGAGCACGCGCACGGCCTGGGCACGGTGCAGCCAGGGCAGCGAGGCCGCGACCGCCGCGGCGCTCTCGGCGCTGCCGTTCCAGGCGATGCAGACGCGGGTGCCGATGGTGGCCGGCACCTCGCGCGGCGCGATCAGCACCGGCCGGCCGCTGTCGAACAGCACGGCATGCAGCGCGTCGGAGGAGGAGATGTCCTCCCCCGCCTCCGGGTGCGGCACCACGGCCATGTCGTAGAGCCGCGACTGCTGTGCCACCACGTCCTCCTCCCGCCCCGCGATGGAGGCGAAGGACAGCGTCGGCCCGTCGGTCTTCAGCGCGGTCTCGGCGCTCATCGCCAGGGTGACGCCGCCGGCATGCTCGGTGAAGCGTTCGAACAGGGCGCGCACGCGGTTGGCGCGCTCGCCGCTCTCGCGCTCGGTCGCGGCCATCATCTCCTCGATCATGGCGCCGGACAGGCCCTCGCCGGCCAGCGGCGCCACGTCGCGCGCATCGACGCGCACGTGCAGGCAATGGACATGGGCGTTCCAGATCCGCGCCACCATCAGGGCGGTGGCGAGCGCGGCTTCCCCGGCCGCGGTGCCGGTCAGCGGCAGCAGCAGGCGACGATAGGCCATGGCGCGTCTCCCAAACGGCGCGTGTGCGGCAAGCGTAGCACGAAACGGTGGAAAGCCACCCACATCTCCGGCGCTCACCCTGGCGCTCACCCTGGCGCTCACCCTCCGGCGCGTTCCTGCGCCGCCTCCTCCAGCAGCCAGGCGCGGAAGGCGGCGAGCCGGGGCTGGCCGAGCGCCGCTTCCGGGCAGACGAACCAATAGCTGCTCCCGGCCTCGACCTCCTGCGGCAGCGCACGCACCAGCCGCCCCGCGCGCAGGTCCTCGCCGGCGAGCACGGCATTGGCCAGCGCGACGCCCTGCCCGGCCAGCGCCGCCCGCAGGCTCATCTGCGTCTGGCTGAAATGCGGACCGCGCGTCGCATCCACCTCGGCGGCGCCGACCGCCGCGAGCCAATCCCGCCAGGTCAGCTCCTGCGCGCGGCCCTGCGCGTCCACCCAGGGGTCCTCGTGCAGCAGGGTGAACCGCGCGAGATCGGCAGGCCCCCGCAGCGGCGGCCCCTCCTCCAGCAGGCGCGGGCTGCAGACCGGGAAGATGATGCTGGGAAACAGCGGGTCGGCGTGCAGCCCGGGCCAGCCCGGCCCGCGGCCCTGGCGGATTCCCGCATCCACGTTCTCGCGCGTGAAGTCGGTGGCGTTCGAGTTCACCTCAAGGCGCAGGTCGATCTCCGGATGCCGCGCGCGGAAGCTGCCGAGCCGCGGGATGAGCCAGCGCGTCGCCAGCGACGGCACCATGCTGACGGTCAGGATGGGCGAGGCGGCATGGCGCCGGGCCCGCTCGCTGGCCAGCGTCAGCCGGGCGAAGACCTCGCGCAATTCGCTGCCGTAGAGCTGGCCGGCATCGGTCAGCAGCACGCCCTTCGGCAGGCGGCGGAACAACGCCACGCCCAGCCAGTCTTCAAGCTGCTTCACCTGCTGGCTGATGGCGCCCGGCGTCACCGCCAGGTCATCCGCCGCCCTGGCGAAGCTGAGGTGGCGCGCGGCCGCCTCGAAGGCACGCAGCGAAGCGAGCGGGGGAAGTCTGCCAGGCATGGGAAATGGCGTAGCCTGGCTTATGCTCATCCACAAGCGAATTGGTTTGTCGCGGATGCTGCGCAGGCCCAGGATCATGGGCGCGCCAACACCGTGAGATGAGGGGCACGACCATGTCGGACATTGCATTCACGCATGGCACGGGAAGCCCTGCCCGGAGCATGGTCCGACGCGGTGCGGCCAGCCTCCCGCAGGTGGCCGGACGGATAGGCTGGCTGATGCTGGCGCGGTCGCGGGAACGCCGCGTGCTGGCCCGCCTGGATACGCGCGGGCTGCGCGACATCGGCCTCACGCCGGACGCCGCGGCCAGCGAGGCGCGGAAGTGGTTCTGGCAGGCCTGAGGCGGCGTCAGCCGCCCCGCGCCAATGCCGCCTGCGCCGCCGGCAGCGGATCGCCGGCGGCATCCAGCACCACCCAGCCCGCCGGCGGCGGCGCCTCGGCATGCGCCGCCGCGGCGGCCTCCAGCACGGCGACCGTCGCGTCCGACGCATCGTCCCGCCGCGCCGCCACGCGGGCGCGCAGCACATCGAGCGGCGCGGTCAGCCAGACTCCGGTGAAGGGCACCCCCGCCGCCGCCGCGGCCGCGGCGATGCCGGCGCGGTCGCCGGCATCGAGGAAGGCGGCGTCGGCGATCACCGCATGGCCGCCGCGCGCCACGCCGGCGGCGAGCGCGAAAAGCTCGGCGAAGACGCCGGCACTGGCGGCGGCGCCATAGGCTTCGGGCGGCAGGCGGTCCTCCGGCGCGGCGCCGTGGCGGCGCTTCCGGATCTCGTCCGAACGCAGCACCAGCGCTCCCGGCGCGGCCCCGATTCCCGGCGCCAGGGCGCGGGCGAGCGTGCTCTTGCCGGTGCCCTGCAACCCGCCGATCGCCACCACCCGCGCCGGCGCAGGCGCCAGGAATTCCTCGGCCCGCGAGAGATAGGCCAGGGCGTCATGCCGCGGATCGGCGGCGGCATCGCCCGGCGTGCCGCACACACCCTGGCCGCGCCGTGCCTCGACATGCGCGCGGATCAGCGCGCGCAGCGCCAGCCAGGGCGGCAGCGCGGCGGTCAGGCCGGCGTCGCCGGTGCGGGCGACAGTGCGGTTCAGCACGCGGTTCGCCGCCGCGCGGCCCACCAGGTGCTCCAGGTCCATGAGCAGGAAGGCAAGGTCGTAGCCGGTATCGATCGTCGCCAGGGCTTCGTCGAATTCCAGTGCGTCGAAGGGCGTCGGTCGGCCCTCGATGAGGCAGAGGTTGCCGAGGTGCAGGTCGCCATGGCAGCGCCGCACCCGCCCCTCCGCCGCGCGCGCCGCGAGCTTCGGCGCCACGCCCTCGATCGAGGCCGCCGCGGCGGCGCCGAGCGCGGCGATGCGCGCCGCCGGCAGCCCGGCCGCGCGCGCGGCATCCAGGTTGCCGGCCAGCACCCGGCGCATCGCCGCCGGCGCGTCGAAGCCGGTGACCGGCGGCAGCGCGGCGTGCATCGCCGCGACGGCATCGGCCGTGGCGTCCAGCAGCGCCGGCGTCAGCGCGCCGCGCGCCGCCACCGCATCCAGGAAGTCCGCCGCGGGGATCGGCGCCATGCGCAGCACCCAGTCCACCACCGCGCCGTCCTCGCCGCCGAGCCGCAGCGCGCCGTCGGCGCCGCGGCGAAGCGGCAGCACGTCGCGGTACAGCGCCGGCGCATGCGGCGCGTTGAGCGCCAGCTCGCGGCGCGCGAAGCGCTCGCGCGCCGCGAGCGTGGAGAAGTCGAGGAAGCCGAGCGCCACCGCCTTCTTCAGCTTGTACGCGTCGCGCGGGCCGACGAAGACGGCGGAGATATGCGTCTCAATCGGCGCCGCGGCGCCGGTCAGGTGCGCGAGGAATGCGGCGGCCTCCCGCTGCTCGGCCGGGATGCGCAGGGGAGCGTCGCCTGGGTGCGCGGCGCTCAGGGGTAGAGCGCCTCAATGCGCCAGCCGCCGCCCGGTTCGCGGTGGAAGACCTGCCGGTCGTGCAGCCGGAAGGGCATGTCGCGCCAGAATTCGATGCGTTCGGGCAGCACGCGGAAACCGGACCAGAATGCCGGGCGGGGAATCGCGCCCAGGCCGAATTTCATGGTGTATTCCGCCACCGCGCGCTCCAGCGCGAAGCGGCTTTCCAGCGGCCGCGACTGCCGGCTGGCCCAGGCGCCGATGCGCGAACCGCGTGCACGCGACGCGTAATAGGCATCGGCCTCCTCGGCGCTGACGGGCTCGACCGGGCCCTCCACCCGCACGCTGCGCTGAAGCGACTTCCAGTGGAAGCACAGCGCCGCACGCGGGTTGGCGCGCAACTCCCCGCCCTTGCGGCTGTCGAGGTTGGTGTAGAACACGAAGCCGCCACCGGGACGATCGCGGTCGACGCCCTTCAGCAGCACCATGCGCGCCGAGGGACGGCCATCCGGCGTGCTGGTGGCGAGGCAGACGGCATTGGCGTCGTTGGGCTCGCCGCGCTCGGCCTCGGCCATCCAGGCCTCGAAGCGGGCGATGGGGTCGGCGTCGGGGGTGCATTCGGGCATGCTGCGGGGGTCCTTGGGCGCGAGGCGCCAGGGCTCATGCTGGGGGCGGCCGCGCCATGGGCAAGCCCCTTGCCCGCCCGGCGGGGGTGTGCCACCACGAACCGGCCTTCCGCAACCGAACATCCGCTGGTCCCCATGCGCATGCCCGACGCCGAGCCCGTCGCCGCCGCGATTCCCGTCGGCACGCTGATGGCGGGCCGCCGCGGCCTGGTCATGGGCGTGGCGAACGACCGCTCGATCGCCTGGGGCATCGCGCGCGCGGTCGCCGCGCAGGGCGCCGAGGTCGCCTTCACCTATCAGGGTGAGGCGCTGGAGAAGCGGGTGCGCCCCTTGGCCGAGAGCATCGGCGCGCGCCACGTGCTGCCCTGCGACGTGACCGACGATGCCAGCGTGGACGCCGCCTTCACGGCGCTGGAGGCGGCGTGGGGCGGCATGGATTTCCTGGTGCATGCCATCGGCTTCGCCGACAAGCAGTACCTGCGCGGGCGCTACCTGGACACGCCGCGCGAGGCCTTCCTGCAGGCGCTCGACATCTCCTGCTACTCCTTCGTCTCCGTGGCTCAGCGCGCGGTGCCGCTGATGCGGGCGGGCGGGTCGCTGCTGACCATGAGCTATCTCGGCGCCGAGCGGGTGACGCCGCACTACAACGTCATGGGCGTCGCCAAGGCGGCGCTGGAGGCGAGCGTGCGCTACCTGGCCGCCGACCTCGGCGGCCTCGGCATCCGGGTGAACGCGATCTCGGCGGGGCCGATCAAGACGCTGGCGGCCAGCGGCATCGGCGACTTCCGCTACATCCTGAAGTGGAACCAGCTGAACGCGCCGCTGCGCCGCAACGTCACCATCGAGGATGTCGGCGGCGCGGGGCTGTACCTGCTGAGCGACCTCGGCTCCGGCGTGACCGGGGAGGTGCACCACGTGGATTGCGGCTACCACCTGGTGGGGATGAAGAACCCGGACGCGCCGGACATTGCGACGGTCTGAGACCGAACGCTTGGTCTCCGCGCGCCGTTCCTGCTAGACACCGCGGACGGGAGCGAGGTTGGCGACGTGGCGGTTGTGGCGCTCGACACGCATGCGGTGGTGAAGGAGCTGCAGGCCGCCGGGTTTTCGGAAGCCCAGGCCGAGGCGGTGACGCGTGCCGTGCGGCGGGCGCAGGACGTGGACCTTTCGCACCTGGCGACCAAATCGGACATCCAGGGGCTGCGGATGGAGATCGACGGGCTGCGAGCCGGCACCAAGGCCGACCTCGACTCCCTCCGGGCCGGCACCAAGGCCGACCTCGACTCCCTCCGGGCCGGCACGAAGGCCGACATCGACACCCTCCGGACCAGCACGAAGGCCGACATCGACACCCTCCGGACCAGCACGAAGGCCGACATCGGCTCCCTCCGGGCCGGCACCAAGGCCGACATCGCCGAGCTCAAGGCCGATATCCTCAAGTGGATGGTCGGCGCCATCGGCGTTCAGACCATTGCCATCCTCGGCGCCCTGGTCGGGCTGGCGCGCGTCCTGAAGGGCTGATCCACCGCGCGCCGCGCGCGGCCACCACCATGTCCCACAACACGATCGGCCATCTCTTCCGCGTCACCACCTGGGGCGAATCCCACGGCCCCGCCATCGGCTGCGTCGTCGATGGCTGCCCGCCCGGCCTGCCGCTGACCAAGGCCGACATCCAGCCCTTCCTCGATCGCCGCCGGCCCGGGCAGTCGCGCTTCGTGACGCAGCGGCAGGAACCCGACGAGGTCCGCATCCTCTCCGGCACCTTCGAGGGCGTCACCACCGGCACGCCGATCGCACTCGTCATCGAGAACACCGACCAGCGCTCGCGCGATTACGGCGAGATCCGGGACCGCTTCCGCCCCGGCCATGCCGACCTGACCTATCACCTGAAATACGGCAGCCGCGACTACCGCGGCGGCGGCCGCTCCTCGGCACGGGAGACGGCGATGCGCGTCGCCGCCGGCGCCGTCGCGCGCCGGGTGCTGGGTGCCGGCATCACCATCCGCGGCGCGTTGGTGCAGGTCGGGCCGGACCGCATCGACCGCGCCGCCTGGGACTGGGCCGAAGTGGTGCGCAACGAATTCTTCTGCCCCGACGCAGCCGCCGCCGCCCGCTGGGAGGCGGCGCTGCTCGGCGCCCGAAAATCCGGCTCCTCCCTCGGCGCCGTCATCGAGGTGGTGGCGGAGGGCGTCCCCCCCGGCCTCGGCGCGCCGATCTACGGCAAGCTCGATGCCGACCTCGCCGCGGCGCTGATGGGCATCAACGCGGTGAAGGGCGTCGAGATCGGCGAGGGCTTCGCCGCGGCGGCGCTCAGCGGGGAGGACAATGCCGACGAGATGCGCATGGACCCGGACGGCACGGTGCGGTTCCTCTCGAACCGCGCCGGCGGCATCCTCGGCGGCATCTCCACCGGCCAGCCCGTCGTGGCGCGTTTCGCGGTGAAGCCCACCTCCTCCATCCTGACGCCGCGCCGGGCGGTGGACCGCTTCGGCGGGGAGGTGGAGGTCACCACGCGCGGCCGCCACGACCCCTGCGTCGGCATACGTGCCGTCCCGGTCGGGGAAGCGATGCTGGCGCTGGTGCTGGCCGACCACCTGCTGCGGCACCGGGCGCAGAACCCGGACGCTCCGGCGGCTGCGCGGCTGCCGCGCAATTAGGGAGACAAATCCCTTCTAGATATATAGGGTTAAACTGGATGCGGCGCCGACACGGTCGGCAGCCCCCAGAGGACCCGCCCGCCGATGACGGACTCCCATGCACGCAGCCTTGCCAAGGCCATCAGCTGGCGCGTCACTGGGACGCTCGACACCTTCCTGATCAGCTGGCTCATCACCGGCCAGGCCCTGCTTGCCGGTGGCATCGCCGCGACCGAAGTCGCCACCAAGATCGTCCTTTTCTACGGGCATGAGCGGGTCTGGGCGCGCATCCACTGGGGCCGCGGCACCGATCGCGAGTTGCGCGGCCGCAGCCTGGCCAAGGCCATCAGCTGGCGCGCCACGGGGACGCTCGACACCTTCCTGATCAGCTGGCTCATCACCGGCCAGGCCCTGCTTGCCGGTGGCATCGCCGGCACGGAGGTGATCACCAAGCTGGTGCTGTTCTACCTGCACGAGCGCGCCTGGGCCCGGCTGCACTGGGGCTGCGGCACCGAGGGCGGCGCGCCGGCGGGTACCTCGGGCCTTGCGGCCTGAACATCGTGCCAGCTGCACCGACCGGACGGCTCAGGACTTGACGGACGCCGCCCGGATGCGGTTAGGCAATCAGGAACCCGAGCGAGCGCCAGCCATGCCCTTCGCCGATCCGCAGCCGGATGCACGCGCCCTCGACGCGTTCGTGACCCTGTGCGGCAAACGGGCCTGGACAGCGCGCATGGCGGATCTCGGCACGCGCCTGCAACCCGGCTCGCTGAGCGGCCGCGGCGCGCAACAGCGCCACGCGCTGGAGCTCGCCCTGGCCCGGCTCTGCGACCGGCGCGCCGCCGGCACGCTCAGCCCCGCCGAGCGCCGCCTCTGCGGCCTGGCCCAGGAAGCCGTGCGCCTTGCCGCCAGCCTGCCCGCCGGCCCGAAGGCCCGGCTGCGCGAGCGCCTCCTCGCCGGCCTGACCGGCGAGGCGACGCTGATCCCGCTGTTCCACCTCATCCGGGTCGCCGCCCTGCAGCGTGCCCGCGGCTTCGAGGTGCGCTTCACCGGCCTGGCCGAGGGCACGGCGCACGACCTGGAGATCACCCAGGGCGGCATCACCGCCGAAGTGGCCGTCGAGACCATCTCGGCCGAGGAGGGCCGGCACCTGCATCGCGGCGACTGGTATGCGCTGGTGGATCGGGTGAACCCGGAGCTGCAGTCCTGGCTGGCCGCGCATCCCGGCCGCTACCTGCTGAAGATGACCCTGCCGGACGGGCTGGCCGGCGCCGACCAGCTTGCTGGCCTCTACCAGCGCATCACCGAGATGCTGGCCGCCGAGAAGCGCCAGGACTCCGGCGCCCAGGCGGTGCTCAAGCTCGATCCGCTGATGATCGCCGGCGCCCAGGCGGCAGGCGAGGGCGGCGGCCTGCCGGCCCGGCTCCGCGCGCAGTTCGGCCATGAGGCGCACCTCGCGCTGACCACCGATCCGCGCAGCGGCAGCGTCTTCGTCATGGCCGCGCGCGCGGGCCGGGAGAACGAGATCGCCGCCGCGGTCTGCCGGCGCCTGTCCCTGGCGGCCGAGGGCCGGCTCACGGGCGGCAAGGTGCCGGGCATCCTGGCCGCCTTCCTCGATGACCTGGACAGGGAGGAGTGGCGCCTGCTGCGCGAGCGGCTGGAGCTGGAGGGGGCGGTGCGCCGCTTCCTCACCACCGCGGCGGCACGGCCGGTGGTGGCGGTATCCTGCGCCTCCCGCCTGGAGCTGCTGGGCGCGGGGCCCCCCGACGCGGCGGACGGCGGGGAGCTGCGCTTCCGCAACCCGGGCCACCCGGCGGCGAAGCACCCGGGCCTGGCGGCGGCGATCGCGTCCTCGGTTTGATGGCCTGCGGTGGGAGACGCGTTGCCTCGGGCAATGCCGCGGGAAAAGCTCCGTGGTCTCAGGAGAGCATCCCTTCGCACGTACAATCGCCTCCGAACGATGGGGCCTCCTTCATGAAATGCTGACGCATTCCCGGCCCTAATCGGCGGCGCTGCGGCCTGTCGAGGGCGGAGCGCCGACATGGAGCGGTTTCGAACGCCAGGCGCCCGCCCCTGTCCTGCCGGGCAACCTCCGCGATTCCGCCACGTTGCCGCAGTCACATGGTTGCAATCGGCCCTGCTCCGGACGGTCCTGCTCCGGATGGTCCTGCTCCGGATGGTCCTGCTCCGGATGGTCCTGCTCCGGGCGGCTACCGACGCAGGGACATGATCAGCGCATGACCGATCGCGAGTTCGAGGCGAAGCTGGCCGAGTTGGACCGGCTGCTCAACGATCCGGAGGTCCGGCTGGACCCCGATCGGGTGTGGACGCTGCTGGCGGAAATCAGTGCGCGCGACGTGGCGGAACCGCCGGTGCGAGGCACGCGTCGCGCCGCCGCGTCGCGCATCTGAGCCGTCCCGGAACGACGCTCCCGCCGGGGCACGGCCGCGCGTGTGCCCGTTCCTCCGCAAGGTCCGGTCCTCCACGGGTGACGAGCCAATGCCGCGGGGCCCGATGCCGGGCCCCGCGGCATCGCGTCACGCGACCTCGAACAGACCGGCCGCGCCCTGGCCGCCGCCAATGCACATGGTGACCACGACGTATTTCACGCCGCGGCGCTTGCCCTCGATCAGCGCATGGCCGGTCATGCGCGCGCCGCTCATGCCGTAGGGATGGCCGACGGCAATGGCGCCGCCATCGACGTTCAGCCGCTCGTCCGGGATGCCGAGCCGGTCGCGGCAGTACAGCACCTGGCAGGCGAAAGCCTCGTTCAGCTCCCAAAGGCCGATGTCGTCCACCGTCAGGCCGTGCTGCTTCAGCAGCTTCGGCACGGCGAAGACAGGCCCGATGCCCATCTCCGCCGGGTCGCAGCCGGCCACCGCCATGCCGCGGTAGATGCCCAAGGGGTGCAGGCCACGGCGCGACGCTTCGGCCTCCTCCATCACCACGGCGGCGCTGGCGCCGTCCGAGAGCTGGCTGGCGTTGCCGGCGGTGATGAAGCGGCCCTCCTTCACCTGCACGCCGTCCTTGAACACCGGCTTGAGGCCCTTCAGCCCCTCCAGGGTCGTTTCCGGGCGGTTGCCCTCGTCCTTGGTCAGCGTGACCTCCTTGTGGGAGACGGCGCCGCTCTCCTTGTCCACGATCGCCATCACGCTCGGCATCGGCGCGATCTCCGCATCGAAGCGGCCGGCGGCCTGGGCGGCGGCGGTGCGCTGCTGGCTGCGCAGCGCGTATTCGTCCTGCGCGTCGCGGCCCACCTGGTAGCGCTCGGCCACGATCTCGGCGGTCTCCAGCATGGACATGTAGAGGCCGGGCACATGCTCGCTCAGCCAGGGGTCGCGCAGCCGGTCGCGGCGCATCTTCTCGGTCTGCACGAGGGAGATGGATTCGAGGCCGCCGCCGACCGCGACCTGCATGCCGTCGGCGATCACCTGCTTCGCCGCCGTGGCGATGCCCATCAGGCCGGAGGAGCACTGCCGGTCCAGGCTCATGCCGGGGACGGTGTCCGGCAGGCCGGCACGCAGCGCGCATTGCCGGGCGAAATTCGAGCCCGTGCTGCCCTGCTGCAGCGCCGCGCCGAGGATCACGTCCTCGACTTCCGCGGCGTCGATGCCCGCGCGCCGCACCGCCTCGGCGATGACGTGGCCGCCGAGGGCCTGCGCCTGGGTGTCGTTGAAGGCGCCCCGGTAGGCGCGCCCGATCGGCGTGCGGGCGGTGGAGACGATGACGGCGCTGCGCATGGCGTTGCGTCCTCCCTGCTTGTGCATTGCCCGCGGCGCGCTCAGGCGCCGAGGATCTTCCAGACCCCGTCGGCGGCGACAAGGGTGCGGTCGCCGGCGGTCAGCGTGCCGCGCACGAAGACCACGCTGCGCGTGGCGCGCAGCACCTCGCCGCGACCCTCGACGAAGTCGCCGATGCGCGCGGGGGCGATGAACTGGTGGTTGAGCTGCACCGTGGTGCAGGGCTTGCGGCCGGCCGCTTCCCAGACGGTCATGCCGAGCACGTCGTCGGCGAAGCTCATCAGCATGCCGCCATGCACCACGCCGCCGACATTGGCGTGCCGCTTCTCGGCCAGGAAGCCGTAGCGCCAGGCGCGGGGTTCTCCGGGCTCGCGCCGGGCCCAGAACGGGCCGATCAGGGCGGGATAGTCCTCGGCAGGCAGGGGCTTCCAGCCCGCGGCGCGGGGATCGAACGGGGCATGGGCGGCATCGTGCGGCATGGCCGGGGTATAGCGGCCAGGCGAGCCCGCGGAAATCGCCGGCGCGCCCGGGCGCTACCCCGCCGCGGCCAGGCGCTGCCGTTCCGGCGCCATGTCGCCGCGCAACGCGGCGAATTCCTCAGGCCCGGGCTCGGGGATCGGCGCGTCCAGCCAGTCCGGCGCGATGGGGCTGTCCAGCCGGCGTCGCAGCCCGGGCGGCATGCCATCGGCCAGGTCGACCCGCGTCAGCGGCCCCCGCAGCCCCTGCGCGCGGCGCTGCACCAGCGCATCCAGCAGGCGCATCACCATCCAGCCGATCGGCGGCAGCACCTTGTAGAAGAAGGAGCGCCGGTCCGCCGGCACCCGGCCGGCCGCATCGCCCACGTTGATCGGCGGCGTCTGCCCGATCACCGGCCCCGCGTCGAAGATTTCGGTCATCTGGTGCACCGACCAGACCGTGTGGTGCACGCCGCGCGCCGTCATGTCGTCCCACGGCGCCGGACCGGCGCCATGGCCATTGGCGAGATCGGTCGGATGGCAGTTGTAGGCGCCATGGGGTACCGCCTCGAGGATCGTCCGGTCCAGCAACTGGCCAAAGCCGCACGTGATGATCGCATGCGGCCGCCATTCCGCGAGCAGGCGGCGGAAGCCCGGCGTCTTGATCTCGCCGGTATAGACCGGCACGCCGGCATCCACGGCCGTGCGGACCAGCGCCAGCTTCACCGCGAGCCGCTCCGGCTCCGTCATCAGGCCCCAGGCGCGCTTCTTCAGGCTGATGCGGGCATGCGGCGTGATCGGGTCGTCGGTGACGACTCCGGCCAGCCGCGCCGCCGCCGGTCCCTGCCGCTGATAGGACAGAATTCCGCGCAGCGCGGCATGGCCGATCCAGAAGCTGCCGAAGAGCACGACGCGGAACGCATCGCCAACGTCCAGGGCCGAGGCCTTGTGCGGTGCCACCAGGCTGCCCCAGCGCGCGCCCTCAAGCGTCTCGATACGCGCGTCTGGTCCCAGCCCTTGCATATGCCCCGCCCGGCAGGGGGCGGCGTGATTCAGATCGCGTGTCATGTCCACGTGAAGAGCCCCGCTTTGCCTGCGTCCCCGCCCACTTGCCGCTGCTCCTGTCGGAATCGCGAGAGAACCCTTGCCGCTACTATTGGAATAAAGCTATGAGTTTCGCAATGCCAGATTGAGCAAAAAAGCGGAATGCTACCGATATCGCTCTAAGGCGGTGACAACCCCTGCGGATTGCGAGCATCAAAGATGCGAACGTTTCTGGTTGTATCGAGGGTTCGTTTTA